>JBNKJW010000091.1:0-130822 GCA_050291445.1 Bacteroidales bacterium | reverse complement strand
CAGAATCTGTTACGTCATTGAACCACTTTGCCAGTTTTGTATATGCGACTCCCTTAACTTTGTTTTTTGAGAATATCATCCTTAATGAATGGGTAAGTGAATAAGCCTTTTTAATATCCGGATACAGGTCAAATAGGATGTAATTGGTATAAAATTTACGTCGAACTCAGGTTAATAAAAAAGGCCACCCTAAGGCAGCCTTTAATAACTAATCTTTAAATTTATTTTTTTACAATCGTCATTTCATCTATCAGGTTTTTAGCACCTGCATACTTGTCAATGATAAACAGTACATAACGAATATCAACATTAATGGTTTTTTGCAGCTTATCATCAAAATTAATATCACCACTCATGGCTTCCCAGTTCCCGTCAAAAGCTACTCCAATTAATTCGCCTTTGCCATTTAATACAGGGCTGCCTGAGTTACCTCCGGTAATATCATTATCGGTTGTAAAACAAACCACCATACGGCCTTTTTCACCATACTCTCCGTAATCTTTCTTTTTGTAAAGTTTTTTCAACCTGTCGGGGACCGTAAATTCAGGGTTGTTTTTATCTTCTTTGGCTAAAAGCCCTTTCAAGTCTGTAGTGTAATCATAAACCTTTTTACCAACTTTATAACCTCCAACTTTACCATAAGATAAGCGAATAGTTGAGTTAGCATCGGGATAATAAAGTTTGTTTTTGTCCTTTTCTTCTTCCATTTCAATCCAGCCGGCAACAAATTTTCGCATGCCTTTCCCTTGTTTAGTATTTATTCCTTCAACCTGCCCCATAACACCAAAATAAATCTCAAGGCAAGAAATTGCGGCTTTGTATCCCATATCACTTTGAAGAGCTTCATCTGTAGGATTTCCCATAAAAGCCTCAGCCCTGGCTTTGTCAGTTAATATGGAGGTAGAATAAAGCTTGTCGGCATATTTCTGAATATCCCCCTCAAAATCTTTATCAATTGTGGCATAGAGTGTTGGAAGGTAACCTTTTGGTACTTTTTCTTTGTACATGCTTGTTAATGCAACAAAAAGCTCTTTATCCAATTGTTGGTTGTAGTCTTTGAAGTATTCATCCATCTTTTCTTTAAGCCCTTCAACCGTTTTATCAACCTGCTCTTTATTTCCAGAAGCAAGTGCACCTTGTAACCTTCTTAATCCAAAGCCTGCTCCAAAAATTTCAGGACCTAAATAAAGGGCTTCAAACCAATATTGTTGTACTTTGTCCAATTCATCGTTCGCCTTATAGCCATCTTCAATTAATTGTAATGCCTCACCGTATTTATTTTTTCGCTCCTCGTTTTTAGCAACCCAATTTGTAAAGTCTTTTTCAATGGCCTTTTTTTCATCAATTACTTTTAATTCAGCTAAAGCTTTGTTTTGCCCAATTGAATACTTGTAATAATTTGTAGAACGAGAATATTTAGAAGCATACTGGATACGGGTTTTATCATCCTTGTCCATGTATTTTTTCATGATTTCCTGTTTTTTCCCACGTACCGCAATCCTTATAGAGTTTTCATTATCAATAGTTTGCTGAACGCCCCACGAAGTTAAATAGCGATTAGTTGAACCAGGATAACCCATAATCATTGCAAAATCATTTTCTTTAACACCCTTTATAGAGATAGGGAAATAATGTTTAGGTGTGTAAGGTACATTATCAGGCGAATAATCAGCAGGTTTACCATCTTTATCACAATAAATTCTGAATATTGAAAAATCACCAGTATGGCGGGGCCACATCCAGTTATCTGTATCGCCACCATATTTACCAATTGATGAGGGCGGAGCACCTACCAAACGAACATCCGTAAAAGTTTCGTAAACAAATAAGTAAAAGTTGTTTCCTTTAAAAAAAGAACGAACTTGTGCAGTATAGTGTGTTTCACCAACTGCTTCCTTTTCAATTTCCTCAGAAATTTTTTTAATAGAAGCAGCCCTTTCCTGCTCACTCATTTCCTCTTTTAATGCTGCGTTTACTCTTTCGCTTACATCCTCCATTCTAACCAAAAAAGTAACCGTTTTCCCAGGGTTTGGCAACTCTTCTTCCATACTTTTTGCCCAGAATCCATTAGTTAAATAATCATGTTCAACTGAGCTATGAGCTTGAATTTCGCCATAACCGCAATGATGATTAGTTAATAACAACCCTTTGGCTGAGATTAATTCAGCAGTACAAGAACCTCCATCGAGGGTTACAACTGCATCTTTCATACTTGAATGATTGATATCGTAGATATCTTTAGGCTTTAACTTAAAGCCCATGGCTTTCATTTGCTTATAATTTTTATTGATGAAGGCTAAAAACCACATTCCTTCATCAGCTTTCACATTTTGAAATGCAAAAGCGGCAATCAAAACAATTGCTACAATCTTCTTCATAAATACGAATTTTAAATTATTTATTTTGTTTAGGTAAATAAAGTAAGATACAAAAACCTGTGCTAGATTTAACATATCAATACAAATTTAGGCAAAATGCATCATTATTTGTGCCAATAAAGTTAAAAGTATTTGCCTCAATTGATTATTCAACAACTAATTCAAATTGGTTTCAAATTCTGTTCATTATCGAACAGCAGTGTCCGATAATGGACATATTAAAAATCAAGCTTTAATTGATCATCTGTTAACCTAAATGATTTCCGATGATAAGGGCTTTGTCCATATTTTGCGATCGCTTCGCGGTGTTTTTTGGTCGCATAAGCTTTATTTTTATCCCAGCCATAGTCAGGAAACTCTTCGTGCAGCTTCATCATGTATTCATCGCGATGGGTTTTGGCTAAAATAGAGGCAGCAGCTATGGAAAGATATTTTGCATCGCCCTTAACAATGCATTGGTGCGGAATATTTTTATATTTCATGAAACGATTACCATCAATTATTAAATGTTCAGGAGGAACACCAAGCCCTTCAACTGCCTGATGCATAGCCAAATAAGAGGCATTCAGTATATTTATCTGATCAATTTTTTCGTGATCAACAAACGCCACAGCCCAGCTTAGAGCCTCTGTTTCTATAATTTTCCGTAGTTCATTTCTTTTTTTCTCTGATAGTTTTTTTGAGTCATTCAGCGCCTCATTGTAATAATCCGAAGGCAAAATTACCGCTGCTGCAACAACAGGTCCGGCCAAACACCCTCTACCTGCTTCGTCGCATCCTGCTTCAATCACATTATTTTTAAAAAAAGCTTTTAAGGGAATTGATTCACTCATCAATCATTCTTTTTTATTGCTCAACTTATTTTTATAAAAGAACGAAAAAATCATAAATTTATCAAATGAATTTTTTTTACGAAATTGAATGATATTTAAGAGGACTTTTTACAAATAAAAGTGAAAGTGTATTTCCTGAATGGTGATTCAATCTTTTTTCAACCTTATCATAAGCAAAAACTATGAAATGTACATTCACAACTTTGGTCTTTCTGGTTATTAGTTTTACAACATTTGCCCAGGCCCCACAATGGGTAAAATACCAAAACCGATATGCTTTCTACCCTGCAAAAAGTTACCTGACAGGTTTTAGCTCAGAAATTAATTACACCAACCAGGATGTTAGTGAATTGCTTGAAAAGTGCAAAAACAATGCAAAAAAGAACCTCATTGAATCGGTTCAGGTTTCAATAAAAAGCCTGACGGTAAGTGGAACGGAAAACCTTAACACAGGTAATAATGCTAAAACTTATGAATACATCAAACATTCAAGTGTTTCCTACTCAAAAATAGATGTAGCTGGCTTAAAATCAGAAACCTACTACGATAAGAGAAAAAAAGCCGCCTATGCTTTCACCTATGTTAAAAAGACAGAATTAATCAATTATTACAAACAAAAGGTAAACAGCAAATTACAAGAACTAGAGCAAATGTATGCTTTTGCTGAAGAAGCAAAAACCGATGGTCAAACTCAAAAAGCATTGGCAAAACTATTAGAATGCCTTCCAAAATTCAGAGAAATTGAAGAAGGACAGTCCATTCTTGCTGCATTAGGTATTGTTGATGAAAATTCAATAAAAGCAAAATCGACAATTGGCTTAAAATCAAAAGTGGATAAAAGTATCAATTTGTTGCAAGACTCTGCAAAAAATAATATTTCGGATTTGGCTTACTTTATTGCCAATGGATTAAAAATGCAAAAACCAGGTTTAAAAGGCACTGTCAGCCTGAGTAGTTTTAACTACCAGGATACAAAAATGGGCAGCCCACTTTCGAAAAGACTTTACAGCGAACTGGAACAAAAGCTGATCAATACTTCACAGTTTAATATACTCAACCAAAACCTGTTTGGTGGAAATATTGAACTTAATCCTTACGATTATGTTATCACAGGCACCTACTGGGAAGAAAATGATTACCTGAAAGTAATTGTTGTTTTACGCAACTTTAAAACTGGTAAAGCAGAGGCCAGCATTGAATCAAAGTTAAAAAAAGATTATTGCACCAATAATTCAATTAGCTTTTTGCCCGAAAATTTTATTATTGCCAACACCAAAAACAAAACTTTTACCGAAAATGAAATTGTTGGAGGCGACTTAAAATTAGAAGTTTGGACTAATAAAGGCAAGGACAACCTACTATACTCTCAGAATGACACTTTGAGATTATATATCAGAACAAATAAAGAATGTTATGTCCGCTTTGTATACTACCTTGCAGACGGTTCTAGCGTTCTTTTACTAGATGATTTTTATATTGGAGTTGACAAAGTAAACAAAGTTTATCAACTGCCAGATGAATTTATTTGTGCTGAACCCTTTGGTGCTGAAATGCTTCAGGTAAATGCCCAAACCGAGAAATTTGAGCCTTTGCTCACTCAACAAAAGTATGGCTATAACTTTATAACCGAAGATTTAGGGGAAATAATTAAGAAAAACAGGGGTTTTAAAAAGCTGGACAATAAAATTTTAAGAGCAGAAAACAGATTGGTGATAACTACCATGCCACTATAAATGAGTTTGGTCAATGACCCTCAATAGTTTTAGTAATACTATCCCAAAATCTTTCTGCTGTTTTATCCCAACTATACCTGGCTGCAATTTTGGGACAATGTGCTGCAAGTGAATCTCTTAAGCCTTCTTCATTGACCATTTTGCTCATTGCTTTGGTTATAGATTCTATTGAGAATGGATCAGCGTATAGGGCTGCATTTGCACCCACTTCGGGCAGGGAGCTAACATTGGATAAAATTGCCGGAGTTCCACAATTGTAGGCCTCGATAACCGGAATTCCAAATCCTTCGAGTTTTGAAACCAAAACCAATGCAATGGCTGAAGCAAGCAAATCTCGCATCCGCTCAGGCTCCATCCTACCTATAAAATAGACATCGTTCTTGAACATCATGCTTTCCCAGGCATGTTTAATGTCTTTGGTCATAAAAAACTTTTCACCAATAATCACAAAATCCACTCTATCTGAGTTCTTTTCCCTAAATTTTTCATAGGCCTTTAACATATTTGCAACATTTTTACGTGGGTGCAAAGAACCAATGAAAATAAAGAAATTATTTCCGTTGGTATATTCCCTTTTCACATCTTCACTTGTTGCTGGTGAAACAGGTTTATAGACCTGGTTGGAGCCATTGTAAAGCACATCAACCTTCTCATTATCAACACCATAATTTTTACACATGTCTGTTTTAGAATATTCAGAGACTGTAGCAATTCTATTCGCATTTTTTGCATATTTTGGAAAAAAATAATTGTAAAACAACCTGCTCGACCATGGTAAATCTTTGGGGTAATGCAAAAAATTAATGTCATGAATAACTGGCAGTGATTTTACTTTGCCACGCAAAGACAAATAGCCATCTGGTGAAACAAAAAGATCAGGTTTAAGTCTTCTTATAATTTGGGGAATTTGATATTCGAACCAGAAATACCACAAAACCGGGTGCCTGGTTGGTGGACCAATAACAATAGGCTCAATATTATCAGAAAAAATAAATTCTTCAGAAAAGAGCCGATCAAATAGAAAGTAAAATTTAACCTCAGGATGGTTTTGAGTAATTCGCTTTAGTGTTTCAAAAGTGAACCAGCCAATACCATCCAATTTGTTTTTTATAAGTAACCGTGTATTTACCAGAATCTTCATAAATGGAATAAAGTATTTTCTTACTTTTGCTGCTTTAATAAATGGCGCAAAGATAATTAAAGTTAAGTGCAATATTTTATTTGTTGAACTTAGAATATTTTGTGCATAAAAAAGAAATACAACGCCGCATTTTGACAAAAAAATTTACAGAAAGCATTATTATTTTGCTGGTTTTAAACCTTTTGGTAAAACCCTTCTGGATTTTTGGTATTGACAGAACCATCCAGAACAAAGTGGGTGCTGACCAATATGGCCTGTATTTTTCATTGTTTAGTTTTTCGCTACTTTTTAATATTGTTGCAGATTTTGGCATCACCAATTACAATAACCGAAACATTGCCCAACATCATCAATTGATTGCACAACAAGTTGGCAGGATTTTACCCATTAAATTTCTTTTAGGCGTTATTTATGCCATGATTACTTTGGTTGCAGCCATTTTTATTGATTATTCACCTCACCAGATTACACTTCTTATTTGGCTTACCACTAACCAGGTATTAATTACCGGAACTCAGTATTTAAGATCTAATATCTCTGGTTTACAACTATTTAAAACAGATAGCCTAGTTTCTATAACTGACAAGTTCATTCTTATTTTAATTTGTAGTTATTTGTTGTGGTGGCCATCAAACAGCAGTTTTAAAATTGAATGGCTGGTCTACGCCCAAACAATTGCCTACAGTAGCTCACTGATAATTGCCTTTTTAGTAGTAATAAAAAAAGCTGGTAAAATAAACTTTGATTTCAAACTAGGAAATGCTATACTCACTCTAAAACAAAGTTTCCCTTTTGCCATATTAATCTTTTTGATGGTATTCTATACTCGCATTGATGCCGTTATGCTTGAACGAATGCTCCCTGATGGAAAAATTCAGGCAGGAATATACGCCCAGGGATTCAGAATATTAGATGCTCTATCTATGATAGCCTACTTATTTGCAAGTATTCTACTTCCCCTTTTTGCAAAAATGATTAAAGAAAAACAAGCCATTAATGAAACTCTTAGCCACTCTTTTGCTCTTTTAATAATTCCTTCTTTGGGTTTATCGGTTGCAATTCTATTTTATGCTAAAGAGTTTATGCAATTACTTTATCACGAACATATTATAGAATCGGCTAAAGTGCTTAGTTTGCTGATTATTGGTTTTATTGGAATTGCAATAACTTATATTTTTGGTACACTTTTAACTGCTGCCGGAAAACTTAAAGCTCTGAACAGAATTGCCTTTGGAGCAGTGATTACAAACATTCTGTTAAATGCACTACTTATCCCTCATTATGGTGTTATTGGAGCAGCATTTAGTAGTATGCTTACACAAGTATTGATGGGCCTAATACAAGGGATAATAGTAATTGTTGTTTTTGGAATAAAAACTAGACCCATTACTTATATTAAGTATTTAACTTTATTGTTTACAACTGTTTGTACAATTTTGCTTTCCAATGTAATTTTTGAAACCTGGTACATCCCACTCACTCTAACTATCTTCCTTTCAGTTGTATTTGGGTTTTTAATAAGAATACTGAGAATAAAAGACTTTAGAATATTATTTTCAAAATAGAGCTAGCAAAGTATCATTCTTTATTCTCAAACCACCACTTTAACTCTTTGTCTATTAATTCCTACTAAAGAAATATTTATGTAAAACAATATTAATTTCAACATGAGTATTTGCAAATCAGAAAGATTGTTGCTACTTGAAAGTATATTTAGATATTTTCATCTAAACTATTTAGGCTATTTGTCAATAAAAATTTCATCTTTATACTTAAAGAGTGAAAATTCATCAAATCTAAATTGTTCAATCCAAATTTTTACAATAGTTTTGCGGCTTATTTTTCAATTAAATTAAATTCTATGAAAAAACTAATTTTAACTATCTGTGCAATAGTGATTTATGGTTCTTTCGTCTATGCTCAGGAAGAAACAACTTCAAGCAGTGGTGGCGATGGAGATCATTTAATTCACATTGCATATAGTCCAAGCACTAGCGCCGTGTTTGGATTGCATGGAGGCGTACTTGGCAATTCTGGGGGTATTTTAGGTGGTAACGATCTAATTAGTTCAGGAGGTATTTATTTATCAGCAAGGTATAACAATAGAGATATTGCTAATCTTGACCGTCTCTCTATTGATTTGGGAGTTTCTTTGCAATTGATTGAAGCAGCTCATATTTTCATTGGTGGAGGATATGGTGAGTATGTTTATCCTTACAAAGAGCCTGCTATTATTCCTGAAGAAGAAATAAAAGGGTACGAAATTGAAGGAGGTGCAATTCTTAAGCTTGGTCCTTTTACAGCCCATGCGGGTGTTTCTACATTGAAATTTGAACATATCGATTTCTTTGGAGGAATTGGATACACATTTTAATTACTAATCAAAACTTTTGTTTAAACTAAAATTATTTACAAAATGAAAAATTTAAATAAAATTATAGCAGTTTTCCTAATTTTTGGATTAATTGGGTTGAACTCATGTAAAAAAGAAGAAATAATAAAAATAGTTGGCTTTCTGCAAGGTCATGTTTTTGACGGAAATACAGATGAACCTTTGGATGGCGTAAAAGTTGAATGGGATGCTGCTGGTAAAAAAGATTCTGTAACTGCAACAGCAACTGATGGATATTTAATTAGCAACTTAATAGAAGGCCAATACACAATATGGTTTTCAAAAGCTAATTATACAACCATTACCTACAATGCTTCGATTAGAAGTGGAGAAAATTTTGATAATGGAACAATTAGAGGTGGAGCAAACAGGGAAGTTGTTATTACGTACAACCCAAATATGTATCCGCTTGATGGTTCACTAACAGGGCGAATTTATAAAAATGAAAATGGGAAAAATATTCCTGCTGAAGGAGTAACAGTACAGCTTGATTACAATTTTATATACAAACGAGACGATAATGGGTACAGGTTTGTTCCTGGACTATATACTGCAACAACTGATGCCGATGGTTATTATACTTTCTCAAACATCCCTTCAACCCAAACTGTTATCAGGTTTCTTGATTTTACTGATGCAAATGGAGAATCGTATTACGATGCAGCTTCTCATGGAACAAGCTCAAGAACTATTTATTTAAGTTCTGGAACATCATATGCATATGGCAATGTTAACCTAACAAGAGTTGGCGATAGAATCAGCTTAACTGGCTCAAACTTATACTCTTCTCCAAATGTTGGAACTCAGGATTTTGATGTAACTTCGAATATTACTCTTACATTCAACAAAATTGTTGATATGACCAATACTGAAAATTTGGGAGATGTTCGACTTGAAGTTAGTGGAGTAGAAGTTGAAGCTGATATAACATATGCAGACAATGTAATCACAATTAATCCTACTCAAGACTTAGCAGCTAATACCACCTACAGGGTTAATTATGATGTATATGGTGCACAAACCTATGATAATACAAGTGGGTCTATTGTATTTACTACTTCAGATGATGCAACTGTTCCAGTGCAAGTAACTGGATTTGCCATTGACTATGATCTTATGGGAGCCAATTGGTTGGCAGACTTTTATGATGGTAGATCTGGTGATGGAATAAGATTCACGTACAATAGAATATCAAATGCAACTCGATATGAAGTTTATGCTAAGGATGATTATAATAATCCTGAATATATTTTAGTTGACACATATACTCCTGCCGATTATGTGCAGGGAATGGTAGACCATTATGTAACATTACCTTCTCAGTTTGACTATTATGATGATGATGCAGTAAGGACGCCTTTAAGTCATGGAACAACTGTTACTTATAAAGTAAGAGCCATTAACTCTGCAGGAGCAGGCCCATTTTCAACTGAAATCCCTATTATGGATGAAACAGGATTTGATGCAGGAGACCTAGATATTTCTAACTCGCAAAATACAACAGCAGATAACTCTTTAAAAGCAACTCCTAGAACAATTACCAAGACTTTCTCATTATTTTCGGGAAGGTATGCAGATGTAAACGTTACTCCAAATGTTACTATTTGGAATGGAGTTTCGGAAAGTACTCCAACTCAAACTGTCACCTGGATTGATCATCAACATGGAACTATTGAATTTGAAGTACCTGCTGGAGATAGCTATGTTGGATATGACTTAAGACTACATGGAATCACGGACAGCAGTGGAAACACAATGGCTGCAGATGATTATGAATCAGAAGGTCTTTACTAATTAATAATGATATAAAAGGAGTAAAGGGGGCTGTCTTTCAAGACAGCCCTTTTTTTTATAAAAATCATTCAAAAGCACAATAAACGCCTTCCATTCGCCATTTATTCCTCTTACATTTTAACCATTAATAATTCTAAAATTTATACCGAACCGCTGTTAGTCTTTGGTTTGCTTCGCAAGCTCTCAAACCAAAATTGCCAATCGATCGGCATATACAAAGCCATTATAGAATTCAGTTCTACGATATTTCATAAAGACTTAGTATAAAAGCATGAAAAAAATTCTTTTAACAGTAGTTGCTTTCTTTATGGTTGTAACATTTATTAATGCTGGTGTAACCATCAGGTATTACAACAAAGATTCAAAAACTCATGAAATGAAAGTAACCATTGCCGGTTCAACAAAAACTGTGGAATTTAGAAGCAGCAGAACTGCAAGCGTAACCATCCAGGGTGGATCATCGGAATGTGTTATTGAAACTTCTTGTGGTAAAGTAACTGTAAAAGACGGTGCCCAAATCAAAATTGTTGACGGGTGTATAAAAATAAAATAGTTAACTTTTAAAGTCTTCAAAGTGTCATTTACTAGCACTTTAGAGCAAGTTTTTAACAATATCACCAACCATTAACAAAAGTCTTTTTTCAACATCCGATATTGCATTTAGAATCTCATCTTTTGTTTTTGCCAGGCTAAATACTTTACTCAGTGCTAAGCAGTTCTTCAATTTCTCATCACCATCAAAATACCCACAAATTGCCCAAAGCTGCTTATTATATTTCTTAACCAGTTTAGAAATACTACATAATAATTTGTTATTCAAACTTTGTTGATCAATTTTTCCTTCACCACTAATAATAATATCAGCATCTTTAATTTTTTCTTCAATATTCAACAAATCAAAAATTAATTCGGCTCCCGAAACTATTTTAGCTTCTGCCAGGGCACAAAGCCCCCCTCCTACTCCACCAGCTGCTCCTGCCCCTTCAATATCTTGCAAATCAATATTATAATCTTGTAAAATCAAATCAGCAATATGTTTTAATCCAGCATCTAATAACACTATTTCCTCTGTACTTGCCCCTTTCTGTGGTGCGTAAACGAATGCTGCACCGTCAGAACCATAAAAAGGGTTGGTCACATCTGCTGCAATAATTATTTCAACATTGCTATTTCTCAGAACTGAAGTAGAGGTACTAAGAGTTTCAATTTTTGAAAGATTAACAGGTAAGGGCCTTATTTTTTGACCAGCCCGATTAAAAAAACTGTAACCCAAAGCATCTAAAATACCAAGACCTGCATCGTTGGTTGCACTTCCACCAATAAACAGCACTATTTTTTGTGCCCCCTTTTCAATTGCATGTCTTATTTGTTGTCCTGTTCCAAAGGTTGTTGAATGCATGATATCCGGTGTATCAACAATCAAATGAAAACCTGAAGCTTGGGCTAGTTCAATATAAGCTATATCCTTCTCACTATCAAACAAATACACTACGTCAACCTTTTTCATCAAAGGATCGAAAACAGTAAGTTTTATTTCCTTAAAGTTATTGCTTTGCCGGATAGCTGCTAATGAGCCCTCACCCCCATCTGCCAATGGAAGTTGTTTTACAGCTATTGGAATTTCACTTTTTTCAAGTTCTTTTGCAATTATAGCAGCAACTTTTGCAGCGCTAAGAGAGCCTTTAAAACTATCAGGGATGATTAAGATATTTTGTACATCTTTTTTCACTTAACAACCATTATCATTAGATTCCAAATGTAAAAAAAGCCGCTGAAAAATCAGCGGCTAAGTATGAATTATAATGGTTTGGTATGTTTTAGCTTAAATTACTTATTCAATACCAATTTTAAGGTTTGCATTTGTCCATCTGCCTTTATTTTTGCAAAGTACAAGCCATTGGCCAATCCTTCAGGAGTCCAGGTGAACTCGTGATTTCCGGATGCTCGAACACCATCGTAAATGACTTTGACATTTTTTCCTGTATGATCATAAATCATTACACTCACTTGTCCTTTTTGCATGGTTGCAAAACTTATTTTTGTTGAATTGGTAACCGGGTTTGGATAAGCACTTAATTCAACCGCCTTTAACGGTTCCAGCTCATTTTTCACATCAGTCACCAATGATGACTTTAAAGATGAATACTGCTCATAATCACCGGATTGCACATAAACAGCATAACTTCTGGCAGGGGCTTCAACCCAAACTCTTCCATCACCATAAACTGAAGTTGTAGTTCCTGTAAAAGCATTTTTTAAGGTAGAATTTGACCAGTTTGAATAACCCGAAGGAGTTGCATCTACCCATAAACCTTTGGTCGAATTGCTGTTATTAATCACAACTATTGCACCATCTTTTGTTCCATTTCCCTGTCTTCTGGCAACATAAACATTGTAAGCATCGCCAGAGGGCCAAGGGTTTCCAACTTCACTTAGTACTTGCAGCCCTCCACCCAAATAAGTTTTTCGCACAAACAACAGCTTATTAATATCTTCCTGCAAACTTGATGGAACAGAAACAGTAATATTTGTATCATGGTTATCGACTAGTGTAACTCCGTAATAATGTGGATAGAAAATACAAGGCCGCCCTTCATGTGTTAAAATATAAGCATAACCCAGATGCCAGTCTTTGGTCACCCATTTATCATGCTCTTTACCGGTATCATGATTATCTAACCAAGTAACAACAGAGGTTCCCGGAAGTGCGTTTCCTGAATTATTTCTGACCATTCCTGCATGATTTAACCAACGCATATCAAAACCTGCATCGCCATTACACAAGCCTGTTAATGAGCTCTTTAACGGAAAATCAAAACCATCAGCATCGGCACCGTTTGCAGCCAAATCGTTTACCCAGTTTTTAATTCGGTAATCTGCGCCCCAATATTCGCCAACAATAAATCGTTGGCTTCCATCCAACAACGGAAGGTTGTTTATCCAATCGCTAATAAAGCCAACCTGAAAACCACGCACAAAATCAAGACGAAATCCATCAAAACCAACCTCATCTGCCATCCAGTAGCCCCAATTTTCTAATCTTGTTTGTACTGTTGAGCTATAAGTGTTAAAATCATTTCCAAATCCTTTTGTATTAGGAATAATAGCATCACTACCACCCCAATTCCAATCCGTTAAATAATCGTTGCCATCTACAGGATGAAAATCATCGTAGTTCCATACATAATTAGCTTCGCCGGTTCCAGTATGATTAACATAGGTAATATGTGTGTTTGTTCTTGCCTGAAGGACTGTAGGAGCCAGGTTTTGACCGTTGTGCCATATTTCAAAAGGATAGTATCCATTTGTCTGATCGGCCCAATTCCAGCTTCCATCATCTCCCTGACTTCTTGAAGTAAGTTTTAGTACAATATCATGAGTACTTGTTACAGTTACCTTATATTCGTCAATATCACCCTGATATCCAATAAAACCTCTCATTGTGCTGCCTGATGCACCAAAATTATCCGTTTGTCCACCACCATTATTTGGTTCGCTTTCCCAACCATAACTACCAGAAAACCCAACTCCGGTCCAGTCAATCTCACAATCGTATGCACGTGCTTTGTAACTGGCACCATAATCAAGGTAGTATCCCTTAATTTTGATATAGTAGTCGCCTGTCCCTGCATTAGGAATTACCCACTTAATTTCATTGGTTGGGTATGGAGTATACTGCGTCCCACTTCTATAGGCTTCATCAAACACATAACCTTTTACAGCAGGATTTACTTCCTCGTTCTCATCACTTGAATAAACATGGTTTAAAACAGCATCGGCATAAACATTGATTTTGGGTTTTCCACCAGCTGTGTTGTGCATTGCTGCAATCATATCCTCTAACTCCTGGCGCGAGCCAAAACGGGTTTCAGTTGTACCTTTTTGGTAGTAGTTTCCCAAATCATAATGATCGTAGATACCATATCCCATATCAACAATTCCCCAGTTTCCTTTTGATGGAGCAGGAATCCAAATTCCAGTAATACCAGCTGCTTTTAATTCATCTGCCTTACTTGCCAAATTATCCCACCAGTTACCATTTAAATTAGTTTCGTCTACAGGCAGGTTCCAATAAAAAGCCTGCATCATAGCATCATTTTGCGCTTTTACTACATAATTTAGCGTAACAAAAGCAATAAGCATGAGTAATAGTTTTTTCATAGGTCTATAAATAATAGTTTATAATTAATTGAGACCTGCAATTTGAGGGAAATCAGTTAAAATATCGCCTTATTTTAGAAAATAGGACGTATTTAAACAAAATAAAAAGCCTGATTTTAGAATTTAGGTCTTTCTGGTAAAATTAATCACGTATACTTATCTCATTTTCTTTCAGAAAGTTGCGGGGAGATAAGCCAGTTACCTTTTTAAAAGCAAGGTTGAAAGTAGATTTCGAATTAAATCCAACCTCATAACTTAACGCTAAAAGTGTATAATGTTTGTATTTCTCAGAACCAGCAAGCTCAATAAACTCTTTTATACGATATTCATTAATGTAATCACGAAAGTTTTTGTTAAATTGTTCATTCAGTATGCGTGAAAGAATATGTGGTTTAGTGTCAATAATTTCGGACAATGTTGCAATATTCAGTTTAGGCTCTTTAAAGACCTTTTCGACCAGCATTTGCTTTTTTAACATCTCTTTTAACTGGCTGGTTAGCTCCTCGGGTAATTTCTGTGGGGATGATTTTTGAAGAGCTTGTTTCGCTGAAGCCCTATTACCCGAATAAATGGGTGCTTTGCCATTGTATTTTTCAGTTACAGCACCTCCTGTGCTTTTATAAAAAAGTACAGGATACCTCAAATAATAGTAAAATTCAACAAAAATAATTATCGATAACAACACCAGCATCAGCTCAATTCCATTGTTAACGCCAACCTTAAAATCAAAAAAGAGCAAGACAGAAGTAACCAGCAAATAAAATAAGGATGAAGCGCTAATTAAGTAAAGAATACCAACCAACCTGTATTTTTTAGGATTTTCTGATTTATTTTCATGCAGTTGCTTCATTTTTTTTATCAACACAAAATGATAGCCTATTGATGAAAAAACACCAAGACAGATAAGTAAGAAATTCCCAACAATGAGCTCAGCATTTAGTTCCTCTGCGTAAAAATCCAACGGCTTAAAATTTGTAAAACGCAATATTCCCAATAAAACAACAATCACCGCAGGTAAAAAGTGAAACATGGAGACATTAATTTCTTTTTGACCTTTGAGTGACAAGATAAAAAACCGAAACAATGGCCCCCACAAAAAAAGAAAAACCAATCCTGCCATTCCAATGCGCGACTGCCATATAAAATTCGCCTGGTTATAAAAAACCACTCCTATCAATAATACAATTAAAGCAATATTGAATAAAAAAAAGAAAGGTTTGAAAAACCTGATTTTATAGTGGATTCGAATGGCAAAAAAAAGTATAGAAACGCCATAAAACCCAATTGCAAATAATAGTAAAACAATGTAATTAAACTCTTTTACACCCCCTAAATCCTGCCAATTTTCAATTCTTGCATTGTAGGTTTGTTGGCCTTTGCATTTAACAACCCTGTTTTCAATGTAGTCGTTTATTTCACTGGTTTCAACCTTTAACCATGAGCCCCTGGTAAATTTAAACTCAATTTGGCTGCTATCACAAGGCAAAGTAATTGAATACCGACCATCTAACTGAGGATGAAGCATATAGCCAGCATCATTTACCTGCCAGTTATTAAATGAACCAGTAATAAAAATAGTATCTTCTTTGGGAGTTGCACTAGGTAATGACTCTATCACAAAGGTAACCTGCGCATTAACATGAATAAACACGATAAAAAACAAGCATGTAACAGCAATACGCAATGTACCCGTCATCATACGGAGATGGTTTAAATTTGTCGAGATTTTTTTCACTTCCCTTATCAAATATACAAATTTAAAGACAAATTGTAGTAAATACAATTCAACTAAATCAAAGGAATTAGAAGTAGCATTTGATGAATACATCATTAGTATGGATAATTAAACTTTAATAAACAAAAATTATTGGTAATTTTGATAATTCAATAAATTTATATCATCAAACTTTAAATAGTCCATTATGAGAAAAAGAAAACCTATTGCCTTAATAGTGTTATTTACTTTAATTGGAGTTTCAATTAATGCACAAGTACATCCTGATTTCACAATAACAAACTCTGTAAAAACTACGCCTGTTAAAAACCAAAACAAAACAGGTACTTGCTGGAGTTTTGCAACCATTTCTTTTTTTGAAACAGAGGCTTTAAGGATGGGGAAACCAGGCTTTGATCTTTCTGAAATGTTTATCGTAAAACATGCCTATACCGAAAAAGCAAAGAAGTATGTGAAATATCATGGTAAAACTAACTTCTCGCAAGGAGGTCAGGCCCATGATGTATTAAATGTAATTAAACAACACGGAATACTTCCAGAAGAATTCTACAAAGGGCTGAATTATGGAATGAATAAGCACAACCATCCAGAAATGACAAGTATGCTTACAGGAATGTTGGAAAGTTTAGTATCCAATAGAGGAATTAAACCAACCACAGCCTGGTTACCAGCATTTGAGACCGTTGTTGATACTTATTTGGGAAAAGTGCCAACAGAATTCAAATATGATAACAAAAAATATGATCCTGTAAAATTTGCCAAAGAAGTGGTTGGAATAGTACCTGATGATTATGTGGAACTAACTTCTTATAAAGAATACCCCTATTATCAGGCAATTGACCTTGAAATTCCAGATAATTGGTCACACGATTTATACTATAATGTCCCCCCTAATGATTTAATGAGGATTATGGACAATGCCCTTTCTACTGGCTACTCTGTATGTTGGGATGGAGATGTAAGCGAAGAGGACTTTAGCCATAAAGATGGTACGGCTGTGCTGGCACTTGAAGAATCGGATGGAATTATACTAAATGGTATTGAAAACATGCGTCAACAAACTTTTAACAACTACTCAACTACCGATGACCACCTTATGCATATAACAGGCCTTGCCAGAGATAAAAACAATTCAGTTTTTTATTTAACAAAAAATTCATGGGGAACAGACAGGAACGAATATGGAGGCTATCTTTATATGTCGAAATGGTATGTACAACTTAAAACTGTAGCAATTATGGTTCATAAAGATGCTATTCCAAAAGATCTAAGGAAGAAATTAAAACTCAACTAACCAGCAAGTTGCAACCTCTTATATCACTATTATCAAAACGGCCAAGTACTTCAAACTGGCCGTTTTTGTTTTTCCGACCTAAATCTTTGGTTTCAATAAACGAACAGGAATACAAGTTAGCTAAGTCAATTATATTGATTCCACCAGATTTCCCATCAGGTTGGTAGGAAAACGGATCATAAGTATCTCTTATTAAAACCTTCATCCAATTGGGTGTTGAAAATAATCCATCCCCGTTTGAATAAGCCTGAGATAGAAGCTCCGTCATTCCATATTCCGAATGCACCTGCTTCAAACTAAAACTATTTTTTAACAACGAATCAACCTCCTTAGTGGTCAATTCTTTACGTTTCCCTTTCATTCCTCCTGTAACCATTACAATGCCATCGCTCAAATCAACTTTATATTGCTCAGCAAAATCAAGCAAAGCATAGGTTACACCAAAAACCATGTACTTTTCTCCGTTTTCCTTTAATACTCTAACACTTTCTTCAAGCTCCTTGTATTCATTCAAATAAAATCCATTTTGCGGATGATTTGAGATTTTCATAAGATTATTGACCATATAAATTAAGGACGAGCCTTCTCGTTCAAGGTAACCTGGCAAAAGAGCCAAAAAACAATAGTTTTCAATGGCACCATAAAACGCTTCAAAAGTTTTGATAAAACTTTGTTGATACAATTGCTGATTAGCAACGTAATGTTTGCTTTGAGTTACACCCGTAGTACCACTGCTAAAAAAAATAATTGTCTCATTATAATCTTTATGTAGTATTATGTGATTTTTATAAAATTCAATGGGTAAAAAAGGGATTTGAGTTAGTTGTGTGATATTTTTTACGTTTATACCCAAAAAATCAACATACCTTTTATATGTAATACAATTTTTATATTGAATTTGAAAAATTTCCAACGCCAGACTTTCAAATGCAGCTTCGTCATTAACTGTAAATATCCTATTTTCAAGCTTTTTCATTAAACAGGGAGTCATTAAATCAATTGAACAACAAAATTAAGTATTACAATTTTTATTTTTACCAAATATTCATTATATTACTTGACAAATTGCTAAAATACTATGGAAGAAATCAATTACCTCTGCCCAAAATGCAGAAGTTACCTAAATATTGGAACAAAAGTAGTTCTTTCAATACACTCAAAAAATAATCAAAAAGGACTTTTATTATTTGAAAAAGGGCTTGGAGATTACAAAGTTAAAAAAAACGACCTAATACATTATGAACCTGGCGAGGTAGTTGGTTTCTACTGTCCAATTTGCCACCAGGATCTTGCTGCTGAAAAGCATCCAAACCTAGCCCAGATTATTATGGTAGATGAAAATAACAATGAGTATACTATCCTCTTTTCAAAAGTAGTTGGCGAACAGGCAACCTATAAGGTAAAAAACGAAAAAATTGAGGCCTTTGGAACAGATAAAGATAAATACATTGATTCAATAAAATAATAAAAATTTAATCTCCCCTCTTAAAATCCACTAATTTTCTGCAAAAAAGAAAAATAAGTATAATTCACACAAAAAACAAAGACTATTGCAGATCCGGATCGCTTTTTTATCAAAAAACATCCAAAAAATAGAGGGGTTTTTGATTTTTTTTATAGTTTTGCTGTCATAAGTTAAATTTTAAACAAGGTAATTATGGCAAGAATTAGATTTGACGCTCTCAAAGAACTTTTTTCAAGACAAGCAGTAGATGTTAAGTACCCCTCTACCAAAGCTTCGGATTATTTTGGTATCAATGTTTTTGACAAACCAAAGATGAAAAAATACCTTTCGAAAGAAGCGTACAATAGCGTTATTAAATCAGTTGAAGAAGGAACTGGAATTGACAGGAAAATTGCAGACCAGGTAGCTGCTGGAATGAAAGAATGGGCAATCAGCAGAGGTGCTACACACTATACACACTGGTTTCAACCACTAACAGAATCTACAGCTGAAAAGCACGATGCTTTTTTTGATATGACACCTGCCGGTGAAACATTTGAAAGTTTTGATGGTAAGTTATTGGCACAGCAAGAACCTGATGCATCAAGTTTCCCAAGTGGTGGTATCAGAAATACTTTTGAAGCCAGAGGCTACACAGCATGGGATCCTTCATCACCAGCTTTTGTTACAGGTAATACCTTGTGTGTTCCAACAGTATTTATTTCTTATACTGGTGAAGCTCTTGACTTTAAAACTCCTTTATTAAAAGCTTTACACGAATTAGACAAAGCAGCTGTTGACGTATGTCAATATTACGATAAAAATGTAAACAAAGTAATTGCAACCTTAGGATGGGAGCAAGAATATTTCTTGGTTGATAATGCACTTTATCAGGCACGACCAGATTTAGCTCTTACAAAAAGAACCTTAATGGGGCACAGTGCATCTAAAGATCAGCAGTTAGATGATCACTATTTTGGGTCAATCAAGCCAAGAGCATCTGCATTTATGATGGATTTGGAAATTGAGTCACACAAACTAGGAATTCCTTTAAAAACTCGTCATAACGAGGTAGCTCCTAACCAATTTGAGTGCGCTCCTATTTTTGAAGAAGCCAACTTGGGTGTTGATCACAACTTGCTACTAATGGATGTTATGCAAAAAGTTGCGCAAAAACATAATTTGAAAGTACTATTGCACGAAAAACCATTTGCAGGTATTAATGGTTCAGGAAAACACAACAACTGGTCAATGGCTACAAATACTGGTGTTAACCTGTTATCTCCTGGCAAAACGCCTAAAAAGAACATGCAGTTTTTAACTTTCTTAATCAATACCCTAAAAGCGGTTCATGATCATACCGATATTTTAAGGGCTAGTATCATGTCTGCAGGAAACCAGCACAGATTAGGAGCAAATGAAGCACCTCCAGCAATTATATCAGCATTTATTGGTGCAAAACTTACTAAAATGCTTGATGAGCTAGAAGTATCTGTTCCTGATGGAAAAATGTCTCCGGAAGAAAAAACAGCTATTAAATTAAACGTTGGTAAAATTCCTGAAATTTTATTAGACAACACAGATAGAAACAGAACATCACCATTTGCATTTACAGGAAACCGATTTGAATTCCGTGCTGTTGGTTCAGCTGAAAACTGTGCTTCTCCTTTGATTGTTCTTAACACAATAGTGGCTAATCAATTAAAAGAGTTTAAAGTTGAAGTTGATAAGCTTATTGAAACTGGATTGAAAAAAGATGAAGCTATCTTCCAGGTATTAAGAGATTACATTTCTCATTCTAAGAAAATTAGATTTGAAGGTAATGGTTACAGCAAAGAGTGGGAAGATGAAGCTGCAAAACGTGGTTTAACCAACATCAAAGAAGCTATTCCTGCATTTGGAGCATATCTTGAAGATAAAGTTATTGAAGTTTTTGAAAACAATAACGTTTTAACAAAAAGAGAACTAGAAGCAAGATACGAAGTACGTGTTGAAAACTGGACAATGAAAATTCAGATTGAAGCAAGAGTACTTGGAGATTTAGCAATGAACCATATTATTCCTACTTGCGTTCAGTACCAATCTACTCTTATTGATAACGTTAAGGGTCTAAAAGAACTATTTGGCGACAAAGATTACAAAGATCTTGCTTCAGAAAGGCTTGAAGTTATTAAAACTATCTCAGATCATATCACAAACATCAAAAAGCTTGTTAATGAGATGATTGAAGCCAGAAAAGTAGCAAACAAAATAGAGGATGCAACTGAAAAAGGGAATGCTTACGAACAAAATGTTAAGCCTTACCTTGATAAAGTTAGGTACCACATTGATAAACTTGAATTAATAGTAGACGATGAAGTTTGGCCTTTGCCAAAATATAGAGAGTTATTATTTAACTAATTGTTATAAGTTCATTTCAGAAAGACCTGCTAATGCTTAGCAGGTCTTTTTTTATACCCTAACCTAACAACTAAATGAAAGTTTTTCGACTTTTAATAAAATAAATTAATCGTATATTTGTTTATCAATAATAACAAGTATAACAACATAAAACAATGCGAGCAGTAAAATCAGTCATAATCCTTATTCTTTTCTTTTCGGCAAGTACTTTTTTACAAGCACAGAGTAAAAAAATAAAAAAAGTTGATGATATTTTCAGCGCTGGAGAATATTTTAAAGCAAGTGAAAAATACACAAAGCTATACAGTAAAGCTAAAACAAAAGTAGTTAAAGCCGAGCTGGCATTTAAGCTTGGTGAGTGTTACCGAAAAATGAACGTGCCAAAAAAAGCTGAAAAATGGTACAAAAGGGCTGTTAGAAACCGCTACCAGGATCCGATGGCAGTATGCTATCTTGCTGATGCAATGAAAATGAACGAAAAATATGCCGATGCAAAAGTTACCTACGAACAATTTAAAGATTTAGTACCGGATGATCCCAGAGGCAAAGATGGAATCGCATCCTGCGAACTAGCTTTAAAATGGCTTGAGAATCCAGAACGCTATGAAGTGGAAAATATGAGAGAAATCAACTCAAAACAAAGTGATTATGCCCCGGTATTTTTTAAAGATAATTCAATTATTTATTTCACAAGCACAAGAGAAGGAGGGGTTGGAGATAAATTCAACAACAATTCAGGTCAGAATTTTGCAGATATCTTTTTCACCATGCGAGATAGAAAAGGCAAATGGAACGAGCCAGTTCCTGCGAATGGCGATGTAAATACATTATTTGATGAGGGGGCATGCTCTATTAACATTGATGGTAGTGATATTTATTTCACCTCCTGCAAAGCAATTAAAAACGAAGCCATTGGCTGCCAGATTTATTACTCAAACTACGCTGGATCGGGATGGTCGCAACCAGAATTGGTCCCTCTTATACCAGACAGTAGTGTTTCTGTTGGACATCCTGCCATTTCGCCTGATGAACTTACCCTGTATTTTGTAACCGAATGGGAAGGCGGAGCAGGCGGTAAAGATATCTGGAAATCAACAAGGGCATCACGGGGACAGCCTTGGGGTAAACCAAAAAACATAGGTTCTCCAGTCAATACAGTGGGTGACGAAATGTTCCCTTATGTAAATGAAGAAGGTGATTTGTATTTTGCCTCAAACGGACACATCGGTCTTGGCGGACTGGATATTTTTAAACTTACGAAAGATGATGAAGGCCGTCCGCTAATTGTTAATATGAAGCCCCCAATCAATTCACCATCAGATGATTTCGGGATTGTTTTTGATGGAAAAAAAGAAAGAGGTTACTTTTCATCAACCCGCCCCGGGGGAAGAGGAAATGATGATATATATTCATTTGAGCTACCAGCACTGGTATTTACCTTAAAAGGAACAGTTAGAAACGATGCAACAGATGCAGTTATCAGTCAGGCTAAAGTTAAGCTCGAAGGCAGCGACGGAACTTCTTTAGAAACCAACTCCGGTACTGATGGTGGTTTTAAATTCAGGGTTAAACCCGAAACTGATTACATATTAACCACCAGTAAAACTGGATTTTTAAAAGGAAAAGCTGCCGAATCAACAAAAGGGCTGACGAAAAGTACCGATTTAGTGGTTGAAATATTTATGTCGCCAACAAGCGATAGAATAGTTGTTGAAAATATACTTTATGATTACAATGATACTACTTTAAGACCCGAATCTGTAGTTGCATTAGATGAACTGGTTGAAATTCTAAATTTAAACTCCAATATTACCATTGAACTTGCTGCTAATACTGACTATAGGGGAACAGAAACCTACAACTTAAAGTTATCGCAAGGTAGGGCCAATTCTGTGGTTGCTTATCTTATAAAAAAAGGAATTAAGGCTGACCGACTTATTGGTAAAGGTTATGGAGAATCAGCTCCAAGAAAACTTAAAAAGAAAGTAGCAGCTAAATATGCCTTCTTAAATACAGGTGATATTTTAACTGAAGAATTTATAAAAAACCTGGCAAATGATGAGCAAAGAGAAATTGCCCATGAATTAAACCGAAGAACTGAATTTAAGGTGATTAAAACAGCCTATAATGAAACAGGCACACCATTTTAAGGCTTATTAACTAATTCTAAGCTAAAATAACTTTATCACCATAAAAAGAAAATTTTACCTTTGCAGCTAATTTCGAAATTATGGCAGATTCAAGGTACCAAAAAAGAGGAGTTTCAGCATCAAAAGAAGATGTACACGCAGCAATAAAAAATGTTGACAAAGGATTGTATCCAAAAGCATTTTGTAAGATAATACCAGATATTTTAGGGGGAGATTCAGATTATTGTAACATCATGCATGCAGATGGTGCTGGCACAAAATCATCCTTAGCCTATCTATACTGGAAAGAAACCGGGGATTTATCTGTTTGGAAAGGAATTGCCCAGGATGCTTTGATTATGAATGTTGATGATTTATTGTGCGTAGGAGCAACAGACAATATCCTGGTATCCTCAACCATTGGACGAAATAAAAACTTAATCCCAGGAGAAGTAATTTCTGCAATAATTAATGGTACCGAAGAACTCCTGGCCGAGTTAAGGAAAATGGGTGTCAACATCTATTCAACAGGTGGCGAAACAGCTGATGTTGGCGACCTTGTTAGAACAATTATTGTTGATTCGACCGTAACTGCCCGCATGAAAAGGGCTGATGTAATCAGCAACGATAAAATAGCTGCAGGAAATGTTATTATTGGCTTGTCTTCTTCAGGTACTGCAAAATACGAAAAAGAATACAATGGAGGTATGGGTAGTAATGGTCTGACTTCTGCCAGACATGATGTATTTGCTCATTATCTGGCTGAAAAATACCCCGAGAGTTTTGATCCACAGGTACCAAAAGATCTCTGCTATTCCGGTTCGTATAAATTGACCGATGAGATTGAGAAATTAACCACTGATGCCGGCAAATTAGTGCTCTCTCCTACCCGAACCTATGCCCCAATTATCAACGAAGTATTAAAAAAATACAGATCGCAAATTAACGGCATGGTTCACTGTTCCGGAGGTGCTCAAACAAAAGTGCTCCACTTTGTTAACAACCTTCACATTATCAAAGACAATATGTTTGCGGTTCCACCTCTGTTTAAGATTATCCAGGATGAATCAAAAACAGACTGGCAGGAAATGTACAAAGTATTCAACATGGGTCACCGCTACGAAATATACACCAAACCAGAAATTGCAGACGATATTATTGCAATATCGAAAAGCTTTGGTGTTGATGCACAAGTAATTGGACGAGTTGATACCTCTGAAAATAAGAAACTTACTATTAAAAGTGAGTTTGGTAATTTCTATTATTAAAAAAAACACTACTTTTGTAGCGATGTTTGCAAGAAACTACATACTACATCGCAATAAGTTCCATTAACTTAGTTTTTAGAACTAAGCCTGCCCCCTTTATATCAAAAATTATTGAATATTCAACAATACAATTATGGATAAAAATACACTATTAGAAAAATTAGAAGGCGTTAAAATCCGTTTTGATGAAATTGCACAGCAAATTACCGATCCGGAAACAATTGCCGACATGAAAAGATATGTAAAGCTTAACAAAGAATATAAAGATCTAGAGCCACTTATTGAAGCCTACAAGAGTTATAAAAATGTTCTTGGTAACATAAGTTCATCAAAAGAAATATTGGCAACAGAAGATGATGCAGAATTAAAAGAAATGGCCAAGGAAGAATTGGAAGAACTAAATGAACAGGTTCCAAAGCTAGAGGAAGAAATTAAGCTCCTACTTATTCCTAAGGATCCACAAGATGGTAAAAATGCCATTGTTGAAATAAGGGCTGGAACAGGAGGTGACGAAGCGAGTATTTTTGCTGGTGATTTATTTAGAATGTATCAAAAATTCTGCGAATCAAAAGGCTGGAAAACAAGCATTTCAAATATTTCGGAAGGTACTTCAGGTGGTTACAAAGAAGTCGTATTTAGTGTTGAAGGTAATGGCGTGTACGGTATTTTAAAGTATGAGTCCGGAGTACATCGTGTGCAACGTGTACCACAAACCGAAACTCAAGGCAGGGTGCATACATCAGCTGCAACAGTTGCCGTATTACCCGAAGCTGAGGAGTTCGATGTTGAACTTAAAACTGAAGACATCAAAAGAGATGAATACTGTTCGTCAGGTCCTGGAGGGCAATCGGTAAATACGACCTATTCGGCTATTCGTCTTACTCATATTCCATCAGGCATTGTGGTAACCTGTCAGGATCAAAAGTCGAAGTTGAAAAACCTCGATAAGGCAATGAAAGAGCTGAAAACTCGTCTTTATAACCTTGAGTATCAAAAATACATGGATGAAATTGCCTCTCAGCGAAAAACAATGGTTTCAACCGGCGACCGTTCTGCAAAGATTAGAACTTATAATTATCCTCAAGGCCGCGTTACAGACCACCGTATTAACCTGACAATGTACAATTTACCAAATATTGTAAATGGTGATATTGGCGAAATTATTGACAAACTGCAAATGGCTGAAAATGCAGAACGTTTAAAAGAAAGCGAAGTTGATGCATAATTAAATTAGAAATTGGTATATTAGTATATTAGAAATTAGTTTTTCGGGGAAAATCACTCCAAACAAATTTCTAGTTTCTAATTCCTAGGTTCTAATTCCAAATTCCTAAAACAATGACATACACAGATTTAGCAATTGAGATTGTAAAAAAAGAAACATTTTTGTGCATTGGCCTTGATAGCCAAATAGAAAAAATACCTGCTTTTTTGCATGAAAAAGAGGATCCTGTATTTGAATTTAATAAGCAAATAATTGATGCCACGCAGGATTTAGTGGTTGCTTACAAAATTAACACTGCATTTTACGAAAGTAGGGGGATAAAAGGCTGGCAGAGTTTACAAAAAACAATTGATTACCTTAAAAAGTACCCTGAAGTATTAATAATTGCGGATGCTAAACGAGGTGATATTGGTAATACTTCGGAGCAATATGCCCAGGCCTTTTTAAAAGAGCTTGATTGCGATGCCATCACCATTGCTCCCTATATGGGAGTTGATTCAGTCAGCCCGTTTTTATCTTTCGAAAACAAGTGGACCATCTTATTGGCGTTGACTTCCAATACAGGGGCCCAGGATTTTCAGTTCAACTATCTTGCCGAATCGCAAGAATACCTTTATGAGCAGGTAATACGTAAATCGCTCGAATGGGGAACCAAAGAAAACATGATGTATGTAGTTGGTGCAACCCAGGCTAACCACTTAAAAAGGATCAGGAAAATCATCCCTCATCATTTCTTATTAATTCCCGGAGTTGGAGCTCAAGGTGGAAGTCTTGAAGAAGTTGCAAAACATGGAATGAATAAAAGTTGTGGTTTGCTGGTTAATTCATCACGTGGAATTATTTTTGCCGGAACGGATGCAAATTTTGCCAATATGGCAAGGGAGCAAGCATTTGAATTACAAATTGAAATGAAGATGTTGCTGAAGAAATATTTATAATACAAAAAGCTTTTTACCTTCTTACAAAAGAAAGTAAAAAGCTCATTAAATATATCTTTTTAATAAATATAAATTTATCTTCTGCTTTTACCAACAAACGACAGTACGCCTACTGCGCATGATTTTTTACCTGCAACATTTGGTTTAAACCTTATTGAAACATAATAGGTTCCGGATTTTTGACAAATAAAATCAAAACGATTATTTGTTTTTGGATCCCCTGTTGACTTTGTTTGAGCATAATGATTTGTTTTTTCAGGATGCTTTGAATCAAAAAGAGTAAGCACAACACTCTTTTCAAAACCACTTTGGGCACAAAGGTTAAAGCGATAGTGTGTTCCCTTATTCAATACAACAGCCCATTTAGTACCTGACTCACCATTCTTTGCTTTTCGTAGTTTGGTATTAAAATCACGAAGGTAAATTGCTTTTCCATTATTTGTAGCACAATTATAAACCACCTGTTGTTTACACTGAGCATTTGTCGATTCAGGTGCTACACCAATTATGAACGCGATAAATATTAAAGAAAAAATTACTCTGTTCATATTATAAAGAGATTAATTTATTACGAATTTTTTCAACTAAACTTAATATTGTATTTAACTGGCTCTCCGACATTACTACAATACTTTTGTCTTCGGTTGTCACTACTTCAATGCCATCTATAATTACCGTAGTAACTGGCCCTGGTTCAATAGTAATTTCAATCTGATCGTAGGCGGCTGAAAGTTCTTCAAAATCAGTTGCCAGTTCTTTAAAGTTTTTATCCTGAACTTTATATACTTGTAATACTTTATTTAACATTTCAAGAATTACTTTTTGCTCGCCAATCCTGTCTGTTAAATCTTTATCATCCGTCCCATCTTTTACAATCTGGGTAAGTAGGTACATACTTTCCATCCAAACACCAGTCACCACCAAGGCACTTAAGTTGCTCCTGTTATTTTTTCTTAAATGGGTGTCCATTTCACGAAAGCTGTTTTGCGATAAAAACATTAATGAGTCCATG
Organism: Bacteroidales bacterium; assembly: GCA_050291445.1. Classification (GTDB taxonomy): domain Bacteria; phylum Bacteroidota; class Bacteroidia; order Bacteroidales; family NBLH01; genus NBLH01. The sequence continues at coordinate 102,945 of JBNKJW010000091.1, read as the reverse complement.
TTTTCATTGCTCGAAGCAAGGCGTTTAAGTGTTTGAAAATCAAAAAATTGACCTATATTCAAGTCGTCAGATATTTTCCTGATAGTTGCCAGATAATTAACACTCTCATTAGTTTGAGCATATACATTTAAATACCCTAAATCTGCACTCAATATCCCAAGCCCCAATGCTTTCTTAAAGTTAGTATCATAATCATCAGCCTGCTCAGGTGATGCTAAATAACTTTTTGAAAACGGTACACCTAAAGACTCAATCAAAGCAGCCATTTCGGCGGGTGATGGTAAACTTTGAATAATATCATCAATTTCAGCCTCTGAAACTACTACAACATCTTCTTCAAAAAGACTATCATCAATAGGAATTTCCTCATCATTTCCTCCACCACAACTACTAAATGTAATTACAAAAAAACCAGATATAAATAGATAAAAAATGTTCTTAATCATGCTTTGCCAATTGCGATATTTATTCAAATGTAATGATTATTTTTCAAAGATATTAAAAATAAACAAGTAAAAAAACCTTATCTGTCCTTATCAAAAACAGGTGAAACTATTTACTTTTCTTCCAAAATACAAGCCTTTCCCAATCAAAATCACCAAAGAATTCAATGATTTTTTTAAGATGATCAAAATAGAGTGGGAAATACAACAAAATGGACATTACCCATATTACAATAATATTGAACCAGAAAGTACCAAAATAAGTGCCTAAAACTACCTTTCTGGGAGCATAAAAATGACTTCGAATTCCAATGCCTCCAAAATAATCCTGTTCATAATAGATGGGCTGATATTGCCTAATCAATTCATCCTTATATCTTAATATTTTATTTTTCTCGTAAGTGTTTTTAACAATTTCCTGGAGTTTCTCATTATTGTAATTTTTCCTAAGATTTCTTGTATAACCAGCCTTTTTCTCCTCAAGGTAGTTAATTACCTTTTGCCTTGTATTATCCGCTTTATAGAAAACCTTTCCATAATAATTATCCCATGTAGCAATTTGCGCTTGAATCTCTACAGCGGCATCTTCATCAAAAGTTTCTAAAGTCAGTAAATCATCATCTTCAAATGGCATTTCAGGTAACCTTTTCGACTCTTTTCCTAACTCATTTTTAAGTAATGCAAAATTACCATTCAGAATTTCGTTAATTGAGTCATTTTCAGTCCCATAATCATCAATCATTTCAAGACTTTCACTAAGAATATTATTTAATTCAGGAAGATAATAAACAGTTTTATAACTTGCATTTTCTTTATCAAAATCAATCTCGTAATAAACCTTATTATACCTATTATTAACAAATTGATGCACCATTAAACTTTCATAAGCCCAACGTGATGCCATCACCTCTGCAATCATAGGTACCCGGCCTACTGAACCTAAAAACCTGTTCAATTTATCGAAACTAAACATTGCTCCACCTAATGCCATTTGTGGAATCATTAGCAAGGGGATTAAAATATAGATGGTCACCGCCGAATTAAAAGTGGATGAAATAACCAAGCCCATCATGTTTGCAAAAACAAAAGTGCTAAAGAGAACCATCCAGTACTCAAAATACATGTCGGCTATCCCAAGTATTGTGTTACCAACCAATACAAATAATATTGCCTGAATGGCTGATATTGTTGTTAATATTGAGATCTTTGAAAACAGGTAAGCTGAACGGCTCAGGTTAAGAAACTTCTCCCTTTTCAGTATTTTTCGATCCCTGAATATTTCTTCCGCACTCACTGTTAAACCAAGGAACAATGCAACCACTATACTCATAAAAATGTATGGTGGGATATTTTCATTATCATAAAAGATATAAATTGACGAATGAGGATCGGCAATGTAACGTATTATAAATGAAAGTATGAACCCTAAAAGAGGTGCTTCTAAAAGGTTAAGCACAATATATTGTGTATTACTTATCTTGGATAAGACATCTCTTATGGTGTAAATTCTAAACTGCCGTAACCATTTAGGAATGTGTAATCCCTTGGGAGGTTCTTCTTCAACATCTTCAACCAACAACTCCTCTTCGTTTCGATGTATCCGGTAGTGTTCGTCCCATTTTGTGGGTGCTATTTTTCGTGTATTTGTATATTGCCCGAATTCATCAACCACCTGTGCTTCAACAATGTTAAAGATAAGCTCAGGTGTAACATTACCGCAAGTAGGACATTCTCCAACCTCGCTATTTATCTGATTATCAATCTGTTTGAAATAAACAATTGCCTCAACCGGATTGCCATAATAAATCATATGCCCACCCTGATCAAGAATGATCATGCTATCGAACATTTTGTATATATCCGATGAAGGCTGGTGGATAACAACAAATATTAATTTGCCTTTTAATGTTAATTCACTTAAAAGGTCCATTACATTTTCTGAATCTCTTGAAGATAAACCTGATGTTGGTTCATCGACAAAAAGAATAGAAGGTTCCCTGATTAACTCAAGGGCAATATTTAGTCTTTTTCTTTGGCCACCACTAATCATTTTATTCATTGGTGATCCAACTTTAAGGTCTTTTCGGTCAAATAAGCCAAGACTGGTTAATGTCTTGTTAACCATTTCTACAATTTCCTCTTCACTTTTGTCTCTAAAGCAAAGCTTAGCATTGTAGTATAGGTTTTGAAAAACAGTCAACTCTTCAATTAAAAGATCATCCTGAGGGATATATCCAATAACCCCTTCAAGTTGCTCATGATCCTGGTGAAAGTTAATTCCGTTAATGATTACTGCTCCTTCTGAAGGACTGGCAATGCCTGACAATAAATTCAACAGGGTAGTTTTACCGGCACCGCTGGCTCCCATTATACCTACCAATTTACCCTGGGTTGCAGAAAAGCTAATGTCTCTAAGCCCCAGATTACCTGAAGGAAACCTGTAACTTACATTTTTAACATTGAAACTAAGCCTTGTGGTACTAATATCAGATAAATATTTTGATACCACATCGCTATAATAAACCGGCTTGCCTTTTGGTAATTTTACGGTGCTCCCGGTTGCAAATAAATAAATTCTGTTATTGTAAACCCCCAGTCCATTAAGAAAAACATCCTGTTTTCCGGTATACCTTAAAAAGTATAATTCGGTACTCCTTACCCTCAGAATTAGTATATTCCCATCAAGCGATTCAGATAGGATATGTTGACTAGTACCTTCGAAATCTTTATCATTGATAATTAGAATAGATTCATCGTCTAATTCATTTAATTCATCCTTTATAACAAAGTTTTCAATACTGCGAAATTCATCCTGGGAAATATTAAATACCTGACCTACAGTTTTAATAATTGCCATACGTTGTTCAGAGAACTTTTTGTCGGCATTAACCAATTCAAAAAGCCTTACAAGTACAACTACTTTTTGTTTTTGATCTAGGCGTTTGTTAATTTTACGACATATACCAAGAACCCTAACAGACTCATTTACAGCAACTAAGCGCTTACTCCCTCTATCTTCGCCGTAACCTGCCTGCTTTTTAAACTGTCCAAGATATTCTCTAACATCGTCTTCTTTTAACTGAGAAGTAAGGAAACTTTCAACAAAGGCCAACTCGTTATGCTCTACGCCTTCATCTTGCTTTGCAATAATAGCAAAAAGCTGCATTAATGCCTTTAATATTTCCTCACTCATTTAGTTAATTTAAAAGTTTATCAATGATTCTATGAGATGGGCAAGGTTAGTCGATAGTGTAGCTTACCTGTTCAAACGGAACTTCTACTATGTCTGCATATTCTTCTCCTGCTTCTTCCATATCCTCATCATCATCCGGAAAGTGCCATCTTACCAGGATGTCTTTACCATCGTCATACATGTCTTCGAGTTTTAACAAAACATCGAGAAGCAATTTTGATGAAGCTGTATTAAAATATTCCAGTTTGAAATTAAAAACTGTTTTTTCTAGCGGATCTTCAGAATACTCGTCTAACCAATCAAGGATTGGTTCGTAAAAAGCAGCAACGTCCTCTGGTAACGATCGTCCAGAAATTTCAAAGATATTATTGTCTTTATCAAGAATTACATTAGGAGTATCGTCTGAACCTTTAATCTTAATCGCTTGCATAATAAAAATTATTTATGATTTTAGTCTTGAAATAGTTGAAGTTAAAACAAAAAATGAACGTTCTTCATTGATTTTTAAAAAACTGTAAATAAGTTTTTGTCCAGTCTTTCGTGCAATATCAATAAAGCCAAGTCCTGCCCCGCCTCTGTCGGAAAGTCTTCCTTCGCGCATTTGTTGCTTGTACAGTTTTTTAAGCCCGTCTTTATCAAGGCTATTAATATTTTCGAGCATATCCCTTAGTTTAGGGACTTTGTCATTATTAATAACATTTCCAGTTGTTACATTATATTCCGTGTCGTCTTTACTTATCATAAAAATCCCCCGTCCATCTTTTGATGTAATAATGCTGTTTCGGTTTTCTGCATGCTTACTAATGTTTTGCAGGCATTCAACCATTACGTGGAATACTTTTTTTTGAACTGTGTTAAAGTCATCCTCTTTAGCCAAACTACTTTCTGTTAATGATGTAAAAGCCTTTGTAATCTGGTGGGTTATTTCCCCTTCGTATGCCAGATTAATGTTGTTCTTTTTCATCTTAACATAAAAGTCGTACACAAAGTCCAATGATTCCTTTTTGTCTTTCAAATTGGCCATAATCAAATTATTGGATAATGATGCAATACTTTTATTTAAAGATTACTCATTATTTGGTCATCAAAAATAACACTTTTTACTTGAATCTAAGATATTAATTTTCTTTTAACTATAAAAATAATAGGAATTATTAAATTTTCAATCCTCCTCTTTTTATAATTGTTACTATTTCAACTTTTCAAACAAACCCACAAAAAGCTAACATTCAAACTGTTACAAAGCTACACTTTTTGCTTTTTTTAAACATGTATTTTATTACTTTCTACTAGACTAAAATTCAATCCCTATTAATAATACGTCGTCAATTTGTTTTTGGTCACCTTTCCAATCCCTAAAATCCTCCACAAAAAACTTACCAACATCTTCCATTGACATGCTTTGATACTTTATTACTGCATCCCTAATCCTTCTTGCCTGGTATTTTCTACCTGAATCACCTCCAATTTGATCAGGCAATCCATCAGAAAAGAAATAAATTCTATCCCCTGGCTTATAATTAATTGTATATGTTGTAAAATCCTCTTCCTCTTTTCTTCTGGGCGGAATTCCACCAATTGCTTTACTATTTCCTTTGTATTGTTCCAGGCTATCACCACTTAAATAATATAAAGGCCGATGTGCCCCGGCATATTGTAATTCTTTTTTATTATAATTTATCCTGCAAAGTGCAATATCCATTCCATCGCGCGCACTTGCATCATCTGCATCCTGCCTTAATGTTCTGCGAACGCCACTATGCAACATATCCAGAACCTGCCCTGCGGTGTGTGCCCTATCATGATCAACAATACTATTTAAAAGAAAATATCCAATGAATGATAATAACGCTCCCGGAACACCATGCCCTGTACAGTCAACTGCTGCAATATACATATAATCTTTATGTGGGAAAAACCATGGAAAATCACCACTAACCACATCCCTTGGCTTGTAAAAGATAAACGAGTTTGGAATAAATTGTTTTATCAGTTTTGTATCTGGAATAATTGCCGACTGTATTCTTTGGGCATAATTTATACTTTCTGTAATTGCTTTGTTTTTCTTTTCAATCTCCAGCTCAATGCCTTTTCTTTCGGTAATATCATGCGCAACAAAAAGGATAGTTTCAACATCATGGTTTTTATTAAATTCCGGAATCACGTTTACCTGCATGATTCTTTTACCTTCCATAGTTGGGAGCATTTTTTCTCCTTCGTACTTCCTTTTAGTTAATTTAACGTTTTCAATCCCATCTGTAAAAAACTCTATGATTTCAGGATTGAACTGAATTTCTGAAATTTTCTTTTGTTTCAGTCCCGCCCTGGGAACGCCAGTTAACTTTTCAACTATTGGGTTAGCATAAAAGAACTGTCCTTCGGGGTTTAAACGTACAATCATATCAGGAGAGTTCTCAGAAAGGGCTTGCATTTCACCACTCATCCGCTGGGCCTCTTCTGCCACCTTTCGCACTGTTATATCCCTGGTATTGAAGATGATTCCACCAATTGCCGGATTATCAACCAGGTTTCTGCCTGTGGTTTCAAGCCAAACAATACCATGGTTTTTTTTCTCGTATCGGTACTCAAAGGTTTTTGTGATTTCAGGATTTTCGAGTAGCTCTTTAAAAGCATCAAATAAAATAGACTCACCTCTTTCAAACCTGTTGGTACCCAACATTTCGTCCATTTCATAACCCAAAATTGTTTTCACCGAGGGACTCACATACTGCACAATACCTTGCTTATCATAAATTGAAATAACTTCAGAAGCATTTTCGAGCAAGGAATGAATTCTTTTTTGACCTCTTTCAACCTCTTCAATCTGTGCTTCGAGGTTACGGTTCGAACGCTGCAACTCAAGTTGCGTATGTTTCATGTCCTTGGCATTTTGTCTTAATACTTCCTCGTTTCTTTTAAGGGTATTTGCCAATTTTTGCGATTCTTCGAGCAAATGTTCTGTACGGGTATTAACCTTTAGGTTAAACAATGTTTGGGCTATAATTGCACTTAGTTCTTTAATAAGCGAAATTGTTTTCTTTGGAATATTTTCATAAACCGAAGCCAGCTCAATAACACCCTGAAGTTTTTTATCACTTATCAATGGCACTATTAGAATGGAACTGGGTTTTTTGTCTCCCAAAATACCTGAGGTTAATGTAATATAGTCATCAGGAATTTCTGTACGATAAATTAGTTCTTTTTCAAAAGCTGCCTGCCCGGCCAAGCCCTGACCAATTTTAAACTCCTGGTTCACGTATTTTTTTCGACCATAGGCATAAGTGGCAATATTGTTTAACTTTTCTTTTTCATCATCATACACATAAAAAGCACCTTGCACGGTCTCGGTAAAGTCTATCAGGCTAACTAGTGTATTGAAAGCTAAATCAGGAATATTATTTTGTTGACGCAGCACATCAGAAACACTCTCTTTTCCCCTGGCAATCCAGTTTTGCTCTGTTTCTCTTTCAGAGGTTTCCTTTAAGTTATTAAGCATCAATAACAGCGCCTTTCCTAACTTATCCGACTCATCAATATGATCCGTTTCAACATCAAACTCACCTTTTCCAATACGGTTTGCCAATTCAGCATTTCGCTGGATCACATTGTTTCTTTCAACAATCATTTTCTGCAGCTGCATTCTTCGGGTCAATGTTCTTTTAGAAATGATGTAAGATGCAGCACCAAGAATGAAAGGAGCAGTATCAATAATAAAATGGAGTGGGTTATGCAAATGCATTTGCCAAACACCCCCAAAAGTTACTGCATTGAAAAAAAACTCATAGGACCATGCAATGACAGGAAAAATAAATCCAGCCAGTACTCCATAAAGAGTTATTTCGCCAATGGAGAACCCCTTTAAAATAGATTTACCAAACTCATCGCTATAAAATGAGCTGACACCATTATTTTTTTTGGGTGAGGTATTTGACATTCTTTTAATTTCTTTTTTTACAGCAAAATTTTTACCAAAACTCAAGTATTCTTTTTCTTTAATTTTTATTAACCTTTCTATTCAATCCTAATCCTCTTTTTTAATATTGTTAAGCCATTGATTATAAAGCTTGTCAACATCAGAATCTAAATACTCATCTGCTATTTTGCTTGATTGTTTTTTCAATTGATTTATTCTATTTTCAATTTCTTTTAACTCTTTTGATTTAGCTTTAAGCTCTTCTTTTGATTTTTTATCATCTTTTACAATAGTTCCGACATCTGAACTTTTCTTAATAAAATAGATAATCACTTTTTCAATTTCAACCTTGCCTACCGGAATAAGTTTGAGGTTATACCATGCCGTTTTCTTTTCTTTGTCTGCAATTTCGACATCAAATTGCTCAAATTGTCCTGGTTTTAAACCATCAAGAATAGAATAAAGCTTTTCTGTTTCTTTTGATGTAATTATTCTTGTCAAAGGTTTTCCTTTTAAATCTTTTAAAGTAAATTTAAAGTTCTTTGAAAACAAATCATTAATCTTTTCAAAATTAAGTTCTTTATCCAGCTCTACTTTCGGAAATAACTTTTCAGCCCCATCAGCAAGCACCTTATTTTCAATATCTCCAGGCTTTATTTTTATAGTTTTTGTCTCCTCGCTGGCCAGGTTTTCTAATTCTTTTTGCAGACTGCTATTTTTAGTTTCTTCTTCCTTTAATTGGCTAATATCAATTGCTATTGATATAATTTTGAATGGTAGTTTTTTAGCATCCAAAATAGAAATATAATATTCTTTTAGCCAAAATATTTTATTTTTAGAAGTCGTATATTGATTAATTGCTGTTGCCGTATCTCCTGAAATTACTTTAGCAAAAAGGGTATCAAATTCCTCTTTGGTTTTATTCAATTTAAAGAATTTATCTAGCCCTTGTCCTTTCAATTTATTAAATGTAATGCCACTTAACTCTTCAAACCTTTTGTTTGCTTTAAGAATTTTCCCTTGCAAATCAAATTCAATAATTACCTGTTCCGAACCAATTGCCTTTAATATACTACTTAGTTCATTGTCTTTAAGTGTAATTTCCTCTTTGGCCTTATCCAATTGGCCCAATTTCTCATTTAACTCTTCTTCTTTAAACTCAAGGGCCGAAGATTGTACCTCAGATTTCTCCTCACTTTTTTTATACTTAGTAACATCATGGGCCAGATATAGAACACGACTAATTTTGCCAGAAATATCAGTTACCGGGGTGTATTGATTTATCAACCATAGTTCTTCACCAGTTTTTGTCCTTCTTTTCACCTCCAGCTGGCGAGGTGTTCCTGAAATAACACTTGTCCACACCTTCCTGAAATTCTCCAGCTCTTCCTTTGGAATAAACATCTCAATGTTCTTGCCCTTGATCTCTTTTAGCTGATACCCCATTGTTTGCAAATGCCTGTTATTCACCGATATAAGTGTTCCGTCAAGTTCATACTCACCTTTCATTAGGGTATTATCAACTGCAGAAATAATTCCGGAGAGTGCAGCTTCACGTCGTTGCGCCAATTCCTGGGTTGCGCGCATTTCTTCCATATTCTGGCGCACCTCAATTTCCCGTGCAGCCAGTTCTTCAGATTGTTTTTGAGAATCGTTAAGTAACTGCTCCGTTCGGGCATTAATTTTAGCTGTTAATAAGGTGGATGCAATACTTTGAGCAACTTCTTCAACAAATTTGATTTCGTACCGTTCAAATTCTTTGAAAGATGCCAATTCAACAATACCAAGTATCTCATCTTCGAATTTCAGCGGGACTATTAACAAGCTTTTAGGAGTAGCATCACCCAAACCAGACTCTATTTCGATATAATCTTTTGGTATTTCTTTTAAATAAATAGTATTTCGTTCCAGAGCAACTGTCCCAATCAGGCCATCACCAATATTTATGTTTCGTTCAAAAAATTTCTTTCTATCATAAGCAAAGGCCGAAACCAAGTCAATCTTGGAAATATCCCCCGTATCATTGATTAAAAACAGCCCACCCTGGTTTGCTTTTAAATAATATACCAGGTTTTTAATAATGTCATCGGTAAGTTGGATAATTCCATGCGAACGCTGGCGCAAGATTTCGCCAAAAAGCGCATGTCCTTTATTTGTCCAGTTCCTTCGTTCATCTTCCAGTTTTCTTCTTTCATCATCTTCCTTTGTTACACGAAGGTTGTTACGTAGGTTTAACAGTGCTTTGCCCAATAAATCGTTTTCGCTGGCAGGTTTATAGTCTGTAGCATAGTTGCCCTTGCTGATATCATTTGCAAATTTATTTAACGAAGCCAAATTGCCAGTTAATGAATTAACAAGCCCTGCCATTTGACCAATTTCGTTTTGCGATTCATCAAGTTCTTTCTCGGGTACTTCTCCTCTTCGTAAAACTGAAAGATTGCTGGTTAATCTTTTTAAGGAAACTCCAATATCTTTTAGTAAAAAAATTGGGATAAGTATGCTTAAAAACAGCAATAAGCCACTAATTATATAAATTCTGTTAAGAATCTTGTTCTTTAAACTGATAATCAATTGATTACCAGTCCTCACCCCCTCCGAATTCTGATTCATCATCGACTTTATAATCGATTGAAGCTTTTTAAAGGAGTCCAGTTCGCGGCCAGATTTTACTTCTTTTGCCAAATCATAGTCCCCATTTAGTTCATATGAATTAACTTCTTTAAGGATTGAAACATAGTTCTTAAACTCCAGCACAAAATTGTCGTATTGTGCTCTTTGAGCTTCGTCTGTCAACGAATATTCGTATTCGGCAAGGTAGGTATCAAGTAAATCAATATTCAGCGCATTATCAATGGCATTGTCACTTAGTGATTTTTCATCAATGATGTGCGATTCAATTAATATGGAGTAGATATTTTCAATCAGGCCCGAAAGTTTTACCATGTTTTTCAGGTAAACATCGTTTATTTCGGAAATTTTATTATTGATACTGAAAATGCTGGCAACCGAAACTAGCCCAAGCACAGTTATTAAAAAAAATATAACCAAAACGAGGGCTTTTAGCCTTTTGCCAATTAAAATATTGTTACGTATTTCAGTAAGTTTTTTGAACATCTACAATGGCCGGTTATAACGAAACAACTATAAAACTTTCATTTATGATAATATTGCATAACAATATTTAAACCAAAATTATCTGCAAGGCTGATTTATTTTTGATTTACTAGTCAATAAACAAGCCCGAATCAAATGTATAAAAATATTAAAAGATTGCAAAGTAAACAAAAATTTACTTTCTGCAAAGAAAGAATGAGGTGCATTCTGGTAGCTGGATGCAGGCTGCTGAATTGTGACCAGACTCTTTATCGGCCATAATGTGCTAAACGGCGCACGACAAAAGCCAACATACTCACTAACAGCACATTAAAGATTATTAATCTTTTTCTAAAACTTCTTTTCCTTTGCTTAATAATTCACGCTCTTTAGGATCCAATTCGGGAATTTTTAAATCAAGTTCTTTAAGTGTGTGGATAATAATGTCGCTGATGGCAATTCGCGAAAACCATTTATGATCGGCAGGTATAATAAACCAAGGTGCATGCTCTTTTGACGTTTCGGAAAGCGCAGTTGCAAAAGCCTTCTGATATTCATTCCAATAGCCTCGTTCTTCAATATCTCCGTAAGAAAATTTCCAGTTTTTGTCTGGCTCATTAATTCGATCTAAAAATCGTTCTTTTTGCTCTTCTTTTGATAAGTGAAGAAAGAATTTTAATACAATGGTACCATTGTCGTGTATGATTTTTTCAAAATCATTAATTTGCTCGTACCTCATTTTCCAAAACGTTGGCGTTATATCTTTTACAGAATTAATACCAGGAAGGTTTTCTGACAAAATATATTCTGGGTGTACCTTTGTTACTAAAACATTTTCGTAATGCGAGCGATTAAAAATTCCGATTTGCCCGCGTTCTGGTAATTTTACATAATGCCGCCACAAAAAGCCATGCTCTAATTCATTTTTTGATGGTGATTTAAAACTATGAACAGAACAGCCTTGCGGGTTTACACCCGACATTACATGCCTGATTGCACCATCTTTTCCGGCAGCATCCATGGCCTGAAGAACTATTAGTAATGAGTGTTTATTAGCTGCATAAAAGGTTTCCTGCAATTTTGATAATTCTTTACGGTTCTTTTTTAACCTTGTTTTTGCTTCATCTTTAAAATATTTACCTGTGTATTTAGGATCATATTGTTTTAAGTCAACTTTTTGCCCTTGTTTTACTAATAGCTTTTCAATTTCTACCATAGAACATTATTTTAATCTTTTTTAAGTAAGCAATTTACATTTTTTTTCAGGTATATCAAAATTTGATATTTTCGGGCAAATTACCTACAAAACTTAAAAGTTGATACCAATTTTGCCTATGGTTAAGCATAAAAAAGAAATTCTCGGGGTTGGCTTTAATATAGATAAGTATGCAGATATTTTGGTTTTTAAAGAGAACTTTTTATATTTAATAAAAATTTAAAACCTAATACAAATAAATTATGAAAAAAGTATTACTTTTCTGCCTCAGCCTGTTAATGGCTATGAGCCAGGCTTTTGCAGGAGGGTTGGTACACAATACCAACCAAAGTGCTGCATGGGCAAGAACGCTTTCAAGAGATGCAGTAACTGATGTTACAGCAGCATACTATAACCCAGCAGGTTTAACAAAATTACCAGATGGTCTGCATTTATCCATTAGCAACCAATCTATTTTCCAAAAAAGGACTTTGGATAACTCTTACCAGTTTTTAAATGAAGGTAAATTTGAAGGAAGTGTTGATGCTCCAATTTATCCAAATATATATGCGGTATATAAGACTGGAAAATTAGCTTTTTCATTAGGGTTTACACCTATTGGAGGTGGAGGTAGTGCTGTCTTTGATAAAGGTGTTCCAATGATAGAACAACCTGTTTCGAATTTAGTCCCTTCTTTCAATAGTAGTGGTGTAACCGGATACTCATTAAATACTAACTTCGAGGGGTCTTCTATTTATTTTGGTATACAAGGAGGAGTAAGTTATGAAATAAATGAGATGATCTCAGTTTTTGCTGGAGCTCGTTATGTCTGGGCAAAAAACACCTATAAAGGTGCACTAAAAGATGTAACTGTTACTACCGCAAATGGTGATATCCCTGCAGGGACCTACTTAAATGGTGTAGCAAGTCAACTTACAGCTCTTTCTACTACACACGAAAGTTTATCGGCTATAATAAATGGTGGTGGCGGTTCACTAACTTTTGCACAAGCAGAAGGAACAATTATTTCAGCTGAACAAAGGGCTGGAATTGAGGCAGGATTATTAACACTAGGATATACCCAAACACAAATAGATGCATTAACAATTAATGATGCTCAACCAATTTATTTAGCAGCATCTCCAGTATTTGCAAATCAAGCAGCAACTGTAGGTGTTACAGCTCTTTTAATGGCTGATCAGGAAGCTGATGTTACTCAAACTGGTAATGGAATTACTCCAATTATTGGTGCGAATATTTCTCTTATGGAAGACAAACTTAATATTGGATTAAAATATGAGTTTAAAACTGAAATGGAAGTTACTAATGAAACACCTTCTGGAATGGGCTTTACAAATGGCTTTGATCCTGCAACAATGACTACTACTGAAATGTTCCCGGATGGAGCTATAACAAACGCTGACATACCTGCCTTGTTAACAATTGGAGCCAAATATAAAATAACAGATGCTTTGACTGCTAATGCAGGCTTTCATTATTTCTTTGATAAAAACACCGGGTGGAAAAAAACTAGAAATGACATAGAATATGGCACAGAAGATCTAATTAAAGATAACTCGTTTGAAGCATCATTTGCACTGGAATATAATATAACTGATCAGATTTTAATTAGTGCAGGATACTTAAGAGCAGGAACTGGTGTTGAGGGCATATTATACAACAATGATTTGACATATAGCATTAGTTCAAATACATTTGGGTTTGGTGGAGCATATAAAATAAATAATCAACTTACTCTTCAATTAGGAGCTTACTTCACTGCTTATGAAAACTCAAACTTAAATTATACCGATGGTGTCACAAGTATTTCATACACCCAAGAGTATGACAAAAAAGTTACCGCATTTGGAATAGGACTTGATTTCGCCTTTGGTGGTGGCGAATAAAAATTTGTTTATAAAATAGTTTTATCTTTGACCATTGGGTATGTTTTTTGCCCAATGGTCTTTTATTTTTGTAAGATACTGCATATGAGATTTGAGATATTAGCTATGAGAAAATTGAGTTTACTGACGGCATTTATTTTCACTTCTTTTTTTGGCTTTTCGCAGCAGCTGGTAAACCCAAATTTTGCACTGGCCAGTCACCCTATGAAAGTGACAAAAATAAGTCATACTACAAACGAAACAATTATTGAGTTATCAATTGAAAATCAAATAGATGCCGGTTCTTTTTGTGCAGACAGGAACATTTTTGCACAAGATGTTGTAAGTGGCCAAAAACATTATTTGATAAAATCGGAAGGGATTCCTGTTTGTCCTCAAAGCTACCAGTTTACATCTATTGGCGAAGTGCTAAATTTTAAATTGTATTTTCCTAAAATAGCCACTAAAAAATACCTTACCCTGGTTGAAGATTGCAACCAATACTGCTTTTCAATTAAAGGCATTGTGCTTGATGCAGATATGAACCAAAGCATTAATTTAGGCTACACCTACTACCAAAAAGGCAAGCTCGACTTTGCCCTTGAAGCCTTTAAAATGGCTGTAAATAAGCACCCTGATTATCCTTTTGGTTTGCATTATTTGAATATTGTTCAAATTTATGCTGAAAAAAATGACTTTGTACAGGCAAAAAACTGGTATAAAAAAATAGTTGATTCTAACTTTCAGGATAAAAAAGAGCTTATTGAGCGACTAAAAAAACAAAGTTATTACTCGAAACTACTTTAAATGAGTGAAAAATATAAAAAATACATCCTCAATTTTGCATTCGTTTTTTTTCAGTTTGGAGGAATTCTTTATTTACTATTTACCGGACCGGTTTTTGCTCCCGAATTGCCCCTTTTAACCATTGAAATACTTGGAATACTACTGGCCTTTTGGGCAGTACTTAGTATGAAGTTAAATAATATCAATGTTCTACCAGATTTAAAAAAAGAAGCAAGGCTGGTAACTTCTGGCTCTTACAGTCTAATAAGGCACCCCATGTATTTGGCTACAGTTATAGTATTTACGGCCCTTCTTATCTCTAAGTTTTCTTATTTTAGGCTGATTGCCTATCTACTACTTTGGATAGATTTATTGTTTAAACTCAACTACGAAGAAAAACTCCTAAAATCAGCATTCAACGAATATTCTGATTATCAAAAAAATACTTTTAGAATTATTCCATTTATTTACTGAGTTTATTTTGATATCAACCAAACATCCTAAGAACAACTTTGCCAAAGTTTTGCATGGCAATCCTAAAAGCCAATCCATTTAATTTTATTATTGCGCGGATTTAGATAATTTTGCAACAAAGAATCTTTTGAAAAAAATAAATATATAATGAAGCAATATTTGGATCTACTCTCACATGTACTAAAAAATGGCACAAAAAAAGAAGACCGAACCGGCACCGGAACAATAAGTACTTTTGGTTACCAAATGCGTTTTAATCTGGAAGATGGCTTCCCTTTAATGACTACCAAAAAGTTGCACCTGCATTCGATTGTTCACGAACTTTTATGGTTTATTAAGGGTGAAACAAACATTGCCTACCTAAAAGAAAACAATGTCAGGATTTGGAACGAGTGGGCAGATATAAATGGCGATTTAGGGCCAATTTACGGATACCAGTGGCGATCGTGGACTGCCGAAAACGGAAGAAATATTGACCAGCTTAAAGAAG
Source organism: Bacteroidales bacterium (assembly GCA_050291445.1). Lineage (GTDB taxonomy): Bacteria > Bacteroidota > Bacteroidia > Bacteroidales > NBLH01 > NBLH01. Next base: position 87,472 of record JBNKJW010000091.1, on the reverse strand, counting down.
TTATACAAAGTATAAAAGAAAACCCAGATTCAAGAAGACATATTGTAAGTGCATGGAATGTTGGCGACCTGGATAAAATGGCTTTGCCACCTTGCCATATTCTTTTCCAGTTTTATGTGGCAGATGGAAAACTATCCTGTCAGTTATATCAGCGCAGTGCCGATATCTTTTTAGGGGTTCCTTTCAATATTGCTTCGTATGCATTGTTTTTAATGATGATGGCCCAGTCAACCGGTCTAAAACCTGGCGAATTTATACATACGCTTGGCGATGCCCATATTTATCTGAACCATATCGATCAGGTAAATACCCAGCTGGGAAGGGTGCCAAAAGAATTACCTCAAATGGTATTGAACCCGGAAGTTAAATCTTTATTTGATTTCACCTATAATGATGTTGTGCTTAAAAATTATGAGGCGCATCCACATATAAAAGGACAAATATCAGTTTAAAAATACTTGAAATTGGTGTATTAAAAATAGACCAATTTACCAATACACAAATAATATGAAGATTGCACTCATTGCGGCGCTAGACGAAAACAACGGCATTGGCAAAGACAATAAACTACTTTGCTACCTGCCTGCCGATTTAAGAAGGTTTAAACAACTTACTACCGGGCATTGCATTGTGATGGGCAAAAAAACATTTGAGTCTTTACCCAACGGGGCACTTCCTAACAGAAGAAATATTGTGCTTACCAGAAATACATCTTACCAAGCTAAAGGAGCAGAGGTTGCCTGCTCAATAGAAGAAGTAATTAACATTTGCAAGGAGGAAGAAAAAATATTTGTTATTGGTGGCGAAGAAATCTACAAGCTGTTTATACAAAAGGCTGATATTCTGCATATTACAAGAATAAATCATCAGTTTGAGGCAGATGCATTTTTTCCTGATTTTAATGATAAGGAATGGCAATTAACAAATAAAACAGACAACCAACCTGATGAAAAAAATAAGTACAACTATTCGTTTTTAGATTATAGCAGAATTGTTAACTAATATTCTACTTCTCTAAAAGCATGTCGCTATAAGAAACCGGAACTAAGTCTTTATTAGATATATTAAAAAGATTAAGGTAAAATTTGCATTGCTTCATCAAATCATCCTTATTTGCTTTATCATCACCAATAGCCTCAATTTCAACAAATTCACCCAAATCTTTTACCTTGTCTAAATGGAACTTAACATTATCAATAAAATAAATCTCTCTTTGTTTGTCCACTATTATCAAAACACTAAGTGCCCTGGTTAACAATTCTTTTAGTAATTGGTTATTTGCACTTTTATAAAGCAGTACATCACTTTCCTTTGCTTCTATTTTATTTTCCCGATGATAATGGATCAGTGAATTTTCGATATTCCCTTCACGCAATTTTAAGCGGCCAGAATTAACCTTAAAATAAGAGTCAATCTGTCTGTCGGTTCCTTTAAATTCTGCGTTCCCGGATAGTAGTATTTTTCTAATAGCATTCAGGTTATTGCATCTGGCCTTAATTTCAATATTGGTAAGCTTCATTTAAGTTAGATATAAGGTTTAAGGTAAGAGATGTAGATATTCTTACACTAATCTTTTACGCACCTTACCGAAAAAGCCCATGAACGAGGGCGGGTTCTTCGGAAAATTTTCGGACTTTTTTCGTAAAACTGTCTCATGTAGCCAAACCCATTCTGTTCGGTTGATGTCCAAAAGAAAGCCTGCATCCCCATTAACATATTATTGGCTGGAGGATTTCTATACCCACCTAATAAAACATTAAAACCCAATGCAGTATCAGCTAATAATTTTTGTCCTTCGGTAGTTCCACGCCAGGTGTTATTTTTGTTGGCTTCCTGCTCAGTCATTCCAAGATACATTTCCAATTCTTTCCACTCCTTATCAGATGGAAGGTGCCACCCCGCAGGGCAGGCTTCTAATGCAGCATTTAAAAAATACAAACGCCCGTATTTATTACAGTTTTCTTCTTTGTTTGCGTAGCACCATGATTTTGAAGTTTCAAACTTGAGGTTTTCTGCCATCCACACTTTCCCTCCTATTTCTACAACCTTGTATACCTGGCCATCACGATCATCCACCAAGCTGTCAACAACCTGTGCATTTAAAAAATAAACTGGTAATACAATAAACAATATTATTAACTTTAGCATCCTCATTTTTTCTAAATTTGATTTTAAGTCGTTTTCTAAAACATTTACTATTCTGAAACGAGAAATTCAATGTTTTTCACTTAATAAGGTGGACAAAAATATATTTTTAATTCAATTTTGACGAAAAAATAGCCATTTTATGACTTTTTAACAATTGTGCTAATCCTAATAATTAAGAAAATAATCAAATTATTTGAAAAAAAATGACAAATATGCACAAGTATTTAAGTTGATCGGTGTCAAAAGAAAAAGTGCAGGAAATATAATTCAATTAGGTGACAGAGCAAAACCTTGTAGAGGAAATAATAAATAACAGGCCAGGTGCCTTTCAACTATTGGTTGAAAAATACCAAACAATGGTTATTAATACCTGCTATGGTTTTTTACATAGTTACCCCGATGCGCAGGATGTAGCACAGGAAGTTTTTATCGAAGTACATAAATCCATTGCAAAATTTAGAAAAGAGTCTAAGCTTTCAACCTGGTTATACAGAATAAGTGCCAATAAATCACTGAATTACATAAGGGATAACAAAAAAAGATCCTGGTTTAAGAGTTTGGACGATTTATTTGAGGCAGATAAAATTTCAGATGGCATGAACTATTCAAATGAATCGCCACAAGATATTCTTGAAAACAATGAAAAACTATTGGCAATTAATCAAGCTATTGATAAACTTGTTAAAAATCAAAGGGTTGCATTTATTCTATACAAATATGAAAACTTAAGCTACAAAGAAATTGCCGAAGTAATGAAAATAAGCTTATCATCGGTTGAATCATTATTATTTAGGGCAAAAAAGAACTTACAGAAGAGTTTAATTAGTTATTATAAAAACGCTTAAATACAAACTTTTAAATATAAGCGCAAGTTTTTAAGCAATTTTGTGTCAAAATTATAAAGCAGAAAAAGATGAAGTGTAAAGATTTTCAAAATAACATACTGTTTTTTATCGATGGAGATCTTGATAAAACAGCTTCTGCAAGATTTGAAAAACATCTTGAGGTTTGCAGTCAGTGCAAGTCACTTTTTGAAAAAGTCTCAGGCTCTTATTCATTGATTGAAGAGGCTAAAATAAAAGAAAGCAATCCATTTTTTTACACAAGAGTTAAAGCAGCCATTGAGAATGAAGTTAAAAACTCTTACAGGGCTGCTAAAAAAATGGTTTTGCAATGGGCTACTTATTCTTTGGTAGGACTTTTTGCTCTACTAACTGGATATTTTATAGCAAATGATGGAAACTATGTAGTTAAAGGTTCAACACAACAGCAATACAAGACGACTGATGAAGAGTTATTTGCTGACTCTCATTATTTAACCCTTTCAGCTGAAGATATGTACATAGTGAGCACAGAAGAAATAGAAGGAAAATAAAGATGGAAACCAAAAATAAAAAAAGAGTATTAGTAGGCATTATTTTGTTGCTTTTACTTATTAACCTTTCAGCAATTATTACGATAGGATACAATAGGTATGAAAGAAATAAATACCAGGACAAAGAATATCCAGAGGATAGCATACAAAACAACCCACATCACAGACTGAAACTTTACGTGAAAAAAGAGCTGAAACTATCTGATAATCAGTTTAAAAAATATTGCCAACTAAAAGATGAAAATTTTCGGATAACCGAAAAAAAATTAGAAAAGATTAGAGCCTACAAAAAACAAATTATTTCGGAAATTAATAAAGAAGCACCCGACAGTCTTATTTTAATGATGCTATCTGACTCAATAGGTGAGCAACACAGACTAATAAATATAGAAATGAACCATCATTTTCTGGCTGTTAAACAACTACTTGAACCTTACCAGCAAGTTAAACTTAATGAATTACTTTTAAGAATAGAAGAAAGATTTAACCATAGGGGAAAAAGGCCGTCAAGAAATAATAAAAACGAACAAGAATTTAGACACAGGCATAGAAATAAGAAAAGAATAGAATAAAAAGTTACGTAGCTTAAAATATAACCGGTTAAATTTATTTTATGTTTAATTTAATTAAAAAAATTTGAATTATGAGAACAACAAACTTAAAAACAGTAACCTTATTAGTAGCAAGCCTTCTTATTATGGGTGTATCGCAAACAAAGGCCCAAAGAGGACAAATGAAAGGCAACAAAGGACAGGGTTGGGTTTGCAACATACCCGATTTGACTGAAGTACAACAGAACAAAATTGATGATTTGAGGGTTACACATCAAAAAAAGATGCTAAACAACCGTAATCAAATGATGGAAAAAAGAGCCAGGCTAAATACCTTAAGAACAGCTGATAAAGCCGACATGAATGTGATCAATAAATTAGTTGATGAAATTGGTGTTTTGCATACATCTATGATGAAAGAGAAAGAAGCACACCATCAAGCTGTCAGGGGCCTTTTGACTGAAAAGCAAAGAGTATTTTTTGACTCGCAAAAAGGTAGGGGTTTTAGAGATGGAAGAGGCATGGGTCATAAAATGGGAAGATGTAACAATAGAATGGGAGTAGATTGCCCACGAAGATGAAAAATATAAAATTAGATCTTTGTCAGGGCAAAGATACTGCCCTGGCATTTTTTTTAAAATGCAGCCATCAAAAGGTTAATATCTTTAGCGTTTATTCCAAAGCGAAGACCCAATTGCTGATTGGTTAAAATTCCATTGAACACATAAACACCATTTCTAAAGCCTCTATCGACCTTTAAAAGTGGTATAATTCCTCCTTCTTCACCCATCCTTAAAAGTGTAGGAATCAGTACATTGCTAAGTGCAATTGAAGCTGTACGTGCAGCCCTTGAGGCAATATTAGGCACACAGTAATGAAGCACTCCAAATTCGTTATAAACAGGGTCATGAATTATTCTGGGTTTGGAAGTTTCGAAACAAGAGCCATTATCAACATTTAAATCAATTATAATGGAACCTTTCTTCATTCCCTGCACCATCTCTTTGCTAACAATGTAATTATCATTCAGCTCATCAACTGCAAGTGCTCCAATTACAACTTCCGCTGTTCTTAAAGCCTTAGCCAATGCGTAGGGCTGGTTAACCGATGTATGTATTTGTTGACCAATCCTTTGTTGCATTTCTCTAAGTTTTTGTAAGGATTTATCAAAAACCTTTACCAGTGCTCCTAAACCAATGGCCGCATTTGCAGCACTAACCGAAGCTGTTCCTGCACCAATTATCACTACCTCGGCTGGTGAAATGCCAGTAATGCCACCCAAAAGCACTCCTTTACCACCATGTTGCTTGCTAAGATACTCAGCAGCAATATTAATGCACAATTTCCCGGACAACTCGCTCATTGAACGAACAATAGGATATTCGCCAAAATCGCCCTTTATATGTTCAAAAGCAATTGCTTTAACCCTTTTTCTGGCCAGACCAGTAATTTGCTCACGACTTTGAGAAGAACTGTGCAGGGCTGATATAACTACCTGATTATCTACCATTAACTCAATGTCATTGCTGGCGTAAGGGGCAACTTTTAAAATCAGCTCAGACTCAAATATCCTTTTGCGATCTTTTTCCACTTGTGCTCCTGCTTCACTAAAATCTAAATCGGAATAGTTGGCCCCGGCACCCGCGCCTTGCTCAATTAAAACTTTGTGACCATTTTGTGATAAAAGTTCAACGGCTTGAGGTGTTAAAGGAATCCTGCTTTCTAATTTAGGATTTTCTTTCGGAACCCCTATAACTAGCTCTTTCTTGCATTTTCTTACTTCCAGCATTTCTTCCTGAGGAAACAAGCCTTGCTGGCCTAAAGGATATTGGTTTGATTCATACATATTTGCCCTAAAACAATTAAGTAAATCAAAGTTAACAGATTAATCGATGATTTCAAATAGATTATTAAAGAAGTTGGAAACCTGATGTCGGAAGTGAGAAGTTAATTGCTCACAATCAATCACTTAAAAGTCATAGCAAACAAACAATTTCTAGCTTCCCAACATGATTAGCTTTCATGAAATAATTGAATTAATCTGCTACCAGCTTCTTCAATGGTTATCTGCACTTTGAAATGAGGCAGTGGAAGAAGCGTTTCAATTTTTTCAGGCCATTCAATCATACATAGTTCTCCACTGTAAAAGTATTCCTCGTAGCCAAAATCATAAGCTTCCGATTCGTTGTTTATCCTGTAAAAATCAAAATGATACAACGAACGAGAATCAGCAGTAAAATACTCATTTACAATAGAGAAAGTAGGGCTGCTAGTGGTATCATTCACTCCAAGTTCTTTACAAATAGCCTTTATCAAAGTGGTTTTTCCTGCACCCATTTCGCCATAAAATGCCATACAAGCTGTTTGTAGGTCTGCTTTGTTAAGTTGCAGTCTTTCAATAATTTTACTGGCAACAGTGGGCAACTCATCCATAGTTTTCAGTAATATATTTTCACCAATTTGCATTTTATTCATAAATTGAATGTAAATAAATTTTTAACCTTTGGGAGTTAACTCAATAAAAGGTATCAACATTTCTTCAAGAGATATTCCCCCATGCTGAAAAGTATCTTTATAATACTTTACATAATGATTGTAATTATTGGGGTAGGCAAAAAAGTCTTTATTGGTAGCAAAAATATATTTTGAACTGATATAAGGCATCGGCAAATGAACATTTTTTGGATCTAAAAATTCGCACACCTCTTTGGGGGTATATTTAAGGTTTTTCCCTTGTTTGTATCTTAAATTAGTGGTAATTTTTTTATCCCCAATCACCTTTATTGCGTTGGTAACCCTTATTGTTCCATGATCGGTAGTAATGATTACCCTTACATCTTTAGTACTTAGTTTTTTAAGCATTTCAAAAAGCGAAGAATGTTCGAACCAGGTGTAAGTTAGTGAACGATAGGCTTTTTCATCATTTGCTAATTCGCGAATCATTTGCATTTCGGTTCGGGCATGCGAAATCATATCCACAAAATTATACACCAACACCGCTAATTGGTTATCAAGAATTGAAGACAAATTTTCAACCAGTTTCTCTCCGGCCTTGTTGTTAACCACTTTTTCATAGTAAAACTTATGGTTGCATTTTAACCGCTCTAGTTGCTTTTTAAGTAGTTCATCTTCAAACTTATTTTTACTTCCTTCTTCTTCATCAAAAACCCATAAATCGGGATATATTTTTTCAATTTCAGAGGGCATTAAGCCTGCAAAAAGGGCATTTCGGGCATAACTGGTAGCTGTGGGCAAAATACTTGAATAAATAGCCTCGCTATCCTGCTGATAATATTCACGAACCAGAGGTTGTAACACTTTCCATTGATCGTACCTAAGGTTGTCAATAAGAATTAAAACAACCTTTTTCCGATTTAAATCAGGGATTATTTTGTCACGAAAAATGTCAACAGGCAGCATTGGTTTATCCCCATTGCCTTCTTCAAACCAGCCCTCATAGTTCTTTTTTACATATTTTACAAAGCTTTTATTGGCCTCATCTTTTTGCAGCAACAACACCTCATCCATTGTATCATCCTGAGAATCATCCAATTCCAATTCCCAATACACCAGCTTTTTATAAATTTCAGCCCAGTCTTTAAAACAAGATGCTTCGTTTATTTGCATTCCTAACTTTGAAAACTCCACTCTATAATCGGCAGTGGTTTTTTCAGTAATTAAGCGTTTGGTATCTACATTTTTTTTTATGGCCAGTAAAATCTGGTTAGGGTTAACCGGTTTTATTAAATAATCAGAAATTTTTGCCCCAATGGCCCTGTCCATGATATCCTCTTCATCACTCTTGGTAATCATAATCACAGGTATTGTAGGATAAATTCCTTTTATTAAATCAAGCGTTTCCAGTCCGCTTAAACCAGGCATATTTTCATCCAAAAAAATAATGTCGAAATTATTTTCGTGAACCAAACTAAGGGCATCATCACCATTATTAGCTGTAGTTACATTGTATCCTTTTTCTTCAAGAAAAAGTAAGTGGACTTTTAACAAATCAATCTCATCATCTGCCCAAAGGATGTTAATTTTTCTCATTATTTATACCCAGTTTTATAAAGCAAAGATAACTGTTTTTTGTTAATGATGCACAATGGCAGCCATGTCCAACAAGAGGTTGTCGACAGAGTTTTTTTTGCTTTGTTTTCACACAAAAGGATTTGTTTTGCCAGCTAGATAATTGTACAGCAATCAGATAGGAATTTAACTCAAAAGTAAACTTAGCAAGTCTTTAAGACTTACTAAGTTATGTATTGTTTAGTTAACCATAACAACCATGTACTTTGAAACACTCCAAAACTGCTCTTGGTCTTTGATTACCAGGCTGTCTATTTTTCCATCTCCGGCAAAGAAATAAGAAGAAGCAGGGTGAGATGTAATCAGCTCGGCCTTTTTGGCAAAAAGTGGTACTGATGTTAATTTTCTGATATCAACTGTTTTAAAGTAATCTTTGTTGAAGTTTTCCATTAGTTTTTGCATCCGTCCAATTCCAATAAAGCCACCTTCGGAAGTAATGATTTTATGCTCCTTTAACTCCTTTTTAGTTCCGTAAACATAAAAGGCAGTATGTAGTTTTTGATCTTGCTCTTCAATAGTTTCCTCTTGTGTGTCAGCTACTTGCTGCAAAGTATCAATATCAGAATTTAACTCTGCGATATCTTCATTTAGCTTTTCAATATCGATATTTAATCGAGTTAAATCATTCTTTAAACTTTCGATTTGTTCATCTTTTGAATTAATTTCTTCCTGTAAGCGGCTAATCATTTTTTGGAATTCAGCTGCTTTAATATTTGAGCTTTTTAATCTTTTTTCGAGCCTGGCAATTGTTTCTTTGTTTTTCTTCATCAACTCATAAATGGCCAGGATATCATCATTGATCTTATCTTTTGATGTTTCATCCAGCTCAATATCGCCATGAGCTTTTAATGAAATAATTTTTTCTTTTTGCTTTATTGTTTCAAGGTTAGATTCAACCTCATTAAACGAACGTATAAAATCATTAATGGTTTCGTCTTTTGTTGAAGAAAGTTTTTCTAAACTATCCCTTTCTGCCTTTAATTTCTCAACTTCACCACCATTATTACAGGCAGTAAAGAAAAATGGGCTAAACAAAAATAAATACAATAATTTTTTCATAATTTAAGCTTTAATGTTTGACTTAATTCTATTTTATCATGAATAAACGCAAAATTGTCAAAATAATTTCACGATCCATCAAATGTTTGCCTCAAATTGCAATTAGTTTTTAACGATATAAGTGTTTTACATGAACACAACCAATTGGTTTAATCCCCAATATGCAATTGCGTAATTCGATAAAGAGCAACTAACTGATTTGTAGAAAAACATAACAAAACTTGACAAACCGCTTTGGTTAAATCACTAAGTTGCTCTAAATCGGGATTTACCGGAGCTTGTCATAAGTTCACTTCGTTCCTAATGCCTAATTCCGGTTTAACTTTTTCCTTCAACAATAACAACAATTTCGCCTTTGATATTTTTATCCTTAAAATGACCAACCAGTTCAAAAAGTGTTCCTCTTATAGTTTCTTCGTACATTTTAGTTATCTCTCTTGAAACTGATGCTTTTCGCTCATTACCAAACACTTCAATAAATTGCTCTAAAGCTTTTAACAACCTGTAGGGCGATTCGTAAAACACCATTGTCCGGGTTTCTTCCTGTAATTGTAACAGTCTTTTTTGACGACCTTTTTTTTGTGGTAAAAACCCTTCGAAACAGAATTTTTCGTTTGGTAAACCTGAATTTACCAATGCCGGGATAAAAGCAACAGCTCCTGGTAATGTTTCAACCTCAATATCATTTTTTATGCACTCGCGAACGAGTAAAAAACCAGGGTCGGAAATTGAAGGAGTGCCTGCATCAGAAACCAAACCGATAATAAGGCCTGCTTCTAATTTTTCAATAATTGCAGGAAGGCTTTTGTGCTCATTGTGCAAATGGTGCGAAGCCATTTTATTATCAATATTATAATGTTTCAGTAGTTGGCCAGTTTTTCGGGTATCCTCTGCCAAAATAAGATCGACTTCGCCTAAAATTCTTTTTGCCCGTAAAGTAATATCTTCTAGGTTGCCTATTGGTGTTGGGATGATATATAGTTTTCCGCTCATTTTTTTGAAAACTGAGATTTAGATATAGGATTTATTTAATCTATCTGCCGCCGTTTGATGCAAGATTAGAAAGATTCTGTAAAATCGACCAACAAACGAAACAAATCTTCGTACTCAACCAAAGGTAAATCCTTTGGCCTGTCATAAATAGAGTGGTACTCGCTGTATTCGCCCATTGTATAGATAAAAAAACTTTTTACACCCTTTTCGTAAAAAGGATAATGGTCGCTATTGGCTGCTGGGCCTCTAATAGCAACATCCGGCAAATAGGCGTTTTTGGCATTTAACTCCACTATTTTATCAAATTCTTCCCTAAAAACAGTTCCGTTTACAATTTTTATCCCTTTGTCGCCACTCCCTACCATATCAAGGTTAATCAAATGTTTTATTTTATTCAAAGGGAAAAGTGGGTGTTCAACATAGTATTTTGAGCCCTTAAGCCCCATTTCTTCAGCACTAAAAAATAAAAAAGCCATCGAGTATTTTAGCTTTTTTTTATTTTTTGCAAAATATTTGGCCAGGTTTAAAACCATTGCTGTTCCGCTGGCATTATCGTTTGCACCTGGAAAATAAATACCTTTTCCCATTTCGCCTAAGTGATCATAATGGGCCGAAAAAACAATAAAACTATCAATTTCTCCTGGTACAAAAGCAGCAATATTCCTTGTTTTGTATTCTTCAAGATACTTATTTTCAATATCTACACTTATTGATACAATGCTATCAGGCACTGCATCTCTGTGCAATTTTATTCTTGCAAAATTTTGCTCAACCGGCGAAGGTACATGCATCAGTTTTTTGTACTCTACCTCAATTATTCCCTTGGCTTTAAACAAATTAAAGTTAACAATATCGTTAATTGCATCTTTAAAGCCCTTGTTTCTAACATTTAGGGTGTCAACCAGAATAAATGAGTTTTGCAGGCTCTCTAAATCAATCTTTCGTAGTTCCGAAGGATAATCAACTAATTGGTGGTTCATCTCCAATACTGGGTATTTACCATTAACCGAGCCGGAAGCTGATGAAACCAAATAATCATACCCAGGTATTAACGTTGAATCATTAATCTTAACACTTAATTTGCCTGGAAAAGTATTTACAGAAATATTAAATTCCTGAAAATAAGAATCATTGAAAGGTTTAGTTTTTATCTTTTTTAAATTGTTGGCAATGAAAAAAGCGGCAATACTATCACCAGAATTTGAATAACCTCTACCAGCAAATTTTTCAGAGCACAAATTATTAATAATTTTTCTGGCGTATTCAATATTCTGGGCTTTAATACTTAACTGCCCAATAAGCACAATAACTATTACACCAGCTTTTATAACCAATTTTTTTCTGCTCATAATAAAAGTTTAACCATTACCTATTTTAGTTGATATAAATGCTACTGATTTTTTATTTGTCAAAAATAACTTTTTATCCTCTTGCTTTAATTATATTTTTGCAAAAAAAGTATAAGTTTCTTCAAATTAGATAAAATAATTCATGTTTCTTGAGAATAATATAAAAAAAGGCCCAAAACTGGGATGGATTGAAATAGTTACCGGCTCAATGTTTTCGGGAAAAACAGAAGAATTAATCCGAAGGATTAAAAGAGCCGAAATTGCACAGCAAAAAGTAGGCATTTTTAAACCAAAAATCGACAAGCGATATTCTGAAAGAAATGTTGTTTCGCATGATGCAAAATCAATTCCATCAATACCAGTTACCGAGGCAAAAGAGATTTTAGAGCATATAGGAGATCTTGAAGTTGTAGGAATAGATGAAGCCCAGTTTTTTGAGAACGATCTGCCGGAAATATGTAACTTCCTGGCTAACAAGGGGAAGCGAGTAATAATAGCCGCTCTTGACATGGATTTTAACGGAAAACCTTTTGGCCCTGTACCGGCATTAATGGCAATTGCTGAGTACGTAACTAAAGTACATGCAATTTGCATGAAATGTGGTAACCTGGCTAATTATTCGCACCGTTTAAGCGATAAACAAAAACTGGTTGTACTTGGTGAAAAGGATATCTATGAGCCTTTATGCCGAAGTTGTTATCAAAAAGCAAAGCAACATCAGAAAAAAGAGCCAGAATTATTTTAGAAAAAATACATAAACTAATTGTTTAAACCTGGTAAAACCATAAAAAAAGCCCATTGCGCTTATCAAAGCATAAGCATTTATATCTACTATATTTCGCTAGCCTTAATTGTAACAGGTTTATTATTTTCAAGGGGAATGCTTAGTACTGGTTTTATCTCATTTATAGCAAATTGGATAATTGAAGGCAGCTACAAAGAAAAATGGGAAACCTTAAAAAAAAATAAGGTTTACTCAATAATATCACTGATTTTTGTTATTCACCTAATTGGTTTAATTCACACTCAACAATTTGAACTGGGGGTAAAGGAATTAAAAGTTAAATTGCCACTACTTTTACCTATTTTTTATTTTAGCTCTATAAAACTTATAAAATCAATAAATACACATTATTTCATTTTGCTTTTTATAGCCTCTACAGCTGTGGCAAGCCTATTTGGATTTTTCCGTTTCGAGTTTTTTTCGAACTATCAAACTGTTGAAGATTTAAATCAAATAGCACTGGTTGGACAAAATATTCGACTTTCTTTATTTGTTAACCTAAGCATTTTTGCAACGCTCTACTACCTGTTCAGTTTTAAATTTAAAAAGGCTGTTGCGGGATTATTAATTATTAGCCTTATTTGGTTAACTTTATTTTTGTACTTGCTAAACTCGCTAACCGGGCACATTACTTTTGTCTTTTTATTGTTGTTTTGTTTATTTTTTGTTTTGAAAAAAAGCAAAAAATTAGTTCTAGTAACTGTTTTCACAATTCTAGTAACTGGTGCTGTTTTTTGTGTTTATGTGGCCAATTTGGTTGATGAATTCAACAAGGTGGAATTAATTGATTTTAAGAAACTTAAAGAAAAAACTAAAAATGGAAACGACTATTACCATAATATTAAAAGTAAAAGGATAGAAAACGGCCATTATGTTGATATTTACATTTGCCCAGAAGAGCTCAAAAAGGAATGGCAAAAAGTTTCGGAGTATGAAATAAATGGAAAAGACAGCAAAGGCCAAGACCTTTACCAAACACTTTTAAGGTATTTAAGCTCGAAAGGACTAAGAAAGGATTCTACTGATTTTCAAAAACTTACAAACAAAGACATTGCTTACATTGAAAACGGGTGTTCGAACTACAAATACACAAAAAAATACAGCCTAGAGGCAAGAATCTACAATATTTTATGGCAACTAAACACTTATAATCAGACTGGTAATGCAACTGCTCAATCAATTTCTCAACGAATAGAGTTTTTGAAAATTGCTAAAAAAATGATTATAGAAAATTTTTGGTTTGGTGTTGGTCCAGGCGATGTAATGGATGATTTTAGTAAGGAACTGGACAAATCTGGATCAAAACTAGAAACTGCTTTTCATAACCGTGTTCATAATCAATACATTGTTGAATTTGTAGCATTAGGGGTTATTGGTTTTATTGTTTTTATTTTTCTGACTTTCTATCCGGTTTTTAAATTCAAAGCCTGGAATCATTATCTTTTTTCCGTTTTTTACTTGATTATTTTACTTTCGTACTTTACAGATAACACCCTGGAAACGCAATTAGGGGTGAGTTTTTATAGCTTGTTTTTTTGTTTGGTGATGAATATAAGTTTTCAAAAAAGACCTACTTTGGTATAAACCAACTACGTATACGAAAACGAATTTTTTTTGATAACGAGACCTCCTTTTTCCAAGACCCCAAGAAATGATGGACAACAAAACCCTCCCTTCGTGATGGGGAGTTCGAATGTTTTTGTCCTGCACCAAAATAATCAATTGGTAATATTACCAAACCTTCACTATCCTTGTTCTCTAAAATAACATCAGTTAAAACAGCGGGGCCAGTTTTCTCAAGTGTCTGTAAATGTGCTCTTTCACTTATATTATCAATAACCCTTTCAATTATCTTTTTTACCACAGGATTTCCTTTATTTGCAGCAAAAGTCCAATTACATAGTTGATAAAGACGTGGTAATTTCATAATTTCCTGAACTTCAATGGTGGTATCTGCTTCAACTCCAACCATTATTGTCGCATTTGGGTGCTCTTTCCACAGAACTTCTAAATCCTTTTGACAGGTAGTATCTAAATCTGCATATATTCCTCCAAATTCATAAACCAACATCAACCTAAAAAGATCCGTCTTTTCAACAATTGTAAGCTTATTATAGGCAGGAAGAATTTCTTTATACTTAGTATGAACAAATTCATCCATACTTTCATCAGTATAAAGATGATAGTTGAAGCTTTTTTGCTTTTTCCAGCTATATGCAAACCCTTTTAAATAATAAGGTAAATTCTCATTTTTCCATATCTGGAATATATTTTTTTCAATCATCACACAACACTAATTTCTACTTAAAACTCTTATTTATATTAATTATTTGTTCGTTTTAAAATGCTTTCTTCCTTAAAAAAAACGCAACTTGATCTCCCTTTCCATCCTTATTTAGTTGTTTAGCTCTTCGTTTATATTTAGCCTTCAGTATTTTTTTTTGTATCCAATTCTGTTCAGAAATAATATCCTCCTCCGAAAGAGGAACTCCTTTTACATATTTTTCACTATATGAAAACTGAAAATGATTTGAATCAAAAACAGTTTTATACAATTCCATACCAGCACTTTCTGCAATAATTCTCATACTTTTAACAGAGTGTAGAAAAAAATGTCTGGGAGCATCCAATTGATACCAATTCTCTTTGTAGTGCTCCCATGCAAAAGAAGATACTGTTGGCACCCGAATAATACATATGCCTTCTGGAGTTAAAAGTTCAAAAACCTTTTTTAGTTCTCCCTTAGGATCTTCAATGTGCTCAAATGAATGATGATAAGTTATAATATCCCAAGTACCTTCAACTTTTCTGGTTGAAATGTTCTTTATTTGCAATCCATTAGGGTAAGAAATCTCGGTTTTCAGGTAAGGATCGCAACCCAATATTTTTTCAAAACCGGCTTCAGCCATAGGATACAAAAAGTCTTTTCCATTTCCGCAACCAACATCAAGTACTCTCGCTTTCTTGTTTATATTTAGTCCTTTAAAAACATAATAATAATTTGCCCCGGTTAACAACTCTATCAATTTTCTGGTAAAACCTTGCCCTGTCATCAAGTGTGAATACTGCCAAGTCTTCACCCTCCCCTTTACTCCTTTAAATTTTTTTCCATCATACCCCTCCATACTATAATAATTATTGGGATAATACTTGGCCATATTTTCAGGAATTTGCTGAATATGAAGGCATTGACAATTGTCGCATTCCAAATATTTAAACTCCTCCCTCAACCCAAACATCATCTCTTTCAAGGTATGTTCTCTATTATTACTTGAGTTGTTACATATTCTGCAAATAAGCCCTGATTCCATCTTTAAAGTTTGAATTTTAGAAATAAGCTACGGATTTATTGTTTGTACCTTAATGATTCCTTATGCGGTGCTCCTTTCAATATAAATAAAAATAGTTTAACAAAATGTTTTCTTTTTGGCTTTAACCCAAATTTTTGTAAATAAAATAACCTGAAAAAAAAGCGTTCAAAAACATTATAATATTTTCTAAAAAATATGAATAAAGAAATGTAAAACTCCCTGCGGACTTCAAACGATTTTGCGGTACTTTTCCCCATATAATGAAAATACTCCGCCTGCGGAATAAAATAGACATCCAATTTATGTTTTTTCATACGCATTGCCAAATCATGCTCTTCCCAATAAAAGAAGTAAGAAAGATCAAACCCCCCAATCGCATCAAATACTTTTTTTCTTATAAATAGTGCCGCTCCTTCAGCTACATCAACCTTCTGAGGACTTTTGTAATCAATATCCCTGGATATGTATCTTTTCTTGTTAAAAACCTTCATAAACTGCCATCCAAAAAGTGTTAACCAAACACTTGTTAGATAGGTAAAAGAACGCTGAGGTTCGCCATGCTCATTAAGCATTCTTGCAGTACAAATACCTGCATTCTTGTTTTCCTCCATAAACTTATATAGTATTGAAACTACATCATTTTTCAAAAAACAATCATTATTCAGAAAAAAAACATATTTCCCAACAGCCTTATCAGCACCAAGTTGATTTCCAGCAGAGAACCCAAGGTTTTTATCACTTATAATGAATTGGAAGGAAAAACCGAAGTTCCTGCCTTCAATATAACTTTTTAAATCTAATTGCTGAGAATCTTCGGATGCATTATCCACCACAATCAATTCATAATCAACACTACTTTGAGTTTTTTCTTCAATAGATTCAATGCATTTTATCGTATAACTAGTTGTGTTATAATTTAATATTACAATTGAAACTGCGGGTGTTTTTGTATCCATGACAAAGTTCTTAACCTGATTGTTTTAAGTATTTAATCTATAATAATTGCCCTCTCTCAATTTGCACAGCGACCTGTTAAATAAATCGCACTTTTCCCCTGCTCGGTATATGAATCGCACACCTCTCCATTTATAACCTTCATTCGTTTTCTCTTGCTTTTCTCACTCACAAACATACCGTTGAAACTTTCAAGCATAATTTCTGTAAGGTTTTGATATGATTTCCAGGCAATATTTCGGATTTCTTTATCAGTTTTTCCCAGAAATGCCTTTCTTAAATTATCAAGTGCTACATTTTTCAGATACCTTATCACATGGTAGAATAAAAATTGAAGTGTATCAGAAAATATGTATAAAACTCTAGATGGTATTAAACCAAACCATTCAGCAAAAATCCGGGTTAAAATATAATTCCGAGATTTACAAAATACCCTCTTAAAC
This sequence comes from Bacteroidales bacterium, assembly GCA_050291445.1. Classification (GTDB taxonomy): domain Bacteria; phylum Bacteroidota; class Bacteroidia; order Bacteroidales; family NBLH01; genus NBLH01. The sequence continues at coordinate 70,416 of JBNKJW010000091.1, read as the reverse complement.
TTATGAAACCCTAAAAGTGAGATTTTATAAAAGGTAAATTCAAATAAAAATAGGTAATTGCTTATAAAATTTAGCATTCTAATTTTATTTTAACTGCTCATAAGCTGTTTATTATAAATATCAAAATATTCAGCCACATTCCTCTTGTAAGTGTATATGTTGGCATATTCTTTTTGTTTTTCCATATAGCCTGTGTTTCCAAAAGTGACCATTCCTTTTTTATAAATTTCAAACATATTTTCAGGCACAAAATCAGTCCAAAAAAAGGCAAAGTCTTTCCCTATTTCGCGTAGGCTAGTCCTATCGCTACAAAATACAGGTTTTGAGCAAAGCATGGCTTCAATTACAGGTAAGCCAAAGCCTTCAGCAATTGATGGAAATAGAAAAGCCTCACAATTGTTATATAAAAAGCCTTTTTCTTTTTCTGTAATCCCCCCAGGAAAAATAACTTGTTTTTCTAAGCCCAGTTCTGCAACTGTTTGTCTCATTCTTTGCCCATAGTTGGTTTTATTCTCCCCTGCAACAATTAAAACAAAATCCTCGGGGAAAAGTTTTATAAAGGGCAATAGTACATGAAAATTCTTTTTTTCCAAAAATTGCCCAATCGAAAAGAAAAATTTCTTATTGGGCAACCAGGCTGGTCTCTCTAAAGATTCCTCAGGAATTCGAACCCCATTATGAATCACCTTAACCTCCTTACTTTCAGGTATTTGAAGATACTCGTATGTTATTTGCTTAGTAAAATCAGATATAAAAACAACTGTATCTGATTTATCAACATTCTTTTGTAGCCTTTTCAAATAACGATTACTTTTTAGTTTGCTTTTAGTAAATAAAAAGTTCAGGTCATGAATTGTGAGTATGTTCTTTTTGGACTCACCAAAACTATATGAAGGCAACTGATGTGTTATATGGCATAAATCAAATTTATTCATATAACCTGAAAAAATACTTCTGAATGTGTTAAGCTTAATAAAACTCACATTTTTTTCAAACTCTTTAAACCCCTTTGATGGTAATAAAAATACAAGTTCAACCCCTTCGGGTTTCAATTTCACCAATTCTCTTCCAAAATTAAGTGCAACCTGCCCTAGACCACAATTAATCAACTTTAACCGATCTAAACACACAAGCACTTTTTTCTTTTCAACAGGCTCCTGTACAAATTGCAGTGAAGTATGCTTTAACTCTTTTCTTCTGAGGCCAAAACTTAGCAAATCATCTTCAAATGAGCTATGCTCTTTCTCAGTAATTTTATGGCCAATATAATCTTCCATGAAAAAAGAAAAACTATTACACTGAGGGCGTGGTAATTGACTGGCCTTAAATATCCTTAAGTAAGATGCTTTTGCTCTAACCTGATTTCCTTTTATTACACTCTTAATTAATTTCTTATATTTTTCTTTTGTAACTATTTCACATTTGTTAATGGCAAAAACCCCTGCTTTTGCTTTTTCAACATGCCTAGATATAAAAGTTTTTGCTAAAATTGTATTGGCATCAATAACTACTAAAAAATCATATTTTGCAGTAGTTATTGCTTTTTCAAAAGGAAGTTCACTGTCATTACTATAAACATAATTAATAGGAATAAAAGTCCTCCTTGATAATATCTTAAGCTCATTTATGTAATTGTCAGAGTTTTCCCCCAATGAAAATATTATTTCGTCTGGTGGAATAGTTTGTGCTGAAATGCTTTTTATTAGTGGTTCTAATTTATCAACTTCGTCTTCGCACCTAACAATCAGGCTTATTTTTTTTGTGTTGCAGTTATTAGCCTCATAAAGTTTCAGGTACTTGTAAAATGTAACATTTGCATTTGAAACAGAAATAAGTATTCCCCTATAGCCATCTAAAACCCCCAGCTTAATTATATAGGTGTTCATAAAATCAAAAGCTCCTCTTATTAGGGCCAAAAAAGGCGAAGATCTCCTTTTCTTTTTATATTCTATTGCAAAAAGTTCGGAATAAACATCCCTTTTAGTGACAAAATTTGAAATAGAATGATAACTATAATGTCTAAGGTCTCCTTTTATAGTTACAATTTTGTTTGGTGGGCAATTAATATGCTCATGTACAAGTTTCTTATTGAAGCAATTTGTCGTTCTGTTATAAATCCTAACAACATATTCTCTGCCCCATCCAGAATGTTTAATGATTTTATTTCGGTAATAATTGTTCCTTTTAAACCTGTAAGTATATCCTTGCTCTGGTTTTAGCTCTCTTATTGAGTCCATTAATCCAGGGCTAAGCACCTCATCGGCATCAATCGACAAAATCCAGTCATTTTTTGCCAGTTTTGCAGCCCTATTTTTCGATTTGCTAAATCCCTCAAATCGTGCATGCGACAACTTTACATTCTCATAATTATTAACAATCTCTAGGGTATTATCCAATGAGCCTGTATCAAGTACAATTACCTCATCAAACTCTTTAAGGCTATCAAGGGTTTTAGCAATGGTGCGTTCTGCGTCTTTTACAATGATTACTGGAGAAATACCCATTAGGACTTTACAGTTATTTATAATTGTTACCTAAATTTGGCAAAGGTAAAAAAAGCAATTTAAACTCATACAATTTTGAATTGATGATATTATCCCATTTTACTTATTCTTTTTAGCTTGGAAAAATTATGCACCCTGATTTTTCTACCTTCCAGATGAATGATTTCTTCATTGGCAAACATTGATAAAGTTCTAATTGCATTTGAGGTTGTCATATTGGATAAGTTGGCCAGATCTTCTCTGGACAGATAAACTTTAATTGTTTTTTTATCATCTTCAAACCCAAAGGTGTCGATTAAAAAAACCAGTGATTCAGCCAATCTGCCACGTATATGTTTTTGGGTGAGATTTACAGTTCTCTCATTTGAAAACCCTAACTCAAGAGCCATCTCTTTAAGCATTGCAAGACCTAATTCGCCATTTCGGCTGATAACATCAAAAAGAGCTTCTTTTTTTATCAGGCAAATTTTACTATCTTCGATAGCTACAGCTGACGAAATGTAAGGTCCTCCGGCAAATAGTGCCCTATAACCTATAAATCCTACAGGTTTCGACATACGAACAATTTGTTCGCGTCCTCCAACTCCTTCTTTTAGAACTTTTACCTTACCTGCCGAACAACAGACCAAACCAGTCGGTTTATCTCCCTGTTTATAAATGGTCTCTCCCTTTTTATAACTAGTACAGGAGTGATTTGAATTTAAAATTTCTTTATCTTCCGGACTTAGTTTACTGAAAATCGATTCTTTTCCATCAATACAATTTTCACAAAATGACTTTTTCTTTAACATCTTGCCCGCATTTTATGTTTTACAACACAAATATAGAGCTAAAAACCTAATGTCTGAAATAAATTCACTAGTACCCAGTTAATAATTTCTTTAGGTCGACAATTTGATCAGGAGTACCTATCACAAACAACTTATCATCATAACTTAATTTAAAATCTGCCGGAGGGTTGTATATAAACATACTGTTTTTTTGTTTTATCCCAATTAAATTCACCCCGGTTGATCTGCGAATACTTAACTCTGTAAGGGTTTTATCCAGGGTTGCTACTGCTAGTTGGTTGCAATCAATTTCTACAAGGCTGGCATCAAACTCGCTGTCAATCAATATGGAGTCAATAAATTCGACAATATCTGGCTGAGCAACTAACTTTGCCATTCTTACTCCACCAACTTTATCGGGCATTATAACATTTGTTGCCCCTGCCCTTTTTAGCTTAATATCAGAATGATCCTCAGAAGCCCTGCTAATTATCGTGATATCACGATTCATCTCTGTAGCTGTCAGTACAATAAAAAGATTGTCTGCATCACTCGGAAGAGTTGTTATAAGTGCCTTTGCGTCATCAATTTTTGCCTTTATCAGAAAGTCTTCTTGTACTGCATCGCCATTTATAAAATTAACATGTGGGCTTTTCAAAATTTCAGTGTTTGAGTCACTATCAATTACATCCTCATCATTCTCAATAACAATTATTTTCTCATCATGTAGCATGAGTTCAGTGACCGCTTGTTTGCCATTTCGTCCAAACCCGCAAACTATTACATGCCCTTTGAGATTCTTTAAGTCTTTATCCATTTTTCTCCTTTTCAAGTATTTACGGAATTCTCCGTCCATCATAAACTTAGTGGTACTGGTAATAAAATAGGCAAATAATCCAAAACTTATAATAATCAGGAACGATGTAAATATCATGCCTTGCTGCGATAACTGCCTGACTTCTTCAAAACCAACAGTTGACACCGTAATCATGGTCATATAAAAGGCCTCGATAAAAGTATAGCCTTCTATAGTCATAAAGCCAACCACACCAATACCTATGGTAAATAGAAGTGCTATTGCACTAAAATATAAATAATAAATTCGTCTTCTGTCCAAATTGGTTAAGCTTTAGCTAGTTGATTTTTTAATATTTCAATTCCAATACCACACTTTAAGCACTTTTGTTCATCACAATAAAACTTTTTCTGCTCTAATAAAGCCTGAGAATAAAAGCTTGATGAAACATCAATTTTTAATTGCTTCCACAAATCAATGATTTTATTTTTTTCAGGTGCCAGTTTTTCAAGATAAGAAATGGCTTTGTCTTTGAGCCTTTCATCACCTGTATATTTTCCATACACAAAAATCATAGGTACTGCAGCATTAATCAATACCGAATTTACTGATGTTTTGCCAAAAGCTTTTGGTTTTTTCGTTGAAGTTTTCTTAAAGGAGTAATGATCATCCCAGTATGATGAAGCCATTAGGTTAAATAATCCAATCAGTTCTTCAACATTTTCTGATTGAATTATTTTAGAAAAAAGCGATTTTGATTTATAAATAAGTTTTGAAAATTGCGCTATTCTTACAGTTGGAAAGTTTGAAGGCCTTAATCTTAAAAACTTCCATATGTGCTTTTCCAAAGGTTTTAAGCTATATTTCTGTTTTAAAAAAGAATATTCCTTTTTTAGTTCGTTAAAATACTCATCATCAACATTTTCCGTTAAAAACCCAGCTTGCCCAAATAATAATGCCTCAAGTTGGTGCAAGTTATTCTGATGTTTTGCTAAAATATTCAATTTGATTGATTTTGCAAGCCATTCAAAAGGTTCGGCATTTACTTTAAAACCAAAACTTCTGGCAATTTGCTGATAAATTGTTTCCTCCCAACTGTTTTTATTTAATTTTAGCAAAGCTTCAATCTGCTTGGCCTTTTTATTGAGCCGCTCAACAAGTACAGTTCCCAGCCACATATTAAGCCTAAAACCATCAACCTCCTGGATATCTTGTTCACATGGAATCCAATTCTTTTCACAGAGAAAACTTTCATATTTTAGTTTTAATGCTTCAGATAGCTCCAGCTCAATTACTGGCAACATTCTGCCGTCCTCAGTAAAAACATCTTTATCATGTTTAGCTACTACTTGTAAAATTACATTATTGTAGGCTTTATCCTGGTAATGCCTGTGCAAATCCCAATCCGATGACTTAGAGTGAATCTCAACATTTCCAACCCAGGTTGTTCCATCCACCTTAATTTTTGCCTCGGTAAAATCAGGCCCAGCATTGGTATTTTGTATGCCCGGACTTAATACTTCCGGAGACTGACCTTCCATATTAAAACATATAATTCTTTTGAAAAGCCTGTATTTCCAAATAAAACTAAGTAAATCTTCGCTCATAGAACGCAATTTAATCATAAAAAAACTATGGTATTGTTTATAAAGAATTTTTGTACTCTATTGTAAAAGCTTAATTATTCTTTCTGAAGTGAAATTAATAAAATTAAGATATGTTAAAAAATATTAGCAGATAATTAAAAGCTAATAATTAATAACTAACTTTGCTGTCTGCTTCAAAATATTTGTAAAATACTGATGAATAAAGCGAATAACGCTACTGACAATTTGAGACGAAGGACTACGAAAGAACGGTTTCGAATACAACATAAATGGAATAAACGAATTGGGCTATACAGCTTTTTAGGCAAAAATTTCCTAAAGCTGATACTTATACTTGTTGGAATTGTTTTGGCCATTTTTATTCTTGATTGGATATTTGACTTAAAACACCAACAAGAAGTAATCAAAAATTTTGTAAACCACTTAAAACCCATTTATGTGTTCTTGTTTTTCTATGCTACAGAATCATTTATGGGAATGATACCTCCCGACATTTTTATTGTCTGGTCAAAAGCACGTTTCCCTGAGCACCCATATGTTCTTGTAACCATCTTAGCAACAATATCTTACATTGGTGGCATTACTGCCTACTACTTGGGCAGGTTTACGCGAAGATCAAAAAAGGTTAAGGAACACATAAAAAAAAGATACGAAAAAAACTTTGATATGATAGAAAAATGGGGAGGGCTGGTAATAATAATGGCGGCCTTGTTTCCATTGCCTTTTGCTATGATAAGTACTGCTGCAGGAATAGTCAAATACCCTTTTAAAACCTTCATGCTTTATGGGCTAACAAGATATATCAGATTTTATCTTTATGCAATTGTAATATTTGGTGCCTTAAAAGAATTTATTTAGTTGAAAGCTCGGCAGGTTTATTTAGTTCAGATAACTTTCCACTAATCTGATTGGTAAAATCAGTTAAAGTCTCCTCGGCAAAAGAATCAAATTTTTTAAATGATGCCAGTTCAATTATTCCTATCGATTCATCATTATAAACAACAGGTATGATTAAAAGATTTGCTGGCGATGATTTTCCCAAACCTGAAAGCACCGTAATATATTTTTCAGGAATGTTTGAGATATTCAATAGTTTTTTGTTTACAGCTACCTGACCAGAAAGTCCAACTTCCTCTGTAAACTCTCGTAGTTCATCCTCGTTGTAATATGCATATGCTCCAGCTTTGCGAAATACTTTATCTGCTGGATCTTTCACAAAGAAAACTCCCTGCATAATATCATACACCTTTGAAATATTGATCAATATTTTTTCCGAAAGCTTATCAACTTGGTCAATATCAGAAAGTTCAAGGTTGAGTTTTTCAAGAACTTGCTTGTTTTCATAGCTCGTTTCATTAACTTCCTCCTTTTCACCTTTCTTTTTAGCTTTTCGCTTCTTTTCCATCTTTTTTTCTTCTTCGGTACTACTAGTACTACTTTCAACGTTGGCAAAAGAGCTAAAAACCAAAATTATCAATACCAATGAAATTAAAACGCCCGCTAAAAATCCTGCAAATAACAGCAACCTGTCCACAGTTGTAAGCTCTGCAAGTGTTTCAATCATTGCTATCTTTCTCACAATCAGAAAGGATTTCACCCCAAGGGCCAATTGCAAAATAAAAAGAAGAATAGCTGCTATCTTAATTCTGTTTTTCTTCATTGTCTTTATATAATCTTCAAGAATTAGCCAAATTGTAAATTGCCTACTTACTTCCCATTTTAAGTAAAAACTCAATAATCTTTTCAACGTTAAACACATGATCAACATTAGTTGCACTAATTGCTGCACTTGTCATTGTCCTCACCTGGCATTCTTCTGGATCCTGTACAATAGTCAGGCCACCATTTTCTTTTACCTGGCTTAAACCAAATGCACCATCTTTATTAGCACCAGATAAAATTATGCCAATTAATTTTGATTTGTAGGTATATGCTGCCGAAGCAAAAGAAATATCAATAGATGGGCGAGAATGGTTAACAGCCTCCTCGGTAGATAATGCAATATGGTTACCCAATTCAAAGTACATATGATAATTAGCCGGGGCTAAGTAGGCCTTGTTTTGGCGAATAAATTCCTTATCATTTGGCTCAACAACTTTTATGCTTGATTTAATCGATAAAGCTTCAACAAAGCCAGTCCGCACATGTTTTAATCGATGAAGACACAAAAAAACAGGATATGGAAAACCTGCCGGTAAAGAGGCAAGTATGTTTGTAACAGTTTGAAAGCTTCCTGCCGATCCTCCTATAATTATGTATTTGTATGCCATTAAAGTTATACTTCCTTAATTATTTCAATATTTTCTTATATATTTTTTCCGAGTCGCTTAAAACAATATAATCATTTTCCCATAAGGGGTAGTCAAGCAATTCTTTTATTCCTACAGCAATATATCCTCCTGGTCTAATACAGGATGTAATTATTTTTAGGGCATCAAATCTCAATTGTGGGTTATAATATAACATCTTGTTTCTGAAAAGCACAAGATCAAACACACCTAACTCCCTATCATTGAAAAGGTTATGCTGTTCAACTACTAACTTAGACTGAAAATTAACATTAAGTTCGGAAATAGTTCCTTTTTGCTGGAAATATTCATTCAAATTAGCTCCTTCCTCAAAACGTTCGAAATTAGCAATGTTAATTTCCATTTTTTTCTGATCGAAAACAGCCTTTTTAATCTTTTCGGCATTTAAACTGCTCAGTGTACTGACAAAAACTGTTGTTTTTTCAGCCAGGTTTAATTGCTCTAAAATAATTTGTAACGAATACAATTCTTCACCTGAATTAATGTCCGGTAACCATATTTTTATTTCTGTGGCATACCTGTACTTTTTCAGTACAATATTTTTTAGCTCGCTCCAAAACTCAGGATCCCTAAACATTTCAGTCTCCTCAACAAGAATAGCTTGTAAAAACATTCCAAAAAAAATATTATCCTTACTTAACCTGTTGATTAGCTCGTCGATGTTTGAAAGAAAATAACTATCCATAAATTTTTCTACCCGCCGTTTTAAAGAACTAAGGGCATAGTTCGAAAAATCTATTGATTGACTTGTTTTTACAGCCTGAAATAGGCTTTTTACATCTGATATACCTAATATAACTTTTTTAAGACTCAAATCAATCTTTTCTTAAATAAATTAAACCCGATTTATTAAAATTATTAGCCATTGATCCAATTATACTTTCATGAATTCCTATCATTAATACCGCTTTTCTAAATAAACTATGGTAAAAAGTCTCAAAAACATGCGACTGCAAATCTGTATTAAAATAAATCAATACATTCCTGCACATTATCAAATCAAACTTTGTATTGAAAACATTTCCTTCATTTACAAGATCGTGCTTTAACCAAACCGGTTTTTTCCGCAAAAACTCATGAACTTTGATTGAATCATTCACTTTATCAATTTCAAAATACCTTGAATATGGTACTTCATTATAAAGTTCATAATTAAAAGGATTTTCGCGAACTACCTTATTAAAGTTTTCGAAATATTCAAGATTAAACCTGTAGGTATACTCACCTTTTTTTGCAGATTTCAGCACATCTTCATTAATATCAGTAGCAAAAACATTAGCTTTCTCAAGCATTCCTAATTCATTCAATAGAATCAACATTGAGTAAACCTCTTGTCCGGTAGAACAACCTGCATGCCAGATATTGATCTTCCTATTCTCGCTAAACTGATTTAAGATTCTATACCTAAGGGTTTGCCAGGCTTTAGGATCGCGAAATAATTCGGTAGTGTTTACGGTAATATTTTTAACAAGGCTTTCAATAAATTTAGGTTCCGACTTTATCTTTGTTATTAAGCTTGTTATATTCAGTTTAAAATCGAAAAGCGCTTTTTCAATTCTTCGAGTAAATGATTTAATTGAATAATTCCTAAAATCATAAGTAGAACTACTTCTTATTGCTGTAATTACCCTTTGTATATCTTCTTGCGTTACCTGCATTAAAAATAGCTACCTTTAAAAATTGATATTAATGAAGTTTCTAATCAAAAATCCTTTCAGTAAAATTAATAAAATTTCTAAAACAAAATAATGTTTTTAAAAATGGTTCAATTTTCTAGAAAATAGAAGGAAAGAGGTTTACTTTAATAGACGTTAATCTCACTAAGCTTTCCTGGAAGGGTTTTTAAATCATTTTTTCCAATACCCAAATTTTCTAAACTCACCAGTTGAGAAAACTCATTAGGCAAGTAGGTCAATTTATTATTATACAAGTTCAACTCCTTAAGTTTTTTTAGCTGCCCCATTTCTTTAGGTAAACTTAGCAAAAAATTGTCTGATAAAAATAAATTTTGCAAGTTCTCTAACCTGCCCACATCAACAGGCAGCCTACGTAGCTGATTACCAGACAGGTAAAGACTTTCAAGTTTTTTTAGTTGACCAAGCGAGCTAGGTATTGATGTTAAATTGTTATTTGCCAATCCTAATTGCTTAAGTTTTTTAAGCTCGCCTATTTCAATAGGCACCTGAAGCAGTTTATTGTCGTCCAAATAAAATTTCTCCAGCTCTTTTAACTTGCCTAGTTCTTTTGGGATTTGTTTTATCATATTTGCTGTCAGAAATAACTCTTTAAGCTTACCAAGTTTGCCAATTTCTTTAGGCAAATTAACCAATTTATTATAGGCTAAATCGAGGCTCTCTAGTCTTTGTAATTTACCGATCTCCTTTGGTAGGACAGACAACTGATTTTCAGTAAGATACAATACCTCCAGAGATACTAACCCAGCTATTTCCGGAGGAAGGCTGACAATTTTATTGCCATGCAATCCAAGGATTATCAGGTTTTTCAGTTTTCCAATTTCCGGCGGCAATTTTTTCAGCGAATTACCATCCAGGTACAACTCCTGTAAATTAGTTAACTCCCCAATTTCTGGTGGAAGTTCGGTTAACTGATTCTCGTACAAGAAAAGTCGTTGCAGTTTTTTTAATTTGCTTATAGATGATGGTAGCTGTTTTAAATCACTTGTTAAAAGATCTAGCTGGTAAACCTTTTCAGGATTCTGAAATGCTTCATCAAGGCTACTATATACTTCTGTTTGCTCCAATTCCTCCTCTGACAAGAGTTTTTGGGCATTTATTGTTATTGCAGATAGGAACAGCAATAGCAAAAAAGAAAATTTATAGCCAACCATAAAATTAGTCATTCACAGAAAAAAAATCGGAGTAAATTTATAAATAAAATTTCAAAAGAGGGTTATTGGTTAAATTCATTAGTCAAAAATAAACACTTACCCCTCAAATTAATGTTTGTAACAGGCATAAAATAGAATATTAATAATTTTATCTTTACAAATTGTTTGTTGATACTACAAAAAGTTAAAACAGTCTATTTTTATATGAAATTTGTGGAAAATAGTCCACAATATTGTAATTTAGTTACAATTTTAGTTAATTTAGACAAATCCAAATTTGGGGGAGAAAATCATAAATGAATCCAATTTCGCACAAAATATTTTCCATTATTTTCTGCTTAACCATCTCATCATCAATGGCATTTGCTGATGGTGGCCTTGTAGCTTTCTATAAATTAGGCACGCACAAAGGCAGTATAGATGAAGTAAAAATTAAAATTGAAAATGCCTTAAAAGCTGACAGCTTTGAGGTTATTGGAAGTTACCACCCCGCTAAAGATAATAACCTTCTGGTCATTACCTATACACGACAAGATTTAATTGATTTAACTCTTAAAACTGGTGGCAGAGGTGTTATGGCTGCTGTTATGCGAATTGGGCTAATTCAAAAAGGCAATAAAGTTGAAGTTAGCCTTTTAAATCCTGAATATTTATTTTATGCCTACCTTAGGGATGATGTAAAAAAATACGAAATTGAACTCAATCAAATTTCTTTAGATATTAAAATTGCATTGTTCAAAATCAGTTCAGAATTTACACCATTTATTACCAGTAGTTTAACAGAAAGGGAACTTAAAGAATTCAGGTTTCTTGTTCGTAACCCTAGTTTTGATGATGCTATTGAGTTAATCCAATTTAGTTCCTTTGAAAATGGGGTTGAAACTATTAGAAAAAATTTACAGGCAAGAAAAGATGGCGCTTTCAAAGTGTATGAGTTGGTCTTTAAAGAGCGTGAAATAGCTGTTTTTGGAATTGGACTGCAAGACATTAGAACAGGCGAAGCCAATTTTCTTGAGAAACTGGGTAAATCGCACCTTGCTGCATTGCCTTATGAGCTTGTTTTGATAGGAAATTCTGCAACCATATTGCACGGTAAATATAGGTTCCCATTGTACTGGTCGGACTTGTCGATGACAGAATACCGAAAAATATACAAAACTCCAAGAGACATTGAAGAAACAATGAAAGCTCTAACCCGCTAGCTTTTTACTTTGAATTACCAGTTTGCTTATTTTATGCTTTTCATTAACTTTAAGGCACTTAACCTAACCAATTTATTGTAAATGAAAAAGATACTTATTGCTAACAGAGGCGAAATTGCCTTGCGGATAATGCGTTCGATAAAAGAAATGGGAATAAAAACAGTGGCTGTTTTTTCTGAAGCAGACAGGTTAATGCCACATACCATTTATGCCAATGAGTCGGTTTGTATTGGCCCGGCCCCTTCCTCAGAATCTTATTTAAATGGTGAAAAAATCATTGAAATTGCCTTAAAACTCAATGTTGATGCAATTCACCCTGGTTACGGATTTTTGTCTGAAAATGAGGAGTTTGCACGTAAGGTGACAGATGCAGGCATTAAATTTATAGGTCCCAGTACAGAAACTATTAAGTTGATGGGTAACAAGCTTGCAGCAAAAGCTACTTTAAAGAACTTTGGTATACCTATGGTTCCAGGTACCGAAAAAGCCGTTGTTGATAGTAAAGAAGCAAAAGATATTGCTACCAAAATTGGTTTTCCGGTTTTAATAAAAGCTGCAGCTGGTGGTGGTGGAAAAGGGATGAAGATTGTGCAATCGGAAAATGAATTTGAGGAACAAATACAACAAGCTATTAGCGAGGCAAAATCTGCTTTTGGAGATGGTTCTGTATTCATAGAAAAATACATAGCTTCGCCGCGCCACATTGAGGTTCAGATACTTGCAGACCAGCACGGAAATGTTGTCCATTTATTTGAAAGAGAATGCTCTGTGCAGCGCAGGCACCAAAAGGTTATTGAAGAGGCCCCATCAACCGTATTGGATGAAGAAACCAGAAAAAAAATGACTGAAACTGCTGTTAAAGTAGCTAAAGTATGTAATTATGAGGGTGCAGGTACGGTTGAGTTCCTTTATGATCACGGTCAATTTTACTTTCTTGAAATGAATACCCGGCTACAAGTGGAACACACTGTTACTGAATTTATTACAGGGACAGATTTAGTAAAAGAACAGGTAAAGGTTGCTATGGGTGATAAATTAAGTTTTTTGCAGGATGATTTAAAAATAAAAGGGCATTCTATTGAACTACGGGTGTATGCCGAAGATCCAAAAAATAATTTTTTACCCGATATTGGTATTCTTAAAAACTATAAAAGACCAGGAGGCATTGGTATCAGAATTGATGATGGTTACGATAATGGCCTTGAAATACCAATTTATTACGACCCAATTATCTCAAAATTAATAGTTTACGCCCCAACCCGCCAGAAAGCGATTGTGAGAATGAAAAGAGCAATTGATGAATATAAATTTTCGGGTATTGAAAGCACTTTAAGTTTTGGCAAATTTGTAATGGAGCACAAGGCCTTTGTTTCAGGAGATTACGATACTCACTTTGTACAAAAGTATTTCGACCCAGAAAAATCATTAGCAGATAGTGGTAATTCGGAAATTGCAGCTATTATTATGGCCAAACTGATTAACGAAAATAAGCGAGTTTCTAAATTACCCGAAAAAAAAGAAAAGAAAGCCACCTGGCGAACTAGCAGGACAAATTAATTTTTGAATGATATATTTTTTAATGTTATTTAACGTTACTATCTGGAGAGAATAGATCTGATGAATTGCTGAATTTTGTAATTTTGCAAAAGTAGGTTGTAGTCAGGTTTTAAAGAATTTTAGATGTTAAGAAAACTGTCTTTATTGATTATTGTGATTTTATCAGGTTTGCAAACCCAATCGCAAACAGTTGTTCGCATTGATACAATTAAAGATCCAAGTTTAATTGATGGTTACCTTGTTCAGGCCTTAATTGAAGAAAATGATACATTAATTCATGTGCCACTTAGAGCAATTATTATACGGCCTCCATACAAATTTAAATCGCGAAGGCAGAAAAGAAGGTACTCAAGATTGGTACTTTATGTAAAAAAGGTGTATCCTTATTCGCAAATTGTAAGTGAACAGCTAAAAGACATCAATGAGGATCTTGAGCAATACAAAACTAAAAAACAAAAAAGTTTCTATTTAAAACAAAAGGAAAAAGCCCTAAAAAAGGAATTTGAAGGCAAGTTACGTAAACTCACTTTTACACAGGGCAAGATTTTAATAAAACTAATAGACCGAGAAACCGGAAACACTACTTATGAAATTGTTAAAGAATTAAAAGGATCATTGAGTGCGTTTTTTTGGCAATCAGTTGCCCGGCTATTTGGCTCAAATCTGAAAATGGAGTACGATGCCAAAGGCGATGATCGGATGATTGAAGACATTGTTATCCGTATTGAAAATGGAATGCTTTAGATTATTTTTTAAAGTAATCTGAAACAATTAAATCTTTGGTTCCATGCCCCCAACTATAAAAGCCTTCACCCGACTTTACCCCCAGGTTTCCAGCGCTTACCATATTTATCAATAAGGGGCTTGGCGCATATTTCGTATTACCCAATCCTTCGTAAAGTACATTCATAATTGATAAACAAACATCAAGGCCAATAAAGTCTGCCAATTGCAATGGTCCCATTGGATGGGCCATTCCAAGTTTCATCACAGTGTCAATTTCTTCTACTCCTGCTACCCCTTCGTTAAGTGTAATGATGGCCTCATTTATCATGGGCATCAAAATCCGGTTTGAAACAAACCCTGGAAAATCATTCACCTCAACAGGTTTTTTTCCCAGTTTTTTTGAGGTATCCATAATTAACCGAGTCACCTCATCACTAGTTTTATACCCTCTAATAACCTCAACCAGTTGCATGATGGGAACAGGGTTCATAAAATGCATCCCAATAACCTTTTCTGGCCGTTTGGTTTGCGCTGCAATTTTAGTGATAGAAATTGAAGAAGTATTTGTGGCTAAAATACAACCTTCTTTACAAACCTTATCTAACTCGCTGAATATCTTAAACTTCACCTCGGGGTTTTCAGTAGCTGCCTCAATTACCAAATCTGCATTGCCAGCACCTTTAGCAATAGCCGATGCTTTTTCGTTGCCCGAAAAAGTGATAATATTTGCCAGTGTTTTTTGCTTTTCTTCTTCGGTTATTTTTTCCTTTTTGATCATACGATCCAGGTTTTTTGCAATTGTATTTATTGCTTTAACCAAGGCTTGCTGATCAACATCAATTAGTTCAACTTTATATCCATTTTGGGCAAAAACATGAGCGATGCCATTACCCATAGTGCCCGAGCCAATAATTGCAACTTGCTGTATCATGAAAAATAACTTAGAAATTAGATGTTAGAATTTACATTAAAATTCAAGTAAGCGTTTTACTACATTCTCAGCGCCTTCTGCAATTTGCAAAATATTAGCATCCAACATGTAGCAAGGGGTAGTGACCAATTTAAAAGCTTCATCAACCACTATTTCTCCATGTGTTGTTAGCTGATGGTTTCCTCCCATTTTTTCAATCGCTGAAATGGTTCCTTCGTCACTGCCAACTGTTACCAGCGCTCCCTGGATAATTTTAGCCATCATGGCAGGCGCAATGCATAAAGCTCCAATTGGTTTTGTTTCTTTTACCATGGCTAGTACTGCCTGCTCAACAGCTAAATCAACAGTACAATCAGCACCATCAAAAGCAAGGCTCGAAAGGTTTTTAGCCACACCAAAACCGCCCGGAAAAATTAAAACATCATAGTCAGCAGCATCAAAATCGGCCAGGTTTTTTATTTTTCCACGAGCAATTCTTGCTGATTCAACCAAAACATTTCTTGTTTCAGGCATTTCTTTGCCTGTAATGTGGTTAATTACATGATGTTGATCGATATCTGGTGCAAAAATATCATAGGTTCCACCATGTTTCATAATAGCATACAATGTCATTGTGGCCTCGTGAATTTCAGCTCCATCGTAAACGCCACTTCCAGAAAGTACCACAGCAAATTTTTTCATTTTAGAGGTTTTTAATAAGTGTTACAAAAACGAGACTTAAAGGTACTGAATTTATTTGTATAGTACCTATTCTCCTAAAAAAAATATAAGGCACTGGTTTCATTTCTATTTTCAATAAACACTAAAACCAAACAGCTTCCAAAAAAAACAACAAATAGCTCATAATCAGCATCTTAATTCCATGTTTTTAGAATAGCATTTTTTTACAACCCGGGCTTATCTCCTTTATCTCCCCGCAAAAATCGAAATCGTTTTCGTGCATCTGTAACAAAAATACTTCCTGGAAAATCGAAGATTATTTTCTTATAGTATTCCTGAGCCTTCTTCTTGTCATTCATTTGATAATCATACACTTGAGCCAACTTATAGGTTGCTTCATCTCCCAATAACCCATAAGAATATTCTTTTGCAATCTTCTCTAAAAAAACAATTGTTTTCTCTAAATTACCTCGTCTCTCATAAATTCTGGCTTTTAGATAAAGGACATCATCAATCAGCGAATGGGTTTTAAACATCACTTCTAACGAATCCAATGTTTTTAATGCCAGGTCTTCTTTATTTTGCTGTAAATACATCTCAGAGCGGGCATAGTATTGCAATGCAGTCTCAACAGAATCTACACCAGTATTGTCTTTTATTAACATCGAAAGCTTAAAAGCATCGTTGGCAATTAATTTTGAAGTACCCGTTTTTAACACATCTAACTGCGCCTGTGCCCATGTGAAATTACCCGTATAAAAAGCCAAAGTAGCCCTGCGGAGTTTGGCTTTATCGCCTACCTCATTGCTTTCGTTCATTTTAGCGGCCTGGGCAAACTCCAGAATAGCATCAGACACCTCATTTCTTAACAAAAGAATATCCCCAAGCTCAATTTTGCATACACCTTTAAATAAAGGATCCAGCCTTTTATCCTCAATAATGTTTTGTAATAGCACAACCGCTTTTTCACTTTTATTTAAGTAAAATGCCTGTAAATGAGCTAAATCTTTAACTAATCTTACAGTCTCTGTCTGATGGCCAAAATCATTGATTACCTCCTCATACTGCGCCTCAACGCCCTCTATATCAACACCTTCTTTTATTTGTCCAAATTCAACCTGTTTGTAAAGTACATCTAAATACCCAAGTTTTGCTTCGATGTAAAAAGGTGACGAACTTCCTTTTTTTAAAACATATTCAAATGCCTCACGGGCATTTGTAAATTCATTGTTTTGCAAGGCCAACTCACCCAACTCTATTAACCTAAGCCCCCCTTCCTTTCTCCTTTTGTCGAGCGCCTTTGCTTGTATTATTGCACTCCCAAAATTCTCTTGTTGTATGTAGTACCAAATCAGTAATTCGTTATAAACATATACTCTGGGCTCTTTTTGAATTCGTTTTATCAAAGTCCTTTTTACAATCTCTTTCAGATTTTCATCAAATGCACCTACCATTTTTGATTGTAAACTATTCTGAACCAGCAACTGCTTTGCCGGATCCTGTTTTAAAAGATCCAGGTATTCATCAATCATTTGTTGGCTTTTTCTTTGATAAGCATATGAATTAGCCAACTCAAGGTGAAATTGATAAGGTATTAACTTTCGTCCTCTTTCATAGGTCTGGTTTACATACTCAAACTCCCTTTTGGTAAGAAAAGAGTTAGCAACCCTTACAATACCATTCTTATTTTCGGGCAAATTTCGGATTACATAGTTATAGTTTTTTTCAGCTTCGGGCAGGTCTTTTTTAACTTTATAAAGATAGCCCAACTCAATATAGTTTAATATATTTTTTTTATCTCGCCTAATCTGTTTTTTAATCATTTTTTCAGCTTTATCATAGCTTTCAATTTTGATTAAACTATTTATTGTATAGGTAAAATAAATGCTGGCCTTGTTTTTATTGTACAACTCCTCAAAAAGCACAGCTGCCTTTTCATATTCATTATTTTGATAATACTGATAGGCCAACCTCACATTTGATTCCTGCCCTGCTACCTTAAAGCTTAAAAAAGCCAAAAACAATAAAGCCAAATACTTTGTTTTTATTCTCATACTGCAAATTTACATAAATATCAACGTTTGAAATCATTCAAACATTATGTTGTTTAAAATTACACAACATAATTCACTCACAATCTAATATATCAAAAATTGAATTTAATTTTGGTGAAGTTTTTTCGTAATTTAAATTATTAAAAGACCTGACTATCGCATAATAAGCAATTTTTCTGAAGAATTGCTTATTGTTTTGATATAAAATTAGGCAGAAAAAAGAAGTTGATTACAATGAATTACGCCTTATTTTTGATACTTTTGTGCAACTTTTGAACATGGCTGGTAAACAATTGCTGTAAGAAGGTATAATATCCTAAAAATCAATCTGTTTATTATTTGTCATTTGCCAAAATAACAACTATGCAATACGATAACGATTTTCAATCAATAAGACCATATACCAATAGTGAAATTAAGGAAGTAATTAATCAACTGCTCAAAGAGCCTGATTTTCAAAAAGTTTTATCTATTGTTTATCCAAAACAAAATCTTTCTGAGGTCAATAAAAACCTCCGGAAAATTTCAACAATCAAAGAGTTTCAAAAAGAAGTGGTCTATTATTACCTTCGAATTATCATAGATAAAACCATTAATAAACTTAGTTTTTCGGGACTTGAAAATATTGATCCAAATAAGAAATATTTATTTATGTCGAACCACAGAGATATAATTCTTGATTCGGCACTACTAAATGTAATTTTCTTTGAAAATAAAATAAAAACAACTGAGATAGCAATTGGCAGCAACTTATTGATATTTCCATGGATTGAGATGCTGGTTAAACTAAATAAAAGTTTTGTTGTTAAGCGAAACCTCCCGGTTAAAGAAATGCTTGCAGCATCTAAGGAACTCTCTTCCTACATTAAATACACACTGCTTGAGAAAAAAAACTCGGTTTGGATAGCCCAAAAAGAGGGCAGGACAAAAAATGGGAATGACAGCACACACTCTGGCTTATTGAAAATGATCCACATGAGCAGCAAAAAAACAGTTGCTGAATATTTTAAAAAAATAAAACTTGTCCCTGTTTCAATCTCTTATGAAGTGGAGCCATGCGATAAAGCAAAAACTGTTGAACTATATGCCCGCTTGCGGGATGGAAATTATATAAAAGATCCAAAAGAAGATTTATTAAGCATGAGTGGAGGTCTTGAAAGCTTTAAAGGGCGGGTACATTTTCATTTTGGCAAAGTATTAAATGAAGAATTAGATGAGTTAGACGCAATTAAGTTCAAAAACGATCAGTATGTTCGTTTGGCTCAAATTATTGATAAAAGCATCCATAAAGGATTCAAATTATTTGAAGGTAGTTATATTGCCTATGATATTCTTTCGGGAACAAACAAATTTGCTGATAAATACACCAAGGCAGAGTTCAACTCATTCAACAAACATATGATGGGATGTATTGGTAATATAGATGGAGAGCCGGAAACTATAAAACGCATCTTTTTAGGCATTTACGCAAATCCGTTAATCAACCAGCACAACCTGGAAAAAATCCCGGTAGAACAAGTTTCTTAAAAAAGGCCAGCCTACTCATTATTAGAAACATACCCAACATCATCCGGTAGGTTGCTTTGATGCGAAGCCTTAACTGCCAGCTGATCGCAACGCTCATTTTCTTTAATATTTGCATGCCCTTTTACCCAAATAAACTTTACCTGATGCTTTGGGTAAATTTTCAAAAACCTTTTCCAAAGATCCGGGTTTTTTTTGTTCTTAAAGCCTTTTTTTTGCCAACCAAAAACCCATTTTTTTTCAACTGCATCTACCACATATTTCGAATCAGAATAAATAGTAACGTCACTATTGGCTTTTTTCAATGTTTCAAGGCCAACAATCACAGCCAAAAGCTCCATCCTGTTATTAGTGGTTAAAGCAAAACCACCAGATAACTCTTTTCGATGAGGGCCCGACATTAAAACCACACCATAACCACCCGGACCAGGGTTTCCTCTTGCCGCACCATCGGTATAAATTGTAATTTTACTCATTTTAATTTACAAGGTTTGGGAAAAATTTGCCGATTGAAACAGCTAAATTAGACATAAATAACTTAATTGAAATGGCCAACAGAATAATACCAAACATTTTGCGTAAAATCATAATCCCATTTTGGCCTAAAATACGTTCAAAAAACCTGGTAAGCCGTAAAACTATGTACACAACCACCATATTTAAAACCAATGCCACTATAATATTATAAAGCTCATACTCAGCCCTTAACGAGAGCAAAGTAGTCATTGAACCTGCACCAGCAATCAAAGGAAAAGCCAATGGAACAATAGAAGCACTTCCTGAAGTGTGATCTTTAAACAAACTAATGCCTAAAATCATTTCAAGTGCCAGGAAAAAAAGTACCATTGCACCTGCTATAGCAAAGGATGAAATATCCACCCCAAATAATCCCAACACCGATGAACCTGCAAATAAAAACACAATCATTATCAAAAAGGCTACAATGGTCGCTTTAGCTGCTTCAATTTTACCACCTTTTTCTTTTAAGTCAATAATAATTGGTATGGAACCAGTAATATCAATTACTGCAAACAGGACCATAAAACACGAAACGATATCCAAAAAATTTAATTCCATTTGCTATTTGCTATTCGGTGTAAAACTTTAAAAATGCCAAAACTGCCCTGTAACAAACCGGACAAAACTCTTTTGTTGAATTTGATCGCATTTTACAATCATAAACAGGCCTGTATATACCTTTTTTTACATAACCGGCACCTTCAAAAGCACCTACTTTATCTTTAAAGTTATCTTCTTCGCGAGTAGGAATTGGTGTTTCCTTCTCTACCAAATCTTTCCACTTGCTATCAAAATTAACCAAATTGGTCAGATTTACTTGCCATGGCTCCACACTCATATCATAAATATCTGCTGCATTTTCGTAACCATATTGATATTCATCTCCTAATGCAGCAAATGCATGGCCAAATTCATGAGTAAAAACCTCTTCGGAATATTGGTTGTTGCTAGTGCATAAATTGTAATAATTATAAATACCTCCGCCACCGTACTTGTCACTATTTACAAGTATATATATCTGATCATAAGGCACATGTGCAGCCAAGTCACGAATTTGCTTTACATCACGGGTGGTTAAATATCGCTCGCTGTTGAAAGTATAGAAATTGGTATTTAATACGGTCTTTTTCCACATATTTATCCCTGGGATATCAGTTCCTGATTCTTCCGATTCTGAATAAACCGCCCAAAAGTTTACTTTATCTTTGTTCTCTTTAAATGGCGAAACTTTGAAAAAATAGCCTATAAAACGCTCTACATCCTTTTTGAACTTATCCATTTCCTGGCGGGTATACCCTTCAGCCAGTACAGCTATATCAAGTTTTATGGAAGGATCTCCTGAGTCATGTAGTTTTTCAGTTTTATATTTATTGCCTTCTTCTTTTACAATGAAATAGTTATTATTTGGGTCAACTTTTAGCTCGTAAACTGTCCTAAACACATTTTTTTTATCTCTGTTTTGCAGTTTTATTGTGATTTTATGCTTTGGAAAGGGCATTACCACCGAACCATAATAACTTCTGGGCAAAGTTTTGGCCTCCTCTGTATCAATCCACTCGCGAAACAGCGAGGAGTAACCTCTTGAATAAATCAATTTTTCGCCAGTATAATCGTAAACCTGAAGCATGTAATCGCCATACTGAAAAGTGTCAATTAAATTGGTTTTTGAACCTCCCCAAAATTGCTCTTGTTTCAGCTGTTCAAAAAAAACCTTTGAGGTATCAGCATCACCAGCCCTGGTATAATCAAAACGAAGGGTTTTTGGCAAAAAATAGTCGTCAAACTTAACCTGCGAAGTAGCTGAAAAAGTGATAAGTAATAGTAGAATCCATAAATTCCTCATAGCTCTAAATTTTAATACACAGATAGTAAAATCCCGACAAAATTATTCCATTTTACCGGTTGGGCAAATGATTTTAATCACTTAAAAAATACCCTAAATTGAAAGCGAAGTAGTCCCACATTCTGAATGTACAAAATTCACATTCGATTTTCGAAAGGAGTCATTAACAGAAAAACCCAATCTGAAGGGGATCTCTTTTATTGAAGTTTCACCTTTTCTGACCAATTGATTTAACAAATTTGGTTTGTTTGTTTTAGAAGATAAAACAGCTTTTTGTGCTTTTTCATGAATTTTACCAACACAAACGTAAATTACATTTATATCTTCAATCTTGAATACTATATTTATTAATGCTAAAGTTTTAACATAAGTTGCATTTAATTGATTACATATTTTCTCAAAATTCTTAAACCCAATATTGTTTTTGTACTCAATTAAAAAGAGGTTTATATTTTCCTCTGACTTATTTAGGATAATGGCATCGCAATTTTCTCCCAATTTACCTTTTAACAGCTTGTTTCCTAAACTCTCTACAAGTCCATCCCTTAGTTCAATATATTGTCCTCCGGTAAGCTTTATCTTGCAATCTTCCCCTTTTTCACTCAGGTCGATTATAATTTCATCAACAGTACTTTGCAGAATAAATTCATCCTTAAAGATTTCAGTGACTTTTTCTAACATACTATTCTGAATAAAAGGATTCATTAATAAGATCAGTCTCATCCATCATCCCATTTACAGTTTTTTCAAACGTATCAAATGGAATAGCTTCTTTGGTCAAGTTCTGTTCTTTTATCTCAACACTACCATCCTCCCTCTTTTCAAAATAATACGCACCAACTTTCTCTTTATCCAAATACATTCCTTCTTGAATTCCGTACTTTTCAACTTTTTCTTTTAAGTCAGAAAACCCTTCCGTTTCCTTTTTCTTAAGAACGGCCATTTTTATCAGGTTATTTGTTTGGTTAAGGAAATAATCGCTATGTGTTGTAACCTGTAAAAAACCTCCCCTATTAATAAAAACTGCTAAAAGCGAAGCGATTTTCCTTTGTAGATTTGGATGTAGATGAGCCTCTGGTTCTTCAAGTAGAACAGACTTTTCATTCAAATTACCTTTTTGCAAAATTAAATGCATCGGAGCCAACTCTTTAATAGATGAAGCAGCTGCTTGTAAGGGAATTCTTTGCCCATTAAAATCATAATAAAATTTATCCTTATCAACACTTATCTTGCCCTGAAAAATCTCCAATAATAATTTATCAATTAACTCATCATGCTCATTTTTTAAAGCACTTGGTGAAGTAACCTCATCCATCCTCTCCAAAAAATCATTATACATGCCTGTATTGGCAATATTCTTCTTCATTGTAAATGATGAAGGGTAAACAGCCCCTCGCCCTGGAGGTAATATGATTGTTCCCAACCAATTTCTTTTAAAAATCCTTTTTAGGAGTTCTCGATAAATCTTCATATGAAAAAAAGAAATAAGACTTTCTTCATTTTGCTCAGTATAAGATTCAGCAATCTTTTCTATAGTTCCATCAACAGTAACAAATGGCACATTTTTACCAAGTAATGATTTTCGACTCTTCGGAGAATTAACTTCAATGATAATATCATCAAGTTCAGTTTCTACTTCCACATCACAATCAAACAACTCATTTCCTGTAAGGTATGCAATTTGCTGTGGTATGTTTTTGTATAAATATTCTTGAAAACCTTTCCTCTCAAATAATATTGTATCAGATTTACCTTCAGCTATTGTCTTACTTAACTTAGTAAAATCATATAAGTCATCAACAAATACTTTAAAATGCTCTTCCTCTATAAGTTTAAAAAAGGCAGCAATTAAAAAAGCCGAATAACTTTTCCCCAAATTACTTTCACCTGTGAAAATACAATATGGCTTAAACTCAAATTGCGTATTTTTTATCGGGCCAAGTTCATTTATTTTAAAAATCAGGCTCATAATCTTTTAGTTCATTGATTACTAAGCAAAAGTAAATTTAATTTGTCATTAAAACAATAATGGGCATCATCCAAAAAATAACACCCATCCAAAAAATTTATATATCATTATCTTACGAAATCATATCAATCCCCATATAAGGAACCAATACCTCTGGTACTTTTATTCCTTCGGCAGTTTGATTATTTTCTAAAAGAGCGGCGACTATGCGTGGTAATGCTAAAGCACTTCCATTTAAAGTATGTGCCAATTGGGTTTTCTTTTCACCCTTTTCTTTGAATCTTAGTTTAAGCCTATTTGCCTGATAATCAACAAAATTAGACACAGAACTTACTTCCAGCCATTTTTCCTGTGCAGCAGAGAATACTTCAAAATCATAGGTGAGTGCTGAAGTAAAACTGATATCGCCACCACAAAGTTTAAGAATTCGGTAAGGCAAACCTAAACTTTTAACCAACGACTCTACGTAGCTTACCATTTCATCTAAACCATTGTAAGAATCTGATGGGTGACGCAATTGAACAATCTCAACTTTATCAAACTGGTGTAAACGGTTTAGTCCACGAACATCTTTACCATACGAGCCTGCTTCGCGCCTGAAACAAGGAGTATAGGCAACTCTTTTTATAGGAAAGTCTTCGCTGCTTAATATTTCATCCCTAAAAATATTGGTTACCGGAACTTCTGCTGTTGGAATTAAATAAAAATTATCCTGAGTTGCATGATACATTTGCCCCTCTTTATCAGGTAATTGACCTGTTCCAAAACCTGAAGCCTCGTTCACCATCAAAGGAGGAATTACTTCAAAATAGCCCTCGTCAACAGCCCTATCTAAAAAATAGGTAATTAAGGCTCTTTGCAATCTGGCACCTTTCCCTTTGTATACCGGAAAACCTGATCCTGTAATTTTATTACCTAGTTCAAAATCAATTAAATCGTATTTTTTTGCCAAATCCCAATGAGGTAATTTATTATTGCCCAACTCAGGTATATCGCCAGCACTTTTCACCTCTACATTATCATTCTCTCCTTTTCCTGGAGGAACTTCTTCGCTTGGAATATTTGGTAACTGTACAATCAATTCGTTCTGCTTATTTTCAAGCTCGGTTAATTTTGCACTAAGCTCTTTCGATTCGGCTTTTAAAACACCCGTACGTTCTTTAGCAGCATTTGCCTCTTGCTGCTTTCCTTCTTTAAATAGCTGCCCAATTTGCTTTGATAAACTATTTGATTCTGCTAAACAATTATCCAAACTTGTTTGTACCTCTTTGCGCTGATTATCAACTTCTAAAATGTCATTAATAATAGCTTCAGCCTCAAAATTTTTAATCTTTAAACGTTTAACAACTTCGTCTTTTTGTTCTCTTAATATCTTAATTGTCAGCATTTTAATTAGGAATTAGTGTGTTAGAACTTAGTATATTAGAAATTAGATATTAGTATATTAGAAATTATTTACAAAGTTCTAAGTTCCAATTTCTAATTTCGGAAAATAAAAAATCCCCTAAAATTATCAGTTTTTATGATAATGATAGGAGATTTACTAAAATATTTTTTAGAAACTTACTTGCTTTCTTCAACCGGCAAAACAGAAACGTAAGATTTATTGTTTCGTTTTTTATTAAAAGTTACTACTCCGTCGATTAATGCAAATAAAGTATGGTCTTTCCCCATGCCTACATTTTCATCAGGATGGTGCTGGGTGCCCCTTTGTCTGATAATAATATTTCCGGCTTTACAAATCTGACCACCGAATATTTTTACTCCTAGTCGTTTACTATGTGATTCTCTACCGTTTTTCGAACTACCGGCTCCTTTCTTATGTGCCATATCTATAAATTTTTAATATTCTTATTTTAAGTTTATTACAAGCTAATCGATTTAATTTCGATTTGTGTAAAATCCTGTCGGTGACCATTTTGTTTTTGGTATCCTTTTCTTCTTTTCTTTTTGAATACTTGAACCTTGTCGCCCCTAACATGCGCAATAACTTCAGCTTCAATTTTAGCTCCTTTAAGAGTAGGGGCACCAACTTTAACGTCACCTTCGTTATCAACTAAAAGAACTTGCTCAAACTCCACTTTGTCACCTTCTTTATTATCTAAACGGTGAACAAAAATCTTCTTATCATTCTCTACTTTAAACTGTTGTCCAGCTATTTCTACAATTGCATACATAATATAAATTGTTAATTCCAAGGGTGGTAAAATCTGTAACAAACTGACTTACTTGACTTTATCTCTTAAGAACCCCGGAAGGTTATTTTGGACTGCAAAAGTAGAAAAATTAATCAATACCACAAAAACATCAATCGATATTTTGTAATTGGCAGATTAGTTATTTTGTAAAAGAGCAAGTCACAAAGACTAAAAATCTCATTATCTGTTTATTAAAAAATCTAAATTAAGTTAATTTGGGATAAAATAAATTTCTTGAACAATTTTATTACTTTTGTTTATCTAAACAGAAGGCCTTAAAAAGGAAATGAACAGGATAAAGTTAAATATTGAAAGTTTGGTATATAGTCAGACCCAATCTGGCGCTTATGTATTGGTTTTGATTGAAGATAATGGTGAAAGAAAATTACCTATAGTGATTGGAACTGCTGAAGCTCAAGCAATTGCAATTGCCTTGGAAGGAATGCGCCCTCCTAGGCCACTAACCCACGATTTGTTCATTAATTTTGCTAATGCCTACAACATTAACCTCGTTGAAGTGCATATTACAAAATTAGAAGAAGGTATTTTTTATGCCGAGCTGGTTTGTGAAAGTTTTGCCAACCGTATCAGAATTGATTCAAGAACTTCTGATGCAGTAGCACTGGCCATTCGGTTTAAATGCCCAATTTATGCCAACGAAAGTGTGTTGGATAAAGCCGGTATTGCCTCCAATGAATTTGGAACCGCCACCGAAGCAGCTGGACAGGAAGAAGAGGAAGTTGAGGCCATTCAAAGTAATAAAAACCTGGAAGAACAAAGTTTAGATGAACTCGATCAAATGCTTAATGAAGCCATCAATAACGAAAATTATGAACTGGCATCTAAAATAAGGGACGAGATCAATAAACGTAAATAAACAACTTTATACAATTGCCTGCCAATAATAAACTTAAGGGTAAACCCATTTATTTTTAGATGAGTTAATATTGAATTACAACTTTTCCCCTCCTTTTATTTCGATTTTTTAAAGTTTTAAGCTATTTTAGCCCGTCTTTTAAAACCCGTAAAACCCAATTATGAAAAGGTTATCCAAAGTTTTATCATTAACTATCGTATTTTTATTTTCCCATCATCTGCTAATTGCACAAGAAAAAGTGGTTTCGTTAGATTCAGGCGGGTTTAGTATAGAAAGTCTGGCACGTGGGGCATTAGGAATGGCGGTGCTTATTTTAATTGCCTGGTTGTTTAGTTCGAACAGAAAAGCAGTAAACTGGAAAATTGTAGGCATAGGGCTTACAACACAGATCGTGCTGGCTATCAGTATTTTATACATCCCCGCTATACAAATTGTATTTGAAACTGCCGGAAGTGTATTTGTTAAAATACTAGACTTTAGCATGGAAGGTACAAAGTACCTTTTTAAATCCTTTGATTCGGGAGAAATAGAAAGCCCCTTAATGAACTTTGCAGTTACTATATTGCCTACTATTATCTTCTTCTCGGCATTAACAAGTGTACTTTTTTACTACGGAATTATTCAAAAAGTAGTTTATGGCCTGGCCTGGTTGATGACCAAAGCAATGAAACTTTCGGGTGCAGAAAGCCTCTCGGTTGCAGGGAATATTTTTTTGGGTCAAACAGAATCGCCTTTAATGATTAAGGCCTACCTGGAAAAAATGAACAAATCAGAAATTCTGCTGGTGATGGCAGGTGGAATGGCTACCTTAGCAGGAGGTGTTTTAGCTGTTTATATAAGCGTTTTGGGAGGTACAGATCCTGCTCAAAGGCTGATTTTTGCAAAACACTTATTGGCTGCATCTGTGATGGCTGCGCCAGGTGTAGTAGTTATTTCTAAAATTCTAATACCTCAAACTGAGAAAATTGACTCTGATGTGAAAATATCAGGCGAAAAAATAGGGAAAAATGTATTGGATGCTATTTCAAATGGAACTGGCGAAGGACTAAAGTTAGCTGTTAATGTGGGTGCCATGCTGCTTGTTTTTGTAGCCTTTATTGCCCTTATCAACTATGTCTTTCTTTTGATTGGTGACTGGACTTCATTAAACGGATGGGTAGCAGACATATCAGGAGGACAATACAAAGAACTTTCTTTACAATTTATTTTAGGCTACATATTTGCCCCGTTGATGTGGTTATTGGGTGTTGCCTCTGATGATATTACCTTGGTAGGAAGAGTGTTAGGTGAAAAAATTATCATGACTGAATTTATTGGATACATTAGTTTAGGTGATTTAAAAACAGCTGGAGCCTTTGCTGAACAAAAATCGATCATCATGTCTACATATATGTTGGCGGGCTTTGCTAATTTTGCATCAATTGGAATACAAATTGGAGGAATTGGATCGCTTGCACCAGGAAAAAGGGTACTTCTTTCACAATATGGAATGCGAGCTCTGCTAGCTGGTACTTTAGCTTCGCTAATGTCGGCTACTATTGTGGGGATGATCCTGGGGTAATTTGTATATTGGTGTATTAAAAATTGGAACTTAGAACTTAGTATAAAGGTTGAGTCTATGGCTGAGAACAACCAGCATCCAGAGACAAGCAACCTATAACCAGAAAGTAAGCGATGAAAGATACTTATAAACACAAAGGGCTACGATTAAAACTGGTTGAAGAACTAAAAGAACAAGGAATAACAGATAAAAAAGTACTGGCAGCAATGGCTAAGCTGCCCCGACATTTTTTTATGGATGCCAGTTACGATAAATTGGCCTACCAAAATAAAGCTTTTGCTATTGGTGCAGGGCAAACTATTTCGCAACCATATACGGTAGCTTTTCAATCGCAACTATTGGGAATTGAAAAAGGAGATAAAGTACTTGAAATTGGCACAGGTTCGGGCTACCAAACGGCTATTTTATTAGAGTTGGGGGCGAAAGTTTACACCATTGAGCGCCAAAAAGAGCTTTTTTATAGTTCGCAGGCTCTTTTAAACGAATTGGGGTACGACCCACAGTTTTTTTATGGTGATGGCTATAAGGGAAAGCCCAGTTATGGCCCTTTTGATAAAATTATTGTTACAGCAGGTGCACCTTTTATTCCTCCGGCATTACAAAAACAGTTGGTTATAGGTGGCATTTTAGTAATTCCTGTTGGTGATTCCGAATCGCAAACCATGTATTCAATTGTACGACTATCGAATACAAAATATAGAAAAACAGATTTTGGGGAGTTTTTATTTGTTCCTATGTTGGAAGGCAGACAGAGCTAGTGTCATGTCAAGGCTAGTTTGTCAGGTGACAACACCTGACAAGTGCACCAGCCAGGTGTTGTCACCTGGCTAATTTACCAGAAATATCAAATTTGACTTAACACTAGTGTCATGTCAAGCGTGAAGTTTCGGGTAAAGTGATTTTAATTGACAGATGGTACACTGAGCACTTAGGCAAGCTCAGTATACCACATGCCGAAGTGCTCAATGTCCATCAAATAAGCAACTTTTACCTACGATGAGGAATTTGTTAGATATAACTATAAATTACTACACATTAAGCATAAACTCAATGAGGTTTGCATCCTTCTGAAGACCAAGTTTTTTGCGAAGCCTGTAGCGACTAATTTCAACACCTCTTACAGAAATGTTCATTAATGGGGCAATTTCTTTGGTAGATAAATTCATTCGTAAATAGGCACACATTTTTAAATCTTTTGGGGTTAATTCTTTATAATCTTCTCTAAGACGTTTAAAAAAGTTGGCATGCACTTCTTCGAAGTGTTTTTTAAACTGGTTCCAATCTTCATCCAGCTTCAAATCCTCATCAATTGTTTTTATTAATTGTTTTAATTCTTTTTGTGCCTGTGTATTAACTTTTTCAGAGAGAGTTTCTATTTTTGATTTTAAACTACCAAGAATTTCATTTTTATGGGTTATTTGCATAGCAACAGAAGCCAGTTCTTTGTTCTTCATTTCTGTTTCAGTTTTTTGCTGCAACACCTCAGTCTCAAGTTTTTCATTCTTCAATTTAATGATTTTCTGTTCATTCAATAGGTTTTCACGCGCAAATTCCTCTTCTTTTTTCTTCAACTTTTCCTGCTCTTTTCTTTTGAGTTCCACTTTTGCGTCATTAAATTTCCCCTCTAAATACTTCATTATATATAGAACACTAAAAACCAATAAAACAAAATAGCCAATATATGCCCAATATGTACTGTACCAGGGAGGAAGGATAACAAAAGAAAAAGAGGCTTTTTCACCAATATTTTCATAAATATCTTTTGATTCAACCTCAAAAGTATAGCTGCCAGGAGGAATATTTGTATATTCTTTGGTTGTATTAGTGCTCCAGCCTGACCATTGTTTATCAAAACCCTCCAGTTTAAACCGGTATTCTGTCCGTTCGGGGCTTTCATAAACAGGGGCAGCAAAGTTAAATTTCATTGCATTCATTTTGTAAGGAAGAGCAGTCCTTTCCAAATCTACAGTGTTTATTCCCCCACTGTACAGCAGTGAATCGGATGCTTCTGTAAACTCTACGCTCCTTATCAGGGTTTTAAAGGCTATTTTTGAAGTATCCACCAATTGAGGATTAAAATGAATGAATCCCTTCTCAGTCCCAAATAAAACATTT
This sequence comes from Bacteroidales bacterium, assembly GCA_050291445.1. Lineage (GTDB taxonomy): Bacteria > Bacteroidota > Bacteroidia > Bacteroidales > NBLH01 > NBLH01. The sequence goes on along the minus strand of JBNKJW010000091.1, from coordinate 39,846 downwards.
GAAGCGTCAATGATTTCAAGGTTCTCAAATGCATTTACGTATATATTCCCATATTTATGAAATGAAGCATCAGTTGCTTGCCATCCATTTTCAGCTTTTTCTAACATTGCAGGATAATCGTTTTTATAAAACCAGAGGTTTCCATCTTCATCAAACTCGGGGTAACGGATTCTGTTATTTTTACCAAATAGCTTGTTGAAAAAAGAAGAAGGCTCAAACCTGTCGGTGGAATAGTTGTATTGAAAAACCCCTTTATTGGCGCAAAAAATAACTTGATTAAATAGCTTATGAACATAGTTGCCAATTGCCGAAGGCAATCCATTATTACCATTGTAAAGCTTAAACGAAACTACCGAATCTTTTTCTGGTGATAGCCTTACTTTATAAATGCCTTTTGAGCCATGACTAATCCAAACATTATCCAGCGAATCAATGCAAACCTGTCTGCACGACTCATGTAACCCAGGTATTGCTTTTTCAAACAGCCAATGGTCATTATTTTTCACATATTTTGTTAAGTTTGAATAGGTTCCGCCAATAAGCAAATTTTCGTCATTGCTCCATTGAGTGTATGTCCACCCACCATTTTCTTCACTTATTTTTTCAAATTGGCCATTTTTTTCAACAAAGGTTCCTGTATTATGACCACAAAACAAGGTTGCACCTACTTGTTGCAACTTCCACACCTGTCCAAATGTATTTTCAACAATGCTGAATTTCTCTTCATTAATATCCGTTTTATTAATATCATCCCAGGTTTTATAATACAAGCCCTGGTTGGTTCCCAGGTATAAGTTGTTGTTGAATAATTTTGCGGTATATCCTGTGCCCTCAATACCTAAAGCATCGTTTAAGAAAGTAAAAGCTGAATTAATTTCCACAAAATCAATCCCATTGTCAAGCCCCAGCCAAATATGCCCTGACTTATCTTCAAAAAGACTTAAAATGGTGTTGTTCTGCAGACCTTTCGACTTGTCAATGTGTTGTATAAGGTTCCCCTTAAAATCTGTAACCAACAACCCACTCTGTATAGTTCCAAAAGCAAGGTATTTATCCTGTATTTTTTGTAACGAAAATATCTGTTTATCTATAAGGTAGTTGTTTAACTTAAAATCATAACTTTGAATTTTATAGCCATCATATAAAAACAAACCATCTCTCTGAGTAGCAATTAATATGGTATCTATCGAAAAAGGGATCATTTGCCATACTTCCATGTCCTCTTTAAATTTCTCCCCCCCTTCAATTAGGTAAAGCCTTTCCCCTCTTAATTCTTTAAGTCCTTCATCCCTGTCTTGTATAAATAACCTGTTGTTTACATAAAAACTAAAATGATAATCGTTAAAATCTTCAATTACCTTGATTTTTTCATAATCGTAAAAGAACAGAACCTCAAAAGCCTGAAAATAAATTCCAGCATCAGATTCGTATATTTTCCAAATTTCGCTAAAGTTTTCATACCCTTCAGGTACCAGGTCACTAATCGAAATATAAGAAAATTCTCCTGTTTTGGTAGCTTTCAGGTAACCAAATTCATTGGCTGCACCAACCCAAAGCTTTCTATCTTTACCTATATGCAGGCATCGGGGCACTGACAGGTTACTTATGGGATAAATTTTCCAGTTCGTACCATCAAATTCAAGCACTCCGTTGTTATTGGCAAAATACATTATACCATCCTCATTTTGAACAATATCCCAGTTTTGAGTTGCAGCACCATAATCACTTCTTTCATAATTCTTAATAAACGGTACCCCAATGCTTTTTATCTGGGCATTTGCAGACAAGGAAAATGAAACGAAAACAAGTACAACTATAATTTTTCTGCAACACATGATAACGTCCTTAATGCTCTCAACAAAATAAATTCATGTTGAAAGTAATGAAGATTTTTATTCTTTGCAATTCATACACTAATAAAAAACACATAGAGCACTTAATAACAAAGGTTTGCACGCTTTTGATCAAGTTAATTTTAATTGTTGATCTATGTCATTGTACCAAGTTGGATTTTTAGTAACTTTGTAGTATGTACAGGCACAATTTATTCAATAACATCTACAGCCGTTACTACAGACACCTTTTTGAATGTCTAATTTGCTAATCCGGAAATTAGTCATTGGTTATTAGAAATTAGTGTGTTTTTGTGACCTCTTTAAAATGACTCCAGCCACCACTTTATTTTCACAATTTATTTTAGTCTAAAATGCCTCACAATGCAAAAAGGTATCATATATAGTTTTAAACGTTACTCGATAAACGATGGTCCGGGAATACGGCAAACTGTGTTTTTTAAGGGGTGTCCATTGAGCTGCTGGTGGTGTCATAACCCTGAAAGTCAAAACATTAAATCAGAAAACTCAATACAAAGATGCATGCTTGATGGGATTTCCTACAAACAAAAAGAAACTATTGGCAAATTAATGACTACTGATGAAGTAATAAAAGAAATTGAAAAAGATTGTATTTTTTATGAAGAATCAGGAGGTGGAGTCACTTTTTCAGGTGGAGAACCTTTAATGCAGCACAAGTTTTTAATTGAATTACTTGAAAAGTGCGATAATGAAGGTATTCACTCAGCTGTTGATACCAGCGGCTTTGCTAATGAAAAAATTTTCAATAAAGTTGCAGAAACAACGAAACTTTTTTTGTTTGACCTGAAACACATGGATGCTAAAATACATCTAAAATATACGGGTGTCAGCAATGAAAAAATATTGCAAAACCTTCTTAACTTAGATAAAAAAAAGAAAAAAGTGATTATCCGTTTCCCGGTAATTCCTAAAATAAATGATGATGAAAACAACCTGGCTGAAATGCTTCTGTTTTTAAGAAAATTGAAGAATATTAACCAGTTAACATTGTTGCCTTATCATAACATGCATAACCATAAATACGGTAAAATGAAGATGGAAAACAAAATGGGGGATACTAAATCACTGCAAAAAGAAAACCTGCATGAACTTAAAGAAAAAATTGAGACCATTGGATTTGATGTAAAAATAGGAAATTAATAAACAGAAGTGTTACACAGGTGCGCTGAGAAACACAAATATACAAGGAGAAAGACTCTGTGTACCTCTTCGTTTTTCTGTGAAATACAAAAAGAACAATCATGAACAACAGAATAAAACAACTACGGGAAAATAGCTTAAATGCAATCAACCGTCTCTCCACAGAACGGGCCGTTTTAATAACCGAATTTTACAAAAGCAATGCAGCAATGGAGGTTTCAGTGCCAGTCCGTAGAGCACTTTCTTTCAAGTATTTGATGTCGAGAAAAGAGTTGTATATTGGTGAAAATGAGCTCGTTGTAGGAGAAAGAGGACCAGCACCAAAAGCAACACCAACTTATCCAGAAGTAAGCCTTCATTCGTTACAAGATTTAGAGATTTTAAACACCCGAAAAAAAGTTTCTTTCAAAGTGAGTGGTGAAGACAAAGAAATTTACAAAAATACAATTATACCTTACTGGAAAGGAAAAAACAACCGTGATAAAATCATGAATGCTATGACGGAAGATTGGCTGAACGCATATGATGCAGGTGTTTTTACCGAGTTTCAGGAGCAGCGTGCCCCAGGGCATACAGTTGCTGGAGATAAAATTTACAAAAAAGGACTAAAAGACATTAAAAAAGATATTGCAGACAGTCTGGCGAAAATTGATTTTTACACTGACCCTTTAGCCCTAGACAAAAGCGAAGAGCTAAAAGCCATGGAAATTGCTGCTGATACCATGATAATGTATGCAAACCGAAATGCCGATAAGCTTACAGAACTGGCTGGTAACGAGCAAAATGTAGAAAGAAAAGCAGAGCTGCTGGAGATGGTACAAGTTTGCAAAAATATCCCTGAAAATGCTCCTCAGACTTTCCACGAGGCTTTGCAATATTACTGGTTTGTGCATTTAGCTGTTATTACTGAGTTAAATCCCTGGGACTCTTTTAACCCCGGCAGGTTGGATCAGCACCTTTATCCATTTTACAAAAAAGGCCTGGAAGATGGAACTTTAACAAAAGAACGAGCCATTGAGCTTCTACAGGCTTTCTGGGTTAAATTCAACAACCATCCTGCACCTCCCAAAATGGGGGTAACAGCCTTAGAAAGTAACACTTACACCGATTTTTCATTAATTAATGTTGGTGGTTTAAAACAAGATGGCTCTAATGCAGTTAATGAACTATCGTACATCATTTTAGATGTGATTGAAGAAATGCGTTTGCTTCAGCCTAGTTCAATGGTTCAATTGAGCAAAAAGAACCCGGATAAATTCATCAACAGGGCTTTAAAAATAAGCAAAACCGGATTTGGGCAGCCATCCATCTTTAATACCGATTCCATCATCCAGGAATTGGTTCGTCAGGGAAAATCCATTGAAGACGCACGAAACGGAGGAGCAAGCGGTTGCGTTGAAAGCGGAGCTTTTGGAAATGAGGCCTATTTTTTAACCGGATATTTCAACCTTAATAAAATTCTGGAGCTTACCCTCAACAATGGTTTTGATCCCAGAACAAAAAAACAAATTGGATTAAAAACAGGCAATCCACTGGAGTTCAAATCAATGGACGAACTAATGGCTGCCTATAAAACACAATTGAACTTTTTTATTGATGTTAAAATCAGGGGCAACAATGTAATTGAGCGTTTATTTGCCAAAAACCTGCCTGTGCCTTTCCTTTCGTTAATCATTGATGACTGTATTTCGAATGCCCGTGACTACAACGAAGGCGGTGCCAGGTACAATACCAGCTATATACAAGGTGTTGGCCTGGGAAGTACAACCGACTCATTAACAGCACTTAAATACCATGTTTTTGATCACAAAACCACAACAATGGGCGAAATGCTTGAAGCCCTCAACAAAAATTTTGAGAACCACGAAGAACTAAGAAAAAAACTTGTTTATGATACACCCAAATATGGTAACGATGATGATTATGCCGATGAACATTTACCCATTATTTTCGATATTTTTTACGATGCGGTTAATGGAAGGCCAACAGCAAGAGACGGCAAACACAGAATAAACCTTTTGCCAACTACCAGTCATGTTTATTTTGGTAGTGTTATTGGCGCCATGCCGGATGGAAGAAAAGCAGGCGTGCCACTTTCCGAAGGTATTTCACCAGTACAGGGAGCAGACAGAAATGGTCCAACAGCTGTTTTAAAATCTGCTGCAAAAATTGATCATATCCGAACAGGAGGAACATTGCTTAATCAGCGCTTTGCACCCAGCTTTTTTGATGAAGAAGATGGTATCCCTAAACTAATAGCGCTAATTCGTAGCTATTTTAGAATGGATGGGCACCATATTCAATTTAATGTGGTCGATTCCAAGGTGTTGCGCAATGCACAGAAGCAACCCGAAAAGTACAGCGATTTAATTGTACGTGTAGCAGGTTACAGCGATTATTTTAACGATTTGGGCGAGGATTTACAAAATGAGATCATTAGACGGACAGAGCATCAAGCTTTATAAGCATTCTTTTAGGTAATAGCATAATAATTTTATAATTTTAATAAAATGTCAGTAAACGAAAATCTAGCAAAACTTAGGGCTGAAATGCTCCTTGAAAAAATTGATGCTTACATCATTCCAATGTACGACCCACATTTAAGCGAGTATGTTGCCGATCATTGGAAAACTATTAAATGGTTTTCAGGGTTCACTGGTTCAGCTGCAAATATTGTTGTTACTCAAGATTTTGCAGGTTTATGGACAGATTCAAGGTACTTCATCCAAGCTGAAGAGCAGCTGAAAGGCTCTAATATTGAGATGGTTAAGCTAAAAACGCCACATGCACCCGAATTTATTGGTTGGCTTAATGAAAAACTCCCCCAAAACAGTAAAATTGCCTTTGATGGAAAAGTATTTCCATTAGCATTGGTGGAAAAAATGAATGCATCATTTACAAGAAAACACTTTATTCTTGATTCAAATGTTGACCTGGTTAATATTTTATGGGAAAACCGCCCTTCTATCCCCCAAGAAGAAATATTCCTGCACGATGTGAAATATGCAGGCAAATCCAGGACTGAAAAATTAAATGACCTGCGGGATGAAATGAAAAAAACGGAATTTGATTACCAGATTATTTCAAGCCTTGACGATATCGCCTGGTTGTTCAATATTCGTGGAAAAGATATACCTTTTGTTCCACTTGCAATTTCGTATGCTTTGATTTCACAGGAGAGCGCTGTTTTATTTATTGACAAACAAAAAGTAACAGCATTGGTTGAATCTGAACTGAAAAAAGATGGTATTTTTATAAAAGGGTACAACGAAATTTTTGACTCAATTGCCAAAATAGAAAAAGGCATGGTAGTGGCCACACAGTTTTCAAAAACCAACTTTGCCCTGTTTAACGCCATCCCAATGGAATGTGATATTGTTGATTACCTTAACATTACTACCCGCCAAAAGGCCTTAAAAAATGATGTTGAGATAAAAAACATCAAAAAAACTATGATAAAAGACGGGGTGGCCATGGTAAAATTCCTTTATTGGCTGGACACTTCAATTGGCAAAGAAAAAATAACCGAAATATCCGCTTCCGAAAAATTGCGGTGGTTCAGGGCAGAACAAGAAGGTTTTTTTGATGAAAGTTTTGCCCCTATTTCAGCCTATAATGCCCATGCAGCAATGCCACATTACAGCGCCACACCAGAAACAAATGTTGAATTACATCCTGAAGGTATCTACTTAATCGATTCAGGAGGCCAATACTATGGTGGAACAACAGATATTACCAGAACAGTAACGTTGGGCAACCCAACACAAACCCAAAAAGATGACTTTACGCTTGCATTGAAAGGGACCATTGATTTAGCAATGGCTGTTTTTCCTTATGGTACTAAAGGTTACCAGTTGGATGCCCTTGCCCGCAAACCACTGTGGGACAACAACATGAACTTTGGGCATGGTACCGGGCATGGTGTTGGTTTTTTCCTAAATGTACATGAAGGCCCACAAACTATTGGAACAAGTGCTTCTGGAGATGTAAGCACAATTTTAACAACAGGGATGCTAACTTCTGATGAACCAGCCTTTTACCGCGAAGGTGAATACGGTTTCAGGACAGAAAATCTGATTTTAGTGGTGAAAGACAAAGAAACGGCGTTTGGTCAATTCCTTAAATTTGAAACAGTTACACTGTGTCCGATTGATTTAAAACTTGTTAATACTAAGCTTTTAACCCAAAAACAAATTGACTGGCTGAATGATTACCACCAGTTAGTTTATAAAAAGCTTTCAGCATATTTTAAAGGTGAAGAGCTTCATTGGCTAAAGGAAAATACAAAAGAAATTTAATTCAAATTCGTAAAATATGATTGTGCGCTTGTATAGCTCTAAACGCAAATTGATTTTCTGACACTTTCCCATGTATACTAAGCCAGTTTGAAATATTGTAAATTGAAATTTTAAAATGGCTTTGTATATGCCGAATAACTGACAGTTTTGGTCTGAAAGCTTGTGAAGCAAACCAATTACTAACAGCGGTTCGGTATAACAAGTAAACAAGCGCCTAATCATATTCATAAAATTTATAGAACTAATGAATAAACTGTTTTCACTACTTTTTTTGGCACATTTAGTACTACTATTTTCCTGCAAAGAGAAACCTAAAAACATAGATGAATTTCTTGCTCAATTGCCAAATGTTACTATTGAAGAAATTGACAGCATAGAAGGTTGTCAAAAGTGCTACAAAATAATGTTAAGGCAAAAGCTTGATCATTTTGGTGAAGATACCAGCACCTTTCTTCAGAAAATTTATCTTTCACACCTTGATTTTTCCAGACCAATGGTGATGGTAACTAAAGGTTATTCGGCACGAAGAAACTATCTGTCGGAGCCGACAAAATTAATCGGAGCCAATCAACTAATTGTTGAGCACCGTTATTTCAATGAATCTGTTCCCGACTCCATCAACTGGCAGTATTTAACCATTAAACAAGCAGCTGAAGATCACCATATTATCAATCAGCTATTTAAAAAGGTTTACAAAGAAAAATGGATAAGTACAGGAATTAGCAAAGGCGGGCAAACTGCACTTTATTACAAATATTTTTACCCAAATGATGTGGATGTAACAATCCCCTATGTTGCCCCAATAAATTTTAGTAAAGTAGAACCACGGGTTTATAATTTTCTGGCTAATGTGGGAACAAAAGAATGCAGAAACAGGGTACATGAATTTCAGAAACTTTTGCTTGAAAACAAGGATAAGTTGCTTCCCCTATTTATAAATTATACCACCGAAAATGAAATGACCTTTAAAATGGGGTATAAAGCTGCCTTTGAATATAGTGTGCTTGAGTTTTCTTTTGCTTTTTGGCAATGGGGAGATTTAGCGTGCAAAGATATTCCTGCTGATGCTGAAGATTTAGATAAAGTTTTTGATGCTTTTGCTAAAATAGGGTTCTCCTTTTTCTCTGAAGAAGGAATTGAACCTATTCGTCCATTCTTTTATCAGGCACTTACTGAAATTGGGTTTTATAGTTACGATATTGAACCATTCGGAGAACTAATTGAAACAGTTAAAAACCCCAATTTTAATTTCACCTTGCCTTTGGGTGTTGATACCACTTACAATTATCAAAGCATGAAGGATGTAAATGAGTTTCTTCAAAACAAAGGTAATAACATCATCTACATTTACGGAGAGTATGATCCATGGTCAGCATCAGCTGTTCAATTAGTTGATGGAAAAACCAATGCACTAAAAATGGTTAAAAAAGAAGGCAGCCATAAAACGAGAATCAACAATTTTGATGCTGATGAACAACAAAAAATAATTGATTCGCTTAAAAATTGGCTCAAAATGCCAATAGAATTAGATTAAATGGCTTTGTATATGCCGATCGACTGGCAGTTTTGGTTTGCAAGCTTGTAAAGCAAACCAATTACTAACAGCGGTTCGGTACAGTTATAGACTTGAATAAAAAATGAGGTTGTCTCAACGGCCAAGCCCTCACCGTAGGTAAAAGTCATTAAATTATTGGACATTGAGTACTTCGGCAGGCTCGGTTACTGAGCTTGCCAAAGTACAGTGTCTAAAATCTAGTTTTGAGACAGCCATTTTTGTTTTAGTAAATTCTTTTCCCGTAAATTGTATGAGCCACTTCTTTACCATCAAAATCAGCAATATCAGGTAAAATGGCCCATCGCTTAAAGCCAAATTTTTCCAATAGACGAATGCTGGGTGTATTTCTTTCCAGAATGTAGGCAATCAGGGTTTTTATTTGTAAATGTTCGCATTGCTCAATTACATGCTCTAGTAATCTGGTGGCAATTCCTTGTTGGTGAAAATCTTTATCAATATAGTAACTTGTTTCGGCACAAAAACGAAACGCCAGCCGTTTTTCCCTGTAAGCACTTACACTGTTCCAGCCAACCACTTTTCCATCAATTTCTGCAAGGTAAATGGGGTAAAAATCCGGCATATGCCTATCAAACCATTCCTGCCTGTCATTAACTGTCAAAAGACTAATAAACCCAGTTGAGCGATGGGTTGGGATTGCCTGGTTATATATTTCAACAATTCTTTCTAAATCTTCCTGTTTTGCAATTCGAATATTCAAGATTAAAACCTTTCATTATTTTCAATTTTTAAAAATACAAACAATTTGGTTCTTTAATAACTAAATATTTAGATAATTTAAAATAAACCATAACTATCTCAGTTTAGACGAATTCGGATGGTAATATTTTTCAAAATCTTTTTTTAACATTGAAAAAAGATATGAATTTTCATACTTGCCCTCAATTTTAAAATTCTCTCGCAACATAGCTTCCTTTGTGAATTTAAGTTTCTCAAAAAACTTTACTGCTGGTAAATTATCTACAAATGTCTGAGCTTCAATACGATTAAACTTCAATTTAACAAAATAAAAATCCAGGAAACTCAATAAAGCTTCGCTCATGTATCCTTCTCGCCAGTATTTTTGGGCTATTAATATCCCCAACGAAGCAAATGAATGCTTTAAATCAATCTGGTATAAACTTAATGTACCCAGCAGTTTTTTATCTGTTTTCCTAAAAAGTCCTAAAAAAATGTGTAGTTTCTGCGCCGCCCTTGTTTGACAGTCTTTTAAAAATAGTATGGCTTCATCAATTGTTTCGGTAATTTCCCTATCAGTATATCTCAAAACTTCTTTATCCGAAAAAATCTCGAAAAACCGATTTCTTTGCTCCATTGGAACCTCTTTCAATACCAGTCTTTCAGATTCAAGCCTGACTCTTCGATAATCCAACTCAGCTAGTTTTAGCATTTCCTTTTTTTTTCTATTCAGTTCTCCTTCTGCAATCACACCTCTATAAAGTACCTACTGTAAACTGCTTTCAAACTCTTCAAGTTCTATCTGCAGGTTTTCCCAATCATGCATCTCTTTCTCCAAATCTTTTTTTAATTGCTCGTACTGCTGAAAAAAATTACTCTCAACTTCTTTACCCTCACTCATTAGCTGTTCAGCCTTCTCAATTTCAGCCTCCAGTTTTGTTATTTTATCCTCAACTGCAGTAATTTTATTTACAATCTTGCGCCTTTGTTTTTCGGTTTCTTTTCTTTCAAGATAGCTTTGTTTGTTTTCCGATACTTTTTCTTCAGCCTCAACAGTTTTGTCAACTTTTTTTCGCTCTATTTCTTTAAAAGATTCAACCTTTTTCTTTTTTAAAAACTCATAAATATTACCCGAATGTTGTTTTATTTTTTTGTTCCTAAACTCATACAGGTTATTCACAAGGCCATCTAAAAAATCACGGTCGTGCGAAACCACCATCAATGTTCCATCATAACTAATTAAAGCTTGCTTTAGTATTTCTTTCGACCTGATATCCAAGTGGTTAGTAGGCTCGTCAAGCACCAATAAGTTGTATGGTTCAAGCAAGAGTTTAGCCATTGCCAGTCGCGAACGTTCTCCACCAGACAGTACCTTTACTTTCTTTTCGATTGTTTCGCCACTAAACAAAAAAGACCCAAGAATATTTCGTACCTGCGTTCTGATATCGCCTACTGCAATATCATCCAACGTTTCAAAAACAGTCTTTTGTTCGTCCAGCAATTCATCCTGGTTTTGGGCATAGTAACCGATCTTAACATTGTGCCCCATTTTCAGAGTTCCATCGTAATCCAAATTGCCGGTAACAATTTTTGATAAGGTTGTTTTTCCCTCACCATTTCGGCCAATAAAAGCTATTTTTTCACCCCTTTCAACAATCAGGTCTATTTCATGCAAAATATTGTTTTCGCCATAGCTTTTTGAAAGTCTTTCGGTTTCCACAACAATAGCCCCTGATCTGGGTGCCGGTGGAAACTTGAAATGAATAGCAGCATTGTCCAGCTCATCCACCTCTATTCGATCCATTTTCTCCAATTGCTTAATCCTTGATTGTACTTGCACCGACTTGGTTGCTTTGTACCTGAATCGTTCTATAAATTTCTCAGTATCAGCAATTTTCTTTTGTTGGTTTTCATAGGTTGCCATTTGCTGCTCGTACCTTTCTTTGCGCAATTCCTGGTATTTTGAATACGAAACTTTGTAATCGTAAACCTTCCCCAACAAAATTTCAATGGTTCTTTTAGTAATGTTATCCAAAAAAGCCCTGTCGTGCGAAATTAAAACAACAGCACCATGGTAATTTTTCAAAAAATCCTCCAACCATTGGATTGACTCTATGTCAAGGTGATTAGTAGGCTCATCAAGTAGCAGTACATCAGGCTTTTGAAGTAGGATTTTTGCCAATTCGATACGCATTCTCCATCCCCCACTAAATTCCGTTGTCTGCCTTACAAGATCTTCTGTTTTAAATCCAAGCCCCTTTAAAGTTTGCTCAACCATAGCATCCTTATCAGCAATGCCTAAGATTTGCAACCTTTCATTAAGCTCTGTCAATTTATCAATCAGGCCATGGTATTCATCCGATTCATAATCCTCCCTTGAAGCAATCTCCAGGTTTATTTTATCAATTTGTTTTTCAATTTTATTTAAGCTTTCAAAAGCAGTCAAGGCTTCCTGCAAAACCGTTTTCCCTGATGCATAGGTCATTTGCTGTGGAAGGTATCCAAAACTTAATTCTTTGGGCTTTGAAACGGTTCCTTCAGTAGGTTGATCAATACCTAAAATTATTTTTAATAAGGTGGATTTTCCAGCACCGTTTTTCCCTACAAGTCCAACCCTATCTTTAGGGTTTATCATAAAAGAAATGTCGGAAAACAGACTAAAACCACCAAAATTTACAGAAACCTGATTAATTGATATCATTTTGCAATGCTTTTTTAATTGATTGCAAAAATAGGAAACTCTTTGTTTTTAGGAAATTATTGGAGAGATGGAACTTAGAAATTTGAAATTAGAACTTAGTTTGTATCAAAGTCCTAATTTCAAAACTCCAATTTCTTATATTAAGTAACAATCAACTTATACCCCTTACCATGAACATTAATTATTTCTATTGAGGGATCTTCGTTAAGGTGCTTTCTTAACTTAGTAATGTATACGTCCATACTCCTGGCATTAAAGTAGTTATCATCTTTCCAGATAGCTTTAAGGGCAAAGTTTCTTTCCAGGATATTATTTTTATTAGCGCATAATAAGGCAAGCAATTCCGACTCTTTGGTGGTTAACTTTATTGTATTTTCGCCTTTGTGAAGCAATTGTTTGTTAACATCAAAATTATATTCACCTATTTCATATTTATCTTTGTGTGCATTACCATCACCACCTTCGGATACTCTTCGCATAATAGCTTCAATCCTGAACAAGAGTTCATCCATCACAAAAGGTTTGGCAATGTAATCATCGGCACCAATTTTAAATCCTTCCAAAACATCCTCTTTAAGGGTTTTTGCAGTAAGAAATATAATTGGGATTTTGCTATTTGTCATTCTTATTTCCTTGGCCAGGGTAAATCCGTCTTTCTTAGGCATCATTACATCCAGTATACAAATATCATATTGTCCTTTTGTATACCCATCATAGGCCTTTTCACCATCTGGAAACAAATCAGTCTCAAAGCCTTTGGCATTAAGGTATTGGGTCAGCAGAGAGCCAAGGTTAATATCATCCTCGGCCAATAGTATTTTTATTTTTCCTTCCATAGTTTAATCCTAAGTAAGAGTATTTTGTACTTAATCTAAACAAATATAACTTAAAAATCTCAATTATGAAATCCAATTTTGCTAAGAAGGCTATTTTAATGTAAGAAAATGTTTATTTTAAAAATGGGATGTAAACCTTGAATTCGGAACCTTTTCCTGTTTCACTACTCAGGTGAATGTGGCCTTTGTGCTGCTCAACAATCTTTTTTACATAGCTTAGTCCCAGTCCAAACCCCTTCACATCATGAATATTGCCAGTTGGTACGCGGTAGAATTTCTCAAAAACCTTCTTTTGATTTTCTTTTCTTATACCTATTCCATTATCTTTTATCGAAACTACTACATGTCCGTTAATGTTTTTGGTATCTACCTCTATTAAAGGGTTTTGTTTGCTATATTTTATTGCGTTGTCGAGTAAATTAGTGAATACATTTGAAAGATGCAGCTCATCTGCTAAAACTTCTACTTTTTGAGCCTTTAGGTTTGGTGTAATCCTGCCGTTTTTTTCGGTAAGTTTTAGGTTGATATTTAATAGTATTTGCTCAATAAGCTCATGCAAATTAATTTTTTTACATTTTAGCTCCACCCCTCCTTTATCAATTATGGCCATTTGAAGCACTTTTTCAACGTGAAAGCCCAGCCTTTTGCTTTCATCATCAATAATGACCGATATTTGCCTGTAATTTTTATCCTTTTCTGAAATTGATGAATCTTTAAGCATTTGCGAAGCTAAAGAAATGGTTGAAATTGGTGTTTTCAACTCATGGGTCATGTTGTTAATAAAATCATTTTTTATTTCAGAAATGCGCTTTTGTCTTAAAATAATATAGGTAGTAAGTATAAAAATTCCTAAAATAACAAGTGTTAGCACAATTGAAGTAATTACAATTGCAGGTAAGGAATCAAAACTGGAATTCTCGTTTGGAAAATAAACCAACAAGGTATAATTATCATCCAGAATATCTTCTGCTAGCTCATCATCGGGGAATAATAACTTCTGGTACACTCTGGGCTCTGTACTTAAATCAAAATTTGCAGATTTAAACAGCTCACTCTCATTTTCCTTAGCAACCGCATATTCGTAACCTAAATCGATGTTGTTATTCTTAAAAACAATTTTAATAATAACTTCTAATGCACCTTGAGAAATACGTTGTTTTAGATTAATCTCTTTTCGCACCAACCGGTTTGTAAAGTTATCAACATAAATTAATTCATTGGTGAACCTATTTAATTCTTTTGTTCGAATATCCTCTTTGGTAATTAACTCAGGTTCAGCATCTTCATCAAGCTTGCCATTAGTAATCCGGTAGAAATTAGAATCTTTAACCGAAATGGTTATCTGAGGTTTAGTTAGCAGATGTTTTGAGCTGTCGAGCAATTCAGTATTTACCTGATCCGACAAGCGATAGGCATCATTTTTATCGCTAAAAGAAATAATTTCCTTTTCTTTGTATAGTACTGTTTCCCTTTCAGCAATTTTATCTACAATTTCGGATAAGCTTTTCTCAACCAATGAGTTGAACTTTCTCTTTTCAACCTTTATGGCATTTTGTATCCATCTGAATTGCACCACAATTAATCCAAGTAGTGCAACCGACATCAATAAAATAAGAATCCAAATGTATTGCCTTTTCACAAATTTAAGATTTTTGATACTCCTGCCACAATCAAGATGCCAGGTTAATAAGCAGAAATCTTACCCGCTCATTCAGAACAAAAATAAGACTTTTACCGTCACAAACTCAGGCTTTTAACAAAATTTAACGATGTTGGATTACTTTTTGGCTAGTACTGCAATCATAAGATTACATACAAATAGTTGACTGTCAGTTTGGTTCTATAAAAAACATCAACAAACTGATAATCATAACATAAAAAAACAGAAAAGTAATGATCATTTATTAACAGAAATTATTTAAATTTGTTGAACCTAAGATAATCAAATAATTTTGTTTTAGGTTAATTGAGTTTGTAAAGGACGGTTGGGCAGCCGTCCTTATTTTTTAGCCCTCTCAACTTTTCGTGGTTTGAAACCACTAACGGGATTTCAATATTAAACTCACCAATGCTATGCCGCCAAAGAATATCCTGCAAGTAATGTTCAAACTTCGACACAAAAATTGCGGCTCTTAGTTTTTCTCGCTAAAACGAATCTTCCACTTTGCTTTAAACTCTTTTCCAAATGGGGCAAGTTCCTCAGGTAATTCTTCCAGGCAACCCGAATAAAGGAAAGTATTAATCTTATTATCAGTGTGTTATTGGATGTTTGTAATGTTTCCGCCTCTTTCAAAAATAAAAAGAGAAATACGCGAAACCAATCCCATTCTGTCGGGGCATGAAAGTAAAAGAATAGCCGTTAAATCTTTGTTCTTAAACATGATTTTTTTGAAACGCAATATAGTTGCTTTTTGAATTACATTGAAAGCTCATTGAAAAACTCATCATTCTCCTTTTTGAGAAACCTAAAAACATTATTAACTTTAATTTTATTATTATTTAACTAAATCTAGGAATCATGGCTTATTTTAAAGAAAATGTTCAAAGTACCGGTGATTATTTTATCCATAAATATGAAGGTGTTGATATGGGTACCCTTACCAAGTCTGTTGATGAAACCTTGTTAGCAAATGGCTATAAATTGGTAGAAGGTGGCGGTACCAATTCGGTTTACGAAAAAGGAAACCGAACCATGCGTATTCTTTTTGGGGCGTTTGTAAAATATTTTAAGTTCATGGTTCAAATGCAAGAAGCTGATTCTTCCATTGATCTCAGAGTAACCAAACATTCAAGTGGAATGTCTGGTGGTTTAATTGGCATTAGCCAGGTTAAAAAAGAATTGGTTCGGCTTGGTGAATTAATGAGGGACATTTAGCAGAAAACCTTTTGACTATTGCTTATATATTATCCTCGTCCGGTTCTAAGCCATTTAGCCCAGTCCGGACGGTTATTTTTTTGGGCCATGTTAGCTGCAGATTCAAAATCGTAGGAAACGGCAACCAAATCAATATTCTTAACTTCGTTATTTTCAAGGGTTAGAATGCAATAGTTTGCATCAGGGCAATGTGTTTCCATTTTATGAAAAATAGGCAATTCGTCATCATATGCAGGCAGGCCAACACTTCCAGGGTTAATGATCTGCTTTTTGCCCGTTTTTACCACCTTGGGTTGGTGGCTGTGCCCACAAACTACCACTTTTTCGTCAATATTTTCTAAGACTGCATCTATTTCGTGGTTTTCTTTTATTCCAACATGCGTTTTAAAAAGTTTTTCTATTAGGTATTCATCATCTTTGTGTGGCGATGCATGGCAAAAATAAACACCTGAACTATGATGATGATCAAAAGTTAAGTTTTTTAGATAGTCAATTGCTGCATTATCCAATTGGCTAAAAACAAAATTCATGGTTTGGTTATCCACTTTTTTATCAATGTTCTCAAGCAATAGCCTGTCCTGGTTCCCACAAATTCCAATCGTTTCAATTGTTTGCAAAATTTCAAATGTTCCCTTTGGATCTAGTGGGCCGTATAAAACATCGCCAAGGTTAACAACTAAATCAATGTTTCGTGCCAATAAATCATCCAAAACAGCTTTTAATGCCCATGAATTGCCATGAATATCAGATAATACAGCAAACTTGCTCATTACAGGTTTTCTATTACGTTGTACAGCTTTTCTCTTATCTCTTTTGCAAAATCTACCATTAACGGATTTTCAACAGGGCTCATTGCAACTATTGGATCCATTGCCGAAACTTCAACCTCTCCGCTTTCATGTTCCTGAACAACCACATTGCATGGTAGAAAAACACCAATTTTATCCTCCACCTTTATCGATTCATAAGCAAAATGTGGATTACAGGCTCCTAAAATTTTATACTTTCTGAAGTCTACACTTATTTTTTCTTTCAGTGTGCTGGTTATGTCTATTTCAGTTATAATTCCAAAACCTTCATTTTTAAGTAGTTCAGTAACCAACGAAATAGCCTCATCAAAAGATTTTCCGGGTAGTTTTTTATTAATTGAATAGTCCATAATTTTTAGAAATTAGAAGTTAGCAATTAGGTATCAATGTCTTTTCATTGCAATTTTAACTCGTTGATTATCAGTATTTTTGTTTATTTGTGCATTTAAGAGAGAAAAAAGCAAAGATCGATATACAAATATACAAATATATCAATAAACATTTTTAATAATTGGCTAAAATGAATAATGTCCAACAACTATGATGTCATTAATCATTCTTCCATTTCAGCAATTTCAACCTCTTTGTCAACAGTTATCATTAGCATGCTTTGCGGATCATAAACTGGGTTATGTATTTGATTATCTTTAAGCTGGAAGACAATGCCCGCAACCTGCATTTTCGTCCCATCTTCAAATTCTAGCTTAAGTTCCTGAGGAATGTATGTTTTTTCATCGGTCAGCTCCATTTCTTCATCCATTTCCTGATAAAAAGTCCATTTAAAGTCAATATTTTTAACTTTTTGCCCTTTAAGCTTCTCAATAGTTGCAAGCTCCCCTAATTCTAAGTCATACACGTCCAATTCACCAATTAAATCATCAAGCTCACCCTCAACCATTTCATTTAAATGCATCTCGTTGTTCCAACCTATACTAATGGTGTATGATTCAAAAATAAACTCTATACCTCCCCTAAAAATCCATTCGTTCTTCTCATCAAAGGATAAATAATTCCCATCAATGCTGTAAAAATCAATGTTTTTAAGTTGTTCTTTTTCAAATAATTGGGTAAATTTCTGTTCTGTTTGTTGCATTTTAAAACCTGAAATTATTGATTTGTCAATATTAAAAAACTGTACAAAAGTATCAATTTGTTTTAAGAAATGGTATTGGAATAGTTTTGATTCTATGTTGAGCGAATTCCTCTTCTTTAGAATCATCCTAAATTACCCTGTTTGTTGAGCTAAAAAGTTATAAATCGTTATTTTTATTGGCCAAAATCAAACTTTTTAAAAATGCGTACTTGTTGTATTCTTTTCTTTATGCTGCTTACACTTCATCTTTTTGCAGGAAGCGGCACCATCAATTTTGTTGAAACAACGGTAGAACTTAGTAAAAACGGTGAAGCTAATGTTGCCTATGTTGTACAATACAAAATAGTATCGGGCGAAATGCATGGTTTTTACTTTAAAGGCAATGAGCGGCTTGATATTCAAGAGTTTTCAGATGAATCTTATGCAGTTGATGATTTTGGAAATCGCTACAAGTTAAAAATATACAAATACGATTCTGAAAAATGGGATATTATTCTTGCAGATGGCAAAGGTGTTTCAAGCGGTAATCTTACTTATGTTTTTTATTTTTCGACCAATTTTAATACTGCAGGCTACCTGGTTAATACTCAAAAGGATGATGGTCAAATGCTCACTGTATTTAACTGGTCGCCTGTTAAGTGGGATGAAGCCCACAACATGCAACACTACACATTAAAAGTTATTTTGCCTGAGCAAGCTGTGGAAGGCTACCCCGTTTTACGGGATTATTACATGGGCCAGAACATCATAATGACCGAGAAGTTTGTCAACAAAAAGTTTTTGGTTGATTACCAAAAAAGTAAAAGTGGCAAACTGATGCTGGTTTTTCATAAAGAGTATCCTCCGGTAAGGTTTCATATGCGCACCCAATTTTACATGCCTGCACATTGGTTCAATTTAGGAAATACAGAAATGTATGACAGTACTGATTTTGTCCCGATGAGCGAAAAAAAGGCAGACAGGGGCATTTTTATTGTTTTGGTGCTTGTAGTTATTGCCATTTTTTACCTGATAGTTGGGCGCAAGCATAAATCAATGGTAAAAGCCAAAGAAGGCCTTAGCGAAATTGACTGGGGCAGACTGGACTGGACACCACCTAAACTCACCCTTTCGCATTATCATATCGATGGGAAAATATGCATGGATTTAACCCCATTAGAAGCTACTTTTTATCTTGAAGTTCCATTCAAAAGTATCCTAAGTGGAATGGTAAGCATTCTTGAAAATGAGCAGTTTTTAAAAGTAATAACAAAATCTCCTTTAAAAGTAGAAGTTATTCCTGGACCTGATACAAGTGTTTTAGGTGTTTACGAAAAGCAACTTTACGATTCATTGGCCGATGATGGTGAATTTTCGCAACAGGAACTAGAAGACATGATGAACCTGATTGTTAAAAATATCCAGAAAAAAGCCTGGGATTGCGATATTGAAGAAACAAAAAAATACTATCGCGAAATGATGGGTGATTGGGGCAAAAAAAACATCCCCGAAGAGGAACAGCAACAGTATTATCAGGAAAACTCAAACCATTTATGGTACCACTGGTACTATGGAAACATTAATTATTTCAATTACAGGTATCATTACCGCAATCCTCATCAGTATGAGTATGATATCCCAATAGATACAGATCATTTAACAGCACCATCAGTGGATATTTTGCAGGATATCAATGTATGTCATGATGCCTGCCATTCGGCTTGTCATTCGGCATGTCACTCTGCATGTCATTCGGCATGCCATTCAGCTTGTCATTCAGCTTGCGTTAGTGGAGGATCACATTAATGTTTTGGAAAAAGAAAATAAAAAGCACAGGCAATCATGTCTGTGAGGCTAAGCAAAGTCGAAGTCAGGACAAAACACATTTATTGTGGGTAGATGAGTTTATTGGCAATGTTAAACCTTACATTTTTGTCCGTACAGAGGACAACATGCTTATCAAACGTCCAAATCAGGCCACAAAAATAAATGCTAGTGCAGTAAAAATTCTGCAATATCTTCTGGATGGTGGTAAAATTGCCGATGTGGTTAAGCACCTTGACGCTGCAAAATCAGCTGAAATTGAGGATTTTATGATGGCTTTAAAACTAAACCTCGAAGGAAATCTTGACGAATTTAGCCTTAACCCTGCTGTTGAAAAAGAAAAATTTGATTTAGGCTTTAGCAAACTGCCAGTTTTGTCGGAATTGGCTTTAACCTACAAATGCAATTTAAAATGCCAGTTTTGTTATGCAGGTTGCAATTGCACCACTAACCCAACAGGTAGTAATCAGGAGCTTGATTTGGATCAGTTTAAGCAGATAATCAATACCATTTATAACAAGGCAAAAGTTCCATCAATAAGTTTTACTGGTGGCGAACCAACATTAAGGCAGGATGTTTTAATTGCTTGTATAAAATATGCCAAAAACCTGGGAATGAGGGTGAACCTGATTACCAACGGAACCTTGATTGATAAGGAATACGCTGAGAAATTGGTGAATGCAGGACTGGATTCAGTGCAGGTGAGCATTGAAGGTACCACATCAACCACTCATGATAATCTGGTGCATCACAAAGGAGCTTTTGAAAAAAGTATCAATACAGTAAAGATTTTTAAAGAGTTGGGTATTCATGTTCATACAAATACCACCTTGAACAAAAAAAATCAGACAGATTGCATTCGATTACCTGAATTTGTGAAATCGCTTGGATTGGATCGTTTTAGCATGAACCTGGTTATTCCAACAGGGAGCAGTGTTTTTAACGAAGGATTGGTAATTAAATACAGCGAAGTGGGTGAGATCATTCAGCAAATACAGGAAAACAGCAAGACACAAGGAATTGAATTCATGTGGTATTCGCCAGTTCCGCTTTGCATGTTTAATACCATAACGCACGATTTAGGCAACAAAGGATGCGCTGCCTGCGATGGTTTGCTTTCTGTTGCACCTAATGGCGATGTATTGCCGTGCTCTTCTTATGATGAGCCTGTTGGGAATCTAGTCTCTTCTGAATTTGCTGAAGTTTGGGAAGGAAAGCAGGCGAAATTTTATCGTGAAAAAGGATTTGCCCATGATATTTGTAAAAACTGCGAGAGCCTGGCTGTTTGCAATGGGGCTTGTCCATTATACTGGCGAAATTTAGGATACGAAGAATTATATAAAACCCTAGAAATAAAAGCATTATGAGTACTTTGTTATTGTCGAAAGAAGAACAAGGTGTGGTGATTTTTCACATTTGGAAATCATTGACCTATCAGGTACGACTGTTTTTGAGCATTTTTCTAATTGCAATTGGTTTTGTGCTACAATATTACAGCCTCGCAACCTTCCCTGGAATATTATTTGTCTTTGGGGGGAACTTGCTATTGTTGGTTAAAGGTTATGATAGCAGAATAAAATTAGCAGGATATAAAGCTGGTTCGGAATGGGTAAAAACCGATAAGGAGCAGTTTAATAATATTGTTGAAATTAATAAGAAAGCTCGTAAATGGGATATCAGTGCATTTGATATTACAAGTGGGAGAGGAGTATTGTTTTTTATTTTAAGCATTGTGATACTTGTACTAATCTGGGGGACAGGTGTTTTTTCAAATGAAAAACTATCGCTTATCATGGTGGCAAATATTGCTGTATTACTTTATCCTCATTGGTTTACCGGAGTAAGAAGAATAACCACAACCCCTCAACTGGTAAACAAAATTAAGCTATTTCAAAACGTACTAAAAGGCTTTGAGCAAGCACTAACAGATGATAAAATTGATTATTTAATTTATGTGAGAGGGAGTGAGCAAAAATATCCTTCGGATACAAAAATTAAGATTGAATTTAAAAACCAGCCGGAAAAGTTTCTGGGAATGTATGCTCAGGTATCACTCAACGATGTACAGGGCAAGCAATACCCTTATTTTTATGTAGTTTTGGTTGCAAAAGAGGGTTTTGGATTAGGAAAGTACTTTAACGGAGTTTCAACATCGCATAATGTAATTAAAGAACAAAGCAACCAGGATGGAGTTGAAATCATTGTAATAAGGCAATATACCACTAAAACCAGTGGTTATCATACCAATGTGCATGCTATCCACAACATTATGTCGGATGGCATAAAGGCAGCCAGGGGTGTTGTAGATGATTGATATAGAGGTCCTTGCATAGTGTAAGTGTGCTCAAATCTCCTATCTAATATAAACCAATTTCTCGCAAGCGCTGAGTTAAAAATTCACCCGCTGTTATATCTTCAAATTGTTTGGTATGGTTTTTATCAATGCATGAAGGCAGACAAGTTATTACGGTGCTCTGCACCTTAAATCGCTTGTCAATTAATAATCTACAAATATTGCGCAACTCCTCCTTCATCGTATTACGGAAAAGGAGCTTTTAATGTTGAACCTGTTTTTTTATAGGTGCAGAGTACCGAAAATACTTGTAGTTTAAATGTTTGTGTGATTTGAAAAGATGTGGAGTACCGCAATATCTAGATTTAGTGGTAAACAAGCGCTTAAACGTAAAAAAAATATAAATTTATCTTAATAACCTGAGTTCGATAAAAAATATTCACACAGTTTGAATTAATTTTTAGCAGAAATTGCAACAAATTTCTGAAGGACTATCGGGATAGTTCTAGAAAAATTGGTGTGATTTATGCAAAAATTAATCAAATCTAATAGAAAATTCGGAACTGCGAAGCACTCACCGGAGGTAATCACACCATCTCTACACTAAAAATCCCTCAAAATAGCCCGCTATTCTTTCTGCATTTTTAGCACATATCTGGTATAATTCCGAATTTCTGTGTTGAATATTTTATGTCGAACTCAGGTTATTAGTATTATTAATTGTTCTTCCATTTTTTAGTTCGTGTTTAGATGATGTAACAGTCTTAACTGATCCAAGAGATGCTATAACAGGAGAATATAGAGTTACAGATAATGAAAGTCAACAATATGATGTAAATATAATAAAAGATGAGAATGATGATACAAAACAAAAGATTTTTATTGATAATTTTCATGGAGAAGATGGTGATGGAAACCTAGTGTGATGTCAAATCTAATTTGTCAGGTGACAACACCTGACAAGTGCACCAGCCAGGTGTTATCACCTGGCTAATTACCAGAAATATCAAATTTGACTTAACACTGATGTTAAGTCAATGATATTTCAACGGTATAAAAACCGCTAAGCGGGTCTGATTATAAAATGCTAAGCACTAAAAATAAGCTAATTACACAGCTCAAGAACCCGCTAAGCGGATAATTGCAACCATCATTTAAGATGTGACTTAACACTAGGGCAAGTTCCAACAAATCAAATGTTCCATGCAAGGTTTATTGGTGGAACTAGTGAATCGGCTATCGTAATGGATCTGCAATCTATTACACAAGGAGCAGATGAAATTACAATAGAAGAAGGTTCAGGAACAGTTTATGCAAGCAATGTAAAATCTTTACAATAAGTTATAAACTTGCATATGGAGCCAATCCTGGCAAGTGACGTGAATGCAGAGCATAGTATTGACCCAGCAAAAAAGAAAAAAGCCAAGGCCAAAAAGGCTTTACAATAAGCGAAATTTTAAGGTACAATATAAGCTCATGGGTTTCCATGGCTTTTTTTATTCGAAAATTAGTCCATAAGGCCTTTCTAACTCCATTTTCAGCTCCTCAATTCCTAGATTTCTGCTTTTTCTAATGGTCTCCCTACCACCAAAATAAACCAACAAGGTAGGTACTGCAAAAACACTATTTTGGGCAGCCAGCTCTGGCGAATTTACCGTATCGCAATAAAAAAGTCCAATTTTTGGAAAATCAGCTTTAATAAGTTCGGCAATTTTAGGCTTCAGCACTTTGCAAACATTACATTGCTGGTGAGAGAAATAGAACAATGCTGCATCATCTTCACCAATTACCTGTTTAAATTCTTCAAGGGTTTTAATTTCTTTATACATCTTCTATTTTTTTTAGTAGCCTGGTCAACCTCAATACTCCCCCGAATTCAACATCACCAATGTGCAATGCTCCACCACTTTAATGTTTTTCTCTTTTGCTAATGAATATAATTCAGGATTTTCAGTTCCAGGATTAAAAATAATTCGTTGAGGGTTAAGTTCTAAAATATAATTATAGTACTCAGGTTGCCTTTGCGGCCCAATGTACAAAGATACAGTGTGTACATCTTTAATTTCCGGCTTTCCCTTTTGAATCATTACTCCAGTTATTTGGCCATCTCTAATACCAACTGCCACAACTGGCTGGTCATAAGAGCTTAACAGGCTCACCGCCTTGTAAGAGAACCTTGCGGGATTGGGGCTTGCTCCAATCACAACTGTTTTTTTTGTTTCATTAATCATTAAAATCTTATCATTGATATATGTGTACTTTTCAGTAAAATGTTCAGTTTAAAAACTAACTTTTTGATTGATAAAGATTGCAATGATTGAATACCCCCTTTTTTCAATCATATCAATCTCTTTTCAGACTTGTCAAAGTTAAACTTTCGATATCAAAACAACTGCATAAGCCGAAATGCCCTCTTCCCTACCCTCAAAGCCTAATTTTTCGGTTGTGGTTGCCTTAATTGTAATGTCCTCAATATCCAATTCCATAATATCAGCCAAGGTTTTCTGCATTGCATCAATATGTGGCATTAGTTTGGGTTGCTGGGCAGCAATTGTTGAATCAATATTGCCAATTTGAAAGCCTTTTTCTTTTAACAACTCATATGTTTTTTTCAGTAATATTTTGCTGTCAATATCCTTAAATTCATTGCTTGTATCAGGAAACTGGTAGCCAATATCCCTCAAGTTAGCAGCTCCTAGCAAGGCATCACAAATTGCATGTATTAGTACATCACCATCAGAATGCGCAATTGTTCCTTTTGTATGAGGAATTTCAACACCACCAATAATCAGGCTTTCTCCCTCATCAAGGGCATGCACATCAAAACCAAAACCGACCTTTATCTTCATAATAATACGTTATAATAAAAAAGCTACTTACAAATATAACAAATTCATAAGTAGCTAATTTTATATTAGAAAAAAACTTTTATTCTTCTGCACTCTCCACCTTAAGTCCCTTGAAATCAAACAATAATGAAAAACGTAAAGTGTTTTCAAGTGGATTATTTTGTTTAGCCAGTAAATAGGCAAAATCAAGCTGAAATGCATTAAGTTTTAACCCAAGTCCCATAGTAAAAAACTTTCTGTTTCCTTTTACCTCATGCTCGTGAAAATAACCAGCCCTAAGCGCAAATCTTTTATTGTACCAGTATTCCGCCCCAAACGACATGGTTATTTCTCTCAATTCTTCCTTGGTACCACCAGGGGCATCGTTAAATGATTGCCACATACCTGTTGTTACTGATACATCATCATCTTTCCCGGCCAGCACTTCATCATTATCACCTTTTAGTGGTGGTGTTGGAACAAGTAGTTTGCTAAAATCAGCACCAATCATCAGAGAGTTATATTCATCAAAATTATGGGTAAGTGTTCCACCTATCTTCAGATTTGTAGGAAGGAAATTTGATTCAGAATCGGTATAGGAAATTTTGTTACCAATATTAGAAACCTGCAAGCCATATGACATATTGGAAGGCTTGCCTCCTAGTTTAATATCTTTGGTATAAAACATGGAGATGTCGCCTGCAACAGACCTTCCTGGATGAGCATCAGCAGTTGATGAACTTATGCCATTTGTAAGGTTTGAATTGATATATCTTAAAGTCACTGCCCCCGAAAAACCATCTGTAAATAATAAGGAGTATGAAACATCTAAAGCAAACTCATTTGGCTTATAATCTCTAATTGTAGACCCGTTAATGTCGGTAAATGTAATATTCCCCAGTGAAAAATATCGAAGACTTGCTGCCAAGGCACCACTATTTTTAAGTTTCTTATATCCAGATAGATACAGCAGTTCAATATCATCAACCAATGCCCTTAACCAAGGAGTATAAGATATGCCCACCCCAAAATCATCTTCAATAAATGAATATTTAGCAGGATTCCAGTGTTGCGAATTTACATCCGGGCTTGTTGCCACTCCCAAATCTCCCATTCCACCGGCTCTTGAGTCAGGCGCTATTGTCAGAAACGGAACTGCAGTTGTTATTGTATTTAATCGCTCATCTAAATCTTGTCCACTGGTTGTAAATTGTGCATTAAGTTTATCAAGGTTTAGGAAAACGCTCAAGCTAAGCAAAAGTAATGTTACTAATTTTTTCATAAGTATAGTTAAGCTGGTTTTTAAATCGCAAATATATTTAAATTAGAGTAACGTAGAGAATTAATTTTTAGTATTACAAATTAATTTAGGATAAGTAGTTTTTCAATTTTTTCGGCTTTTTCACCAGTTGAAGTCCTTACCGACAACTTGTAAAAATAAACCCCTCGCCCTATTTTATTGCCAAAATCGTCCCTTCCGTCCCAGGGAAGTCCTTCTGAACGAAAACCTTTAGTAACCATTTCGGTGTGTACTGTTTTTACCACTTTTCCAGACACAGTAAAAACGTGCAGCAAAACTTCAATTGGTTCATTTGGTCTGTTGTGTTCAAAAAAGAAAGAAGTATTGGTTGAAAATGGGTTGGGATAATTTAAAACATGACTAATTTCAAACCTTTCCGATTCTACCACATTAAACAAAATCGAATCTTCGGAAGAGTTATTATAAACATCCCAGGCCTTTAAATGGAGTTTATGTTCTCCGGGTTCAAGCTCAGGAAAAGAAAAGTTTAATTTCCCACCCGTAAAGTCATCAATGTTGGACTCATAATACTCATTTAAGGTGAATTGCTGTTCTATTTTATCATCAATGGTGGCCACAATATCGTGCCCAATTCCATTTCCTGTTGTGTTTATCCCGCTTTCATCATTAAAAAAAGCCAGCAATTTAGGGCTGCTATTTGTAATACCACCATTTACGAAACTTTCATCATTTAAGTATAGCTGAATTTCAGGTCCTTCACTATCAGAAATCCCATTTGTACCTGAACTTCCAATCAGGATATTTTTAAAACTCCCTTTGCCATCATCAATCAACTGGTTGTTAGCCGAGTAATAGCTCACTTTCCCGGTATCGATATTGTATTTTATATCTTTAGGAACAATAAAACTAAACTGGAAATTGCCATTATTTACACTTGCTTGTCCTTTAAACAACTTACTGTTCTGCACCTTATAGGTAAATACACCATCACCATCATTATTCAATGTTTTCACCTCATTTTCTTTGTCATAAATGGCCGGGTACACAATTCCATTATAATCAATAATTTTTGTTCCAGTAATATCCTGAACTTCTCCGGTAATTGTCACTTTGTCAAGCGCTTTTAGTGTATCAGCATTTAATTGAACTGCCTTACCATTAATCGAATTGGTCTTTATAAAGTGGTTTGCAAATGATAATTCAAGGGCGGGATCTCCAAGCAAAGTAAAGTTTCGTTTATTTATTCCTGAACCCGAAGCATTTTTAGTAAGTCTCATTATATCGCCCAACCTAAACCTGTTGTTTGTGCTAATATCATTTTCAAACAAATAGTTATAAAAATTTTTATTCAGCTGAAAATTTGGCGAAGCATATACCAGACGAGTTGTTGTAAACAAGGCAATAGCTCCTCCCTGTGGATTTAGAAATACCAGCTCGCCAGCCGTGGTTTTTTCATAGTTGTCAAAACGACTAAACTCACAGGTAGCTGTCATAAAAACAGGTAATTTATCATTATTTGCCCATTTATTAATTTGATCAATGGTAATTACCCGTTCATGGGCTAATCCACTTTCACCGCCGTGGCCAGTGTAATTCATTACCAAAACACCCTTTTCAATTTGATTGGTAATTGCAAGTTTTGCCCCGGGGTAGCGTTGTCCTCCTGCTGAACTCTCCTGGGTGTAAGCATCCAAAAATATTTTTTCAATATTAAAGACAGGGTACTTATCTTTAATTATACTAGTTAACTCATCCGCTTGCTTTTGGTGTATGTTGTTGTCTTCATCATCAGCAATAAAACAGAGCCTGTTCCGCCAATCGCCAAAAGCCTCAGAGCTTAAGTATTTCCTTATTTTTTGAATGGCTGAGGCTGCCTCAGCTTTTGTTTTTACAGGAATTCGCCCTATTCCAATATCAACAAGGCCATCGTGACCTCCTTCATTATCATCCAAAAGCCCAAAAAAATCATCAGTAACAAACGATTGGGTAGGACTAAGCGAATTATCTGACTGATAGGTAGGTATAAAATTAGTGTTACTACTGAAAGTATGCTTATTATCATAAGAACCATCTCCAAACAGGCAAAGGTACTTCGGCAGTTGTTCATTGCTTGATGCCCTATCATACAACATTTTCATAAAGTCCCTAATTGCTGTAACCTCTCTACCCCCTGATGAAAACTCATTGTATACTTGCTCAATATCAACTAGTTGAATACTCAGTTTATTTTCACCATCATGGATTTGCTTCAACTCACTGGCGTACTCTATAAATTCCGGATGGCTAATAATAACCATATCTGCCTGATTAATTGAATGCAGGTTTTGATTTTCCACCAGGCCTATATCCTCACCCGAAGTAATTGGCGAGTACGCCATAGAAGGATCAAAGGCAATAAACTCTCTTAATGTATCAGTTGATAGCTTAAAACTAAGGGTGGAACCATTCAGGTTTGTACTTACCTGTTTTGGTTGTTGAGGGTTTGTTATATCCCAAACAACAGTATTACTATTTACATTACTTAATTGAAATAACCCAATATTTCCTGAACCAACTGACTGAGTGTTCCTAAAATGCAATTGCTGGCCTTCAAGTCTGAGTCCACATTCAGCATTCAAACATAAATAGTCCAACCAGCCTTCTGAAGAAGCTGAGCCAACATACTCCAGCTGTACATTAATTTCATTTGTACTATTAACCTGCGCTTCAAAATGCTCCACTTTATGTTTCGCATATTCATCTTCGTATCTGTAAGTTACAGGACTAAAATTACTTTGAAACGAGGTTCCATCCAGACTAATTAAATAATTGCTCGATACAGGCGACCGGGCAATCAGCGAAGTCTTTAGTTTAACTAATGAACTTGTTACCAAACCAGGGCATTCAAAATTAAAGGCATACCTGTTCTGAAAATCAAAGCTTTCACCAACCCATAACCTTCCCGAGCCAATCAAATTTAAGGTATCAATTTCATGATAGATTAAATTCGTAAATGTATTAATGGTATGTGTTTGCGCTCCTGTTACCTGATTTTCCTGAACAATTGCATTATTATTTCCCGAAGAATAATCCGAACTTAAAAAATAATAAGAATAATCGGTATACAAATTTCGTTGGTGATGAAAAAAGTCTGTGGTTTCATCATATTCCCATTGAACCGGTCCGTCCCCATAAAAATAAACTGCATTATCCATAAACAAAACATGGTTCTCAATCAAGTCATCTGGTCTCTTTTCAGAGTTGTTATAGGGCAACATTTTGCCACCATTACCAAATATTCTTACATTTTCGGGCTGGTCAATCCCTAAATCTCTTAACTCGTTAAAAGATAGCCTGTAAACACCGCTTTTAGGTAGTTTAATTTTTATCCATGTACCAGATCGCAACACTGATTGATTAGCAAAAGAATATTTCTTTAGAGAAGTAGTCTTTGTTTTGTTTGCTCGTATATATTCAACATCAAAACTTATCAGTTTTTCATACTGTCCTGTCAATTTATTTTTCCTTAAAGGAATAAAAGTGAGTGCTAACCAAGTCTGTTTTCTAATAAATTGCACTTTACTTTTCACCTTTATTTCACCAGGTATTTTGTCAATATCTTTAACCTGACTTAATTCAGCTTTGGTTAAACCACTATATTTTTGATTTAACAACTTAACTTCTATTTGTGTATCATTTGTTTTTAGAAGTTTTGAAAATAGCGGCAAATAACTCTTAGAATACTCATAAACAGCTCCTTCAAAATACAACAGGTAAGATTGATTAGTATTTTCAATTGAAAAAAAAGCTTGTTTATCCTGCCACTTTATCTCAAAATGCTGATTTGAATTCTGTGAATAAACAGATTTTATGACGACAAAATGAATCAGTAGCAAGCAAGCGAACCTTAATTTATACATTTTTGATAGGTTTTATAAAATCGGTATAAAATTATACAAATCTAATTAGCTAAATTTATTGTGCACAAATTATATTTTTTTAGCTACACACAATTTTTCAATTACTTACGTTATACTTTAGGCATAATTTTTAATTGATGGTTAAATTAGCAACATTTTTTCACACATTTAACCTATAGCTAAAACATGAAAATCAGCCCCATAATCATTACAAGGAGGGGGATTCTCCGTATAAATCCTTCAATGAGGGTTTCATTAATATAAACAGCTAACAAATAAAGAATAGTATATAAGTGCATAGATTAATTAAAATATTTATCTTACTTCAGTTTACCCAGCTTATTGAGGCGCAGGACGTTCAATTCTCGCAGCTATTTGCCGACAGGCTTTATTTAAACCCTGCCTATGCTGGAGCTGATTATTGCCCCAAATTGGCACTTTCCTATCGGAATCAATGGCCCGGGGTACAGTTTCCTTATGTTACCTACAGTGCTTCATTGGATAAATATGTTCCTTTGTTGCATGGAGGATTAGGTGTAAGGTTAATGAATGACCAGCAAGGCAATGGAACTTTCAATCAAATAAATGCAGACTTTATTTATTCTTATCATGTTCAGCTTGGGAAAAGAATGACCGCGAAATTTGCCTTGCAAGCATCTGTGTATCAAAAAAGTATGAATACAAGAGATTTAGTTTTCCCAAGCATGATTGATCCAGTTCAGGGAACGGTTTACCCAAACTCCGAAAGTATTGCCGACCAAAGTTTTATTACACCCGACTTTTCGGCAGGCGCATTGTTGAATTATAAAAAATATTTTTTAGGTTTTTCAGCCAGTCACATCCCCCATACTATATCTGAAGACCATAATGAGTACTTCCCAATGAAATTTACCGCCCATGCAGGGGCGCTTATTCCTATTGATAAAAATGATTCAAAAAAGGCCAGTTTTGTCTTAGAACCCAATGTCGTATTTATTAATCAACAAAATATGAACATGCTTTACTATGGCATGTATTTTGACATTAGCAAGGTGTCTGTCGGGGCTTTTTTAAGAAACAGTTTAGAATTGAACTTCGATGCATTGATATTGTCCTTTCATTTAAATGTTAATAAGTTGGTAATATCTTATAGTTATGATGTTACATTGTCAAGATTTATTGGGCAATCATTAGGTTCTCACGAGCTAAGTTTAACATATTTATTTGCATGTGATAAAAAAATTCGAAATTACAACACAATAAGTTGTCCTTCTTTTTAGTTATATTTGCATTAAGATAAAAAAAATAAAAGTGATAGTTATGAAGATTAAATCAGTTTTACTTGTAATATCAGTAATAATAACCATTTCATTAAGCTCTTGCTTTGGTAGAGGAGGTGGAGGTGCCGGTGTAGGTAGCGAATCCACTACAACTGGCTGGGCATATAACGATCCTGACGTTGGGCGTTTCGAAGTTTCTGATTATGTTGAGCAAGAAACAGGCCCCGGATTAGTATTCATCGAAGGCGGTACATTTATAATGGGACAAACTGCCCAGGATGTAATTTATGACTGGAATAATATTCCCAGAAGAGTTACCGTAGCTTCATATTACATGGATGAAACAGAAGTAAGGAACATCGATTATCGTGAATACATGAACTGGATAGCAAAAGTTTACGTAAGTTATCCACAAGTTTATTTACAAGCCTTACCAGACACCCTTTGTTGGAGAAAAAAACTTGCATACAATGAACCCTACGTAGAATACTACTTTAGGCACCCGGCCTACCACAATTATCCTGTTGTAGGTGTAAGTTGGCTACAAGCAACCGATTATTGCGCCTGGAGAACAGACAGGGTAAACGAAATGGCTTTAATGGATGAAGGAATTCTTGAGGCTAACCCTAACCAGGTAGACGAAGACAATTTTAATACACAAGCCTATTTAGCAGGTCAATACGAAAGCGGTATCCGTGAAAACTTACCAACACTTGATGGTGGTGAAAGACACGCAATAATGGAAGATGGAATCATGCTTCCTAAGTACCGTTTACCAATGGAAGCTGAGTGGGAATATGCAGCACTTGGTTTAATTGGTAACTCAATGGGATCGCCAGAAAGAATATACAATCGTAAAATATTTCCTTGGAATGGCCATTATGTTAGAAATGACACCAAGCAAAACCGAGGTAAATTCCGTGGAAACTTCCAACGTGGACGTGGTGATATGATGGGTGTTGCAGGTGCGCTTAATGATAATGCATCGGTACCAGCTCCAGTTGATGCATACTGGCCAAATGATTATGGCTTGTACAACATGGCTGGAAACGTAAACGAATGGTGTTTAGACGTGTTCAGGCAATTATCGTCTTTAGATGTTGAGGAATTCAGACCATTTAGAGGAAATGTATTTAAAACTGTGAGAAGAAATCCCGATGGAACCATTGCAGACAAAGATTCTTTAGGAAGAATTGCATTCGATCCTGTAGCTGATGATTATTCAAGACATAACTATCAAAAAGCAGATAATATTAACTACAGAGATGGTGACGTTGAATCAAGCATTGATACTGAAGGCGGATGGCTGGATGTTTCGGATACAAAAGGTTCTGACCGAATGTACTACGCAGGAACAGGCCCCAAAGGTAAAAATATGACTTCAATGGTAAGTGACCGCACCAGAGTATACAAAGGCGGGGGCTGGAATGACAGAATGTATTGGATGAGCCCGGGAACCAGAAGGTATCTTGATGAAAGAAAAGCAAAGGAAAACTTAGGTTTTAGATGTGCAATGACAAGGGTAGGTAGCCCAGGTGGATTTTAGAAAATAAATTTTACTTTATATTTTTAACCCGTTGTAAATACAGCGGGTTTTTTATTTTTAGTTATGGAAATACAAAAATTACATTCAATTTATTTAAATTCATCTGGTGTAACCACCGATTCAAGGAAAATTGAAACAGGGCAGCTTTTTTTTGCACTTAAAGGCGATAACTTTAACGGTAATAAATATGCAAATGTGGCAATAGAAAAAGGAGCATCTTATGCTATTGTTGATGAAGCGGAATTTGCTAAAAATGAAAAGTTTATCCTAGTTAAAAATGTATTATCTGCCCTCCAGGAGCTTGCAAAATATCATCGAAAGTATTTAAAAATTCCTATTTTGGCCATTACCGGCACAAATGGAAAAACCACCACTAAAGAGTTAATTAGCAGAATTTTACAACAAAAATTCAACCTTGGTTACACAAAAGGAAACTTTAATAATCATATAGGTGTACCCTTAACCTTATTATCTTTTACAAAAGAAACGGAAATGGGCGTAGTAGAAATGGGCGCAAATCATCAGGGTGAAATTGATGAGTTATGTGGTATTGCAGATCCTGATTTTGGTATTATCACCAACATTGGCAAAGCACATATTGAAGGTTTTGGTTCATTTGAGGGCGTAATAAAAACCAAATCAGAACTTTATGTCTATTTAAGAAAAAAAAACGGCACAGTATTTATTAATGGAGAGGATAACTTATTGCTAAAACAAGCTATAAACCTTACTAAAATAACCTATGGAAAGAGTTCCAAGCAAAATACTTTTGCTGAATTTATTGGTTCCAGTCCTTTTTTAAAAATAAAATGGGGTGAAAACCTAATTACAACCAGGCTTGTTGGGGAGTATAATTTTAATAACATTTTAGCTGGAATATCTGTTGGATCCTATTTTAAAATCCCTACTAACAAAATTATCAGTGCTCTTGAAGAATACCAGCCACAAAATAACCGCTCTCAACTAAAAAAAACGAATAAAAACACACTAATAATTGATGCCTACAATGCCAACCCAACAAGTATGGAGCTTGCCATAAAAAACTTCTTAAATATAAAAGAAGATAAAAAGGCACTTATTTTGGGCGATATGTTTGAACTTGGCAAATCAGGTAAAGAAGAGCATCTAAAAGTTATTGAACTGGTAACGAAACTGGGTTTTAATAAGGCTTTCTTTATTGGTGATAATTTTTACCAGTTTAGCAATTCATTTGGGCAGTACCATTTCTTTACAGACACCCTTTCACTTTGCAATTTTTTTAAAAGTAAAGAGCTACTAAACTTTACTATTTTATTAAAAGCATCGCGTGGGATTAAACTTGAGCAGGTTATTGAATATTTGTAAGGAATCAGGCCTTTCCTTCAAATTCCAACAAGATTCTTTTTTCCTCTTCAGGAATTGGCCTGGTTTTCCCTGTTTTTGGATCAATTGTAACCAAAACAACTTTAGCCTCAGCAACCTTTACCTTTTCCTCCCCTTTTTGTACTACAAAGTAGGTCTCTAATTCAAAACTTTTGTTTCCAATATTAGAAGCTCTTGTATACAAAGAAAGGTCATCACCATAAAATACAGGAAGAATGTAATTGATCTCAATTCTGGCAACAATTGCATTAAATTCAAGCAGCCCCTTCCATTCAAATAGTTGTTTATGATAGTCGACACGAGCCTCTTCTAAATAAGCCAAATAAGCTTTGTTATTCACATGGCTAAAGGTATCCAAGTCATCATAGCGCACAACAACTCTTTTAACATGCTTAAAATCAGATAGTTTCATTTTAATATTTATTTACTGATTGAATTTTGGTTTAAATATTTTAGTAAAATCAAATCAAAAATAACAAAATAATTCCTTTGCATGCATAATGTTTTTTCATAAATTTGTAATGCAAGCATAATAAATTTGTTTTTATGAAATTAAAAGAAACTGTTGATTTTCATCTTAAATCAACTTGGCATGCTATGTCAAGAATGTACAATAGTATTGCCAATAAGTACGATTTATCCCAAACCATTGCCTATGTTTTAATTAATGTTGAAAAGGAAGGGACACCAGCCACTAAAATAGCCCCTCTTATGGGCATGGAACCAACATCTTTAAGTCGTCTTTTGAAAAACATGGAAAAAAAAGGTCTAATATTTAGAGAAGGCGATAAAGATGACAAAAGGATTGTTAGAATTTTTTTAACTTCGGAAGGAGTAGCCAAAAGAAAACTGGCCAAACAAACAGTGCTGACTTTTAATGAAAAGTTAATGGAAAAATTAAAACAAACTGATATTGAACAAATGGTAAAGGTATTTGACATTATTAAACAATGTGTGCGGGATGAAATTGGTGATAACGAAAATCTATTAAACAAAATATAAATAATAAAACAAACTAATCAATAACTTATTTAACAGTATGACACGACGTATAAAAAAAGTTGCTGTGCTTGGATCCGGCGTAATGGGTTCAGGAATAGCCTGTCATTTTGCAAATGTTGGACTGGAAGTGCTTTTATTAGACATTGTTCCAAAAGAACCTAATGATCAAGAAAAAGCCAAAGGACTCAGTTTAGAAGACAAGGTGGTAAGAAACCGGATTGTAAACAATTCGTTAAAAGCAGCCTTAAAATCGAAACCATCTCCAATTTATAGCCAGTCGTTTGCAAATAGAATAACAACCGGTAATTTTGATGATGACCTGCCCAAAATTAAAGATTACGACTGGGTAATTGAAGTAGTAATTGAAAGGTTGGATATAAAGAAACAGGTTTTTACCAACGTTGAAAAATATCGCAAACCTGGTACTTTAATTACGACTAACACCTCAGGTATTTCGATTGAGGCAATGCTTGATGGCCGATCTGAAGATTTTCAGAAACATTTTTGCGGTACGCATTTTTTTAATCCTCCGCGCTACTTGCAGTTGTTTGAAATAATTCCTTCAAGCAAAACAGATCCAAAAGTCCTTGATTTTCTAAGTGACTACGCTGAGCGATTTCTTGGAAAGGTGGCCGTTCCTGCAAAAGATACTCCGGCATTTATTGCCAACAGGGTCGGAACTTTTGCCATCATGCAATTATTTAACAATGTAAAAGAATATGGTTTAACCATTCCTGAAATTGATAAGCTGACAGGAACCATTATTGGCCGGGCAAAATCAGCCACTTTTAGAACAGCTGACATTGTTGGCCTAGACACACTTGTTCATGTGGCAAACAATATTCGCGAAACAACCAAAGATGAATCAAATGCAGTTTTTGGCATACCAGATTATCTGCAAAAAATGCTGGATAATAAATGGTTGGGCTCAAAAACAAAGCAAGGTTTTTACAAAAAAGTGGTTGAGGATGGCAAAAAGAAGTTTTTGTCATTGGATTTTAAAACATTGGATTATGTTGAAACTCCAAAACCTAAATTTTCAGTATTTGAAAAGACAAAAGGTGTTGATGATTTAGCAAAAAGAACCAAAATTTTGTTTAGTGATAAAGGAAGAGCTGGGGATTTTTACCGAAGTACATTTTTCAGCCTTTTCCAATTCGTTTCAAATCGTATTCCTGAAATTTCAGATGAAATATACAAAGTTGATGATGCCTTAAATGCTGGTTTTGGATGGAAACTTGGACCTTTCCAAACCTGGGATGCAGTTGGACTTGAAGGAAGTATCAAACAAATGGAAGAGACAGGTAAAAAACCTGCTGATTGGATTTATGAAATGCTTGAATCTGGTGCAAAATCATTTTACAAAATTGAAAAAGGCTTCAAGTACTATTACGATCAGAAAAATAAAGATTACAAGATAATTCCAGGCCAAGATAACAAACTCTCATTGAACCTGTTGCGTGAAACAAATGTTGTTTGGAAAAATAATGAGTCGACCATTTTTGATTTAGGCGATGGGGTTTTGAATATTGAATTCCACAGTAAAATGAACACCATTGGACAAGGAACCCTGCAAGGCCTTAACAAAGCAATTGATTTGGCCGAAGCAGAATATGAAGCCCTGATTATTTCAAATGAAGGCGATCATTTTTCGGCTGGGGCAAATGTTGGGATGATTTTTATGCTGGCAGTTGAGCAAGAGTGGGACGAACTTAGTTGGGCTGTTAATTGGTTCCAGAAAACAACCATGCGTATGCGCTATTCATCCGTACCTGTAATTTCTGCCCCCCATGGAATGACTTTAGGTGGTGGTTGTGAACTATCAATGCATTGCGACAAAGTTATTGCCCACGCCGAAACTTACATGGGACTAGTTGAGTTTGGTGTTGGTGTAATACCCGGCGGAGGAGGTACAAAGGAATTTGCCCTTCGGTTATCGGATGAATTGCACGAAGGAGACGTACGTACCAATGCCTTCACAAACCGCTTTTTAACAATTGGTCAGGCAAAGGTATCAACTTCGGCTTACGAAGCTTTTGAATTAGGTTATTTGCGCAAAGGTGTTGATGAAGTTATTGTTAGCCGTGCACATCAACTGGCCTATGCTAAAAAAGTAGCACTGAATATGGTTGAAAAAGGATATGTACAACCTGCGCCACGCAATAATATCAAAGTTTTAGGCAAAGAAGCAATGGGCTTGGTTTATGTTGGTGCAGATTCGATGGTTACAGGGAACTACATGTCTGAACACGATAAATTGATAGCCCAAAAGCTTGGTTTTGTAATGGCTGGGGGAGATATTTCAACTCCATTGACTGAAGTTTCGGAAGAATACTTATTAGATTTAGAGAGAAGAGCTTTTGTTGAACTTTGTACTCAGAAAAAGACCTTGGAAAGGATGCAGAGTTTGATTACTTCAGGGAAGATTCTAAGGAACTAGTTGCGAGTTGCTGGTTTCTAGACGCTTGTAACTGGTTGTTTGAATCTACCCGAAACAAGATACCAGAAACCAGCAACAAAAGAAACAATAGATTTTAGTTAGAAAATGAAATATTCGATTAACTCAACAAACTAAAAAAAGAACGAAACATGAACGCATATATAATAGGAGGATATCGCTCAGCAATAGGTAAAGCCCCTCGTGGAGTATTCAAATTTACCCGACCTGATGATATTGCAGCAGCAGTGATCAGAAAACTAATGAGTGACTTCCCACAAATTGAAAAATCCAGAATTGATGACATTGTTGTTGGAAATGCATTTCCAGAAGCAGAAACGGGCTTTAACATGGGGCGCTTTCTTTCATTAATGACTATGGATACTGTTGAAGTACCAGGCTCAACCATTAATCGTTATTGTGCATCAGGATTAGAATCAATAGCCATTGCTTCGGCAAAAATCACTGCCGGAATTGCGGATATTATTGTAGCTGGTGGTGCCGAAACCATGTCGATGGTTTCAATGGGTGGCTGGCGACAGGTACCGCACCCTGATATTGCTCTAAAGCACCCCAAATGGTATTTAAACATGGGCTTAACTTCCGAAATGGTCGCCAAAGAATACAATATTACTAGAGAACAACAGGATATCTTTGGTGCAAAGTCGGTAGAAAAGGCTGTTGCAGCTATTGATGCAGGTAAATTTAAGGATGAAATTGTACCCATCACTGTGCATGAAAATTATTATGAAGAGGGCAAAATGAAAAGCCGCGAGTTTGTTGTGGATACAGACGAAGGCCCAAGAAGAGGAACCACAGCTGAAGGTTTATCCAAATTACGGCCTGCTTTTGCCTCAGATGGAACATCAACAGCAGGAAACTCATCCCAAATGTCAGATGGAGCTGCTTTTGTGCTGGTTGTTTCAGAAAAAATTGTAAAAGAATACAATCTGCAACCTATTGCACGCTTGGTAGATTACCAGGTAGCTGGCGTTGAACCTTATAAAATGGGTATTGGGCCTGTTGCAGCTATTCCAAAAGCCTTAAAACATGCAGGAATGAAGTTGCAAGATATTGATTTAATTGAATTGAACGAGGCCTTTGCCTCACAGTCAATAGCAGTAATTAATGAACTGAGCCTTGATGCTGGCAAAGTAAATGTAAATGGCGGAGCCATTGCACTTGGGCACCCCCTTGGAGCAACCGGAGCTAAATTAACAGTCCAGGTGCTTCATGAACTTAAGAAAACCCAAGGAAAATATGGTATGGTAACCATGTGTATTGGAACTGGGCAAGGAGCAGCCGGCATATTTGAAATGTTATAAGAATATGGACACGGATAAAACGGATTTAGCGGATTAATCCAAATTCTTAAACATTCCAATTTATCTATATTAAACTAAAATGATTAAAAATAAATAAAAGAACCCAGGATGGATAAAAGATTTGAAAATCCATAAAACCAGTTTAATCTGTATCATCCGTGTTCTA
Organism: Bacteroidales bacterium; assembly: GCA_050291445.1. Lineage (GTDB taxonomy): Bacteria > Bacteroidota > Bacteroidia > Bacteroidales > NBLH01 > NBLH01. The sequence continues at coordinate 788 of JBNKJW010000091.1, read as the reverse complement.
TTAATAACCTGAAAAAACTACAATAATGAGCGATAAAAAAACAATAAAAGGTGGCGAATTCTTGATTAGAGAAACCATTGCAGATGAAATATTCATTCCTGAGGAATTCAATGAAGAGCAAAAAATGATGGCACAATCGTGTCTTGAATTTACTGAAAAAGAAGTTATGCCTGTTATTGACCAGCTGGACAAACACGACAGGGAGCTTCTTACAAAACTTATGAAAGGAGCCGGCGAACTTGGTCTGCTTGGGATTTCTGTTCCAGAGGAATACGAAGGTTTTGGGCTAAACTTTGTTTCATCAATGCTAGCTGCAGAGGAAATGGGCAAAAGTTTTAGTTTTGCAGTTGCCTATTCGGCTCATACAGGAATAGGAACCCTGCCAATTCTATATTATGGCAATGAGGAGCAAAAGAAAAAATACATTCCTAAACTTGCTACTGGTGAGTACATTGGAGCCTATTGCTTAACCGAACCAGATGCAGGGTCGGATGCCAACTCAGGCAAATCAAAAGCAAAACTTTCGGATGATGGCAAACATTATCTGCTAAATGGTGTAAAAATGTGGATTACCAACGGTGGAATTGCTGATATCCTGATTGTTTTTGCAAAAATTGAGGATGATAAAAATTTAAGTGCATTTATTGTTGAGGCAAACTCAGAGGGTATAGAAATAGGGCCAGATGAAGAAAAAATGGGAATAAAAGGCTCTTCTACAGTCCAAATTTATTTTAATGATGTAAAAGTTCCTACAGAAAATTTATTGGGCGAACGTGATGGAGGTTTCA
>JBNKJW010000090.1:0-43387 GCA_050291445.1 Bacteroidales bacterium | reverse complement strand
TTACTTTATGGCACCATCAGCATCTATTGATGATGGGATGCTTGACATTACCATAGCCAAGAAAATGAACCGTATTCGGCTTCTGAAATTGTTTTCGTTAATATTTAAAGGCGAACACATCAATGCCCCCGAAGTAGATTGTTTTAAAGCCAGGTCGATAAAAATAAGTCCAAAAAAGAATAAAAAGATATCTCCGGATGGTGAACTATTTGGAAAAAGCCCGATAAGCATAGAATGTTTACAGAAAGATGTAGAGTTTATCCATTGCAACTAAATCTTATCAAAGCACTTTGGCGCAATTTTTCTTATCTCTTCATTGGATTTATAAACAGGTTTCCCATTGGCATACTCTTTCACTGTTTGGCTAAATTTTGCATGTTTCCAGTAGGTAGGATGCATTATTGCTCCACTGCATTCCGAGTCCTTTTTACAAGCCCCGCAGCACGACCATACAAAACCATCCCGGTTGCAGTAATTATCACCCATCACGCACCAGCAATCATCGTCGTGATAATTGTAAGTTCCAGTGTGTTTTAAGTTTTTTCCCGATATTGCCCGTTTTCATACAAATTTACCTTAAAAATTTATAACAGGATGCAACTTCCACTTGGTTTATTCTTTAATAATACTTGAATAATACAAAGGTATCACCTCCAAATTAGTATTGATAAAACACTATCTTTAGTCCAGCAAGCGTTATTATTATATACTAAACCCAATTCTATGAAAAATATCTTTTTTATTCTCATCCTTTTGTTTTCGGAACTAATTCATGCCCAACTCTCTGATAAAGATTCAATTATCACAGCAGAAATTTACAACGACACCCTCGGCTCTGCCAATGAAAATACTGAGCTTTGGGTTAGTTCAGAGCTAAGTGGGAAGACTTTGCAGATGCTTGTTAATGAAAACATTATCAGCAGAGAAGATATGCGCGATATGGCCCTGCCATTAGGTGTTTTTAAGAACAAGGAAGCAGTAAATTACACTAAAGGAATGATTGATTTATGGAAAATGAAAGCTGCCAGGATAAAAAAATCGAAAACAGCTGATCCACAAATTTTATCAATTGCATTAAAAGCAATTGAGGCCAATTTAAAACCCAATAATCAAATAAACTTAAGAAAATACCGCGATAGTTTGATTAGCCCGCCGGTAGCTAAAATAGAAAAACTGCACAAAAACATACGCAAGTTGTACAGTAACGACAGAGCTGTTTTTATGGATTTTATTGCAGGCAACCTATCACCTAATGTAATGTTAGGCTTTAATATTCAGGAACTTCTGCCACCAAAACACATGCTTGCCAATGGAAAAATAAAAGAAATAAACCCTATTTTTAAGGCTTATTTTTTTGACAGGTTACTACAAGAGGCTGGAACAGAATTTATTCATTATTACCCAGCCCGCTATGATGTGATTAATTCATACGGTCCTTTTCAAATAACAAACGTTGCAATTGCCGACATTAATGCAAACAACCGCCTGACCAACGATTTTAAAAAATACAAATCGATAAATGAACTGCAAAGTATTGAAGACCACATATTTATTGCAACATTATTTGCCTACAACAATTGGGAAAGGTTATCAATGTTGCTAAATTCAGATGGTACTTTGAGTAAATTCAATGATTATTTTAAAGATTATAAAACCGATGCTGAGAAAAAAAGAAAACTGCGCCTTTTTATTTCAGGCTTTACGGCTTGTATGCACCATCATCCGCCAAATTCATGGAAAACCATCAGGGCTTACCTAAAAGCCACAAAAAAGCTTGATAATGCTCATTATGAATGCATTAATAAGCATGGAGGCAAGCAGTTACGCAAATATTACCGCAGTTCTGTAGAGGCTTATCTGATTATGAAAGTTTATCACAACCTATTTTCGGATTGAGCAGAGTACCTCCCTTAGGCAATCGGGTTTAATAATTAGTACTGTTCACAAGAATGCTATATATAACGCTGCTCCGCAGCTTTTGATTTATGATTGTTATCTTGCTACAAATATTGTCGCTACTCTGTAGCTTTTTTTGTAGAAAGCATAGGTACGGAGTACCGCTAATATTTGTAGCATTGAAACAACTCCGGAAACAAAAGGTTCGGAGAACCGCAATATTCAATTCTTTAAATCCGATTGCCCTGGTACCTCCTATTAACTAGGCCCCTTTTTTGAATTAAATATCCTATCTTTGTACTTGAAATGAGGTACAGAGAATTACCAATACTACCTGTTTGTTCAGGGTTTGTCTGTGAAGATAAATTCCTTACTTTTCTATACATCTTCTCAGAGCTATAGTATAGAGTTGACATTTTCCTATCGAATTCTCGAAGGTACTGAGCAAATACCTGTTTGCTGTTAAAACACTATACATTTTCATCTATTTCTTCATATTATGGAAGCTTTCTATAGCTATCTGAACGAGCTGGTTAATAAAAATAAATCAGCATTTGCTGCCTGGCCACAGTTAAAATGGCTCAATACTTATACTGCATCAGATTTCCAGGTTTTACGTAACGAACTGCTTGGTGGAATCGGTGAAAGTATGCTGTTTAAAGAAACCAAACCCTATCACAATAAAATTTCGGAAGGGTGCAACTTATGCGGAAATGGACTTTGGAGCTGCCTTTTTATAACTGGTAAATGCAATGCAAGCTGTTTTTATTGTCCTGCCTCGCAAAATAAGGATGAGTTGCCCACATCGCAAGGACTAAGTTTTCCAACTGCTGCTTCGTATGCCGAGTATGTATCGTATTTTAAGTACAAAGGAGTTAGTTTTAGTGGAGGGGAGCCATTACTATTTTCCGATCGTGTAGCGGAATATCTAAAAGAAATTCGTGCAAAATGCGATACAGATATTTATACCTGGCTGTATACTAATGGAATAGTGGCCAATGAGGCCATTTTTAAAAAGCTAGCTGATTTAAATTTGAACGAAGTCCGCTTTGATATTGGTGCAACAGGCTACAGTCTTGATAAAATAAGGCATGCAAAAGGAATAATAAAAAATATTACCATTGAAATACCAGCTGTGCCCGAAGAGAAAAACAGAATAATTGCATTGCTGCCCGAGATGGTAAAAGCCGGGGTAAGTAACCTTAACCTACACCAATTAAGACTAACAAATTACAATGTTGAAAAACTAAAAAACCATAATTACACCTACATTCCAGCCGAAAAACCGATTGTGCTTGAATCGGAACTTTCAGCACTTGAAATAATAAAATACGCAAAACAACACCAGATAGAAATAGGTATAAACTACTGCTCTTTTTTCTTTAAAAACCGCTTTCAGGCAGCCGGTTATCGAAGAATTATTTCAGAAGGATTGCATGCCCGGCCTGGTTCGGTTAACACCAAAGGCTTTGTGAGGGAGTTAAATGAAAAAGACCTGCGTTACTACACCCTAAAACTAGCCGATATTGGCACCTTAAAGGAGAACCCAGGTATCCTTTCACTCGAACATAAAAAATATGATTACAGGAAGGAGCTAATATATTGTCAGCCATTTGAAAACGATAAAAAACAAGCCTGCATAACTAATTTACTAAAACAAGATCCCTATGACATTCCATTTGAGCAGGATTTATTTGAAATATGGCAACACGAACACATCGAAAAGGGACTAAGAGACTTGTAATCAAACTCTTAACATCTAGCAACCTTATGATTAAAACTAAAGTGCGGGGAAAATCCCATTAAAAAACAATGCCAGTAAAATACCCCAAATCAGAGCTCCTACTAAAGCTATTGAAAAAGGAGTGATTTTAGTAAAAAAAGGAAAAGGAAAAAACAAAATACTGATAAACAAACCAGCTAAAATATTGGTCTGATACAACTTTTGTTTCCATTTTAAATAAGCATCTCTAAAATCTTCAGCTTTTCCTGCAACAATATCATGAACTAAATCCTCAGCTTTGTAACCAAATGCCCCGAGCACAATTGAAAAATACCAAATGGGGGTAATCTGTACCAACTCAGTTTCAGACAAATCATCAAAAAAAACAAAATAAATAGCAACTACCGAAATCAGTCCAAAAAACAAAAAGACCGGGTAAATAGCCTTTTTTCGAATGTTTCTGTTCTTAAAAATATTGAACTTAGAAACATCAAAATAAGTACCACAGTATTCGCAATTTTCGCGGTGTGGGTTAACAGGCGCTCCGCAATTAACACAATTCATGAGTTCGGTTTTTCAAGTTTCGCCAAAAATAATAAACAATTCTATAAAAACTGGAATTTTATAGCTAATGAATAACGGCTCTTCTTTCTATTTTACTTCTTAAAAACTACTTGATTTTTAAGCAAATAATCCCTAACTTTAATAACAACACACTAAAAAAATATTAAAAAACAACTATGGGAAACGAAAATATTTATGATAGCAAACCATGGGTTAAATACTATGAGCCGGGAATAAAATCTGAACTTATTTACAAAGAGTTGTTCCTTACTCACTATTTTGACAAAACTATAGAAAGGTTTCCAAACAACAAAGCTCTTAATTTTATGGGCTACCGAATTACTTTTAAGCAACTTGGAGATATGGTTGCAAAAATGGTAGCCGCATTGAAATCTTTTGGTGTAAAAAAAGGAGACAGCGTGGCTTTGGTGCTTCCAAATTTGATTCCTACAGTGGTGGCGCAATATGCTGCTTTAAAAATTGGGGCTGTTGTGGTTATGAATAATCCTTTGTATTCAGACAGGGAAATAAAACACCAGGTAAACGACTCAAAATCAAAGGTTTTAATAACTTTAGACCTATTGGGTAACCGAATGGTTGATTTAATGCCTGAAACAACCATTAACCAGGTAATTTACACCTCTATTGGCGATTATTTACCTTTCCCAAAAAATATTTTGTTCCCATTGGTAGCAAAAAAGAAAAAATTGGCTGCTGATGTTAAAGCTGCAAAAAATGTATACAAATGGAAGGATGTTTTAAAAAAATTCCAGCCCGACTACACTAATGCAGAGTTAAGTGCAGAGGATCCTTGCTATTATCAATACACAGGAGGAACAACCGGGGTTTCAAAAGGAGCCATACTAACCCACGGGAATATGGGAAAACAAATGCAACAGGCCGCTGCCTGGTTTCCTGGATTTAAGCCAGGCGAAGAACGCATGTTGGGCGCCCTTCCTTTTTTCCACGTTTTTGGGCTGACAACCTCTATGAATTTTGCTATTTTCAGAGGATGGGAGAATATTTTAATACCTAAACCACAGCCAGAACAACTGCTTGAAGCTATCAGTAAATACAAGCCAACTTTTGCCCCATTGGTGCCAACCATGTATATTGGAATATTGAACCATCCTAAAATATCAAAAACGGATATAAGCTCTATAAAAGGCTGTTTTTCGGGCAGTGCGCCTTTACCTGTTGAAGTAATAAAAAAATTTGAGGCAAAAACAGGAGCCACCATAGTTGAAGGTTTTGGCTTAACCGAATCATCACCAGTTACTCACATTAATCCATTTGCCGGAAGTGAGCGAAAAATTGGTAGTGTTGGTTTGCCAATAGCTGACACAGAATGCAGAATTGTGGATGTGGATGATGGTGAAAAAATAATGCCTGTTGGTGAATCTGGTGAACTGATTATGAAAGGTCCTCAAATAATGCACGGGTATTTGAACCAGCCTGAATTGACACAAAAAGCGCTAAGAAATGGCTGGCTCTACACTGGTGATATTGCAACCATGGATGAACAGGGGTATTTTTACATTGTTGACAGAAAAAAAGACATGATTATTTCTGGCGGGTTTAATGTTTACCCAAGGGAAATTGATGAAGTATATTACGATCATCCAAAAGTACAAGAAGCTTGTGCAATTGGAATTCCGCATAAACATCGTGGTGAATCAGCAAAAGTCTACATCATACTTAAAGAGGGAGAAACTGCTACCGAGCAGGAAATGATTGAATTTGTAAAGGATAAACTGGCAAAATACAAATGGCCGATTGAAATTGAATTTGCAAAAGAATTACCAAAATCAGCAGTTGGAAAAATATTAAGAAAAGATTTAAGGAAACAGGAAATGGCAAAAAGATCAAAATAAAACAGATTAATTTTTAGCTTAAAATTTAAAATATTAACTCTATAAATGGCGTTATATACTTAGTAAAACGAAAACAAGCCTATTTTCTTTAAATTGAATTAATATAATTGTTGATAAGGGGGAAGGAAATGAATAACAAGAATTTAACAAACAAGGAGTATGTGGAATATTTAAAACTTGTGACAGAAGCATTTGCTAAGCATGGAATTGAGGAGGGCGACGACATAAGCGAATTGATTAATAATGAGGATGTTAGAAGGATTTTCATAAGGAGTTATCTTCAAAAATGCACTCCAAACCAGGCTGCTGTTATGATTCAACTTTATTGGGATGGAATTAAAGATTGGTCATGAGTGGAAATTACAATCAGGTAGCATTTACGCATTTTCCTGATAATCTGTCAAATGAAAAGCTAGTCAACCGCAAAACTTTTCAATAAAAATATGCCAACCTGCCTAAGCCTATTAAAATTAAACATTTACATAAAAGAAGTTGTAAAAAAGTGCAAAGGTTTTTTAATAAATAGTAATTTTTCCTTGCATTAACTTTACCTTCAAGTAGCAAAAAACTAATGATTATTATGCTAGCCAGAGGCACATCATCTACTTCATTAGCTTCAACTCGAAGTATTCTTATACATCTTCGCTTTGCTAAGTTGCAGCTAATGCTCCTCTGACTTTTTCAGCAGGCCCTAAAATATAAATGCAATTGGTATAACTTGAATTATACATCATTTCATTTTGTTATAGGCTATAATACTTTTCTAAAAAACATTAAATTTTCTACCTAAAAATTCAGTGCAATCAGCTTTTATACCGAAATCAATTAATGAAAAGGTGTACCCCCAACCGGTCAGATTTTTAGTTCAGCTGTACCTGGATGGGGGGTATCATTAATTTATTGTTTTATAAAACGGATTACTTTTACATCTTTTCCTGTTTTTACAAAATAGACACCTTTTCCAAAACCCGATAAATCAATCATTATCAACCGCTTATACACCTGAACAGTTTTGGGTTGAATTCGTTTACCTTTTGCATCAAAAATTCTGATATTATCAATAAGTTCAACCTCGCTGCCAAACTTGATATAAAGTTTGTCTTTTACCGGATTTGGATAAACTACAATACCATATTCATCTATCAAGAATTTACTTGCCTCATTTTTAGACCTTGAAACTTTTGTTTCTATTGACTTTTCACCAGATGAGTTTTTATTTGACAACTTATTTTCAGATGCTGAAACCAAATTAACATTTTCCTGATAGTTTGTGTTTGCCATAGCAGCTTCGTTTGTTGAACCTGGTAAATAATCATCATGACATCTTGAGGAGTTGGAACTTGCATCAGATGCCTGCGAAGTTGAATGCCCGGGTCCTTTGCTGGCGACAGTCCAGGTAAGTTTATTCCCATCAAAATACACATCGAAACTACCACCACCAGATAGAAATAATTCAGGTTGTGTATTGGTAAAAAATGCTCCCTCTGAAGTTAATAAGTTAATATCCGAAATTGGCAAGAAAATATCATATGCATTATCATTTTTATATTCAAAATGGGCAATATATGCAAAACCTGTAGTATCTGTTAAATTGTCCACACAAGCCAATTGGGGTTTTACTGCTTTTGTGCCCGGCCCTGAAGGATTCACCCAGAAAGTACCATTAATAGCTTCAATCTGATAATTCGTAGCCAAATGTGTTGGTATAATTGTGTAAGTTCCTGGATCTCCATCATAATCAGTACCATAAACTGCATGTATAAGCGAATAGACAGTCCCTTGTGGAAACACCTCCTGTTCGGTCTCATTGTTTACAAAACCATAATAGGTAAACTCAAATTCAGGCAAAGCCTGTCCTTCAAAAATGTAATTGTCTTGTGCTTCTATTACCAGTGGAGCCTTTAAAATTTCAAACAGCGTATCAATGCCTCCAACATGGTTTGAATCGGTAATTTCGACAGTTACTGTATATATACCTGCATTTATAGGTTCACTCTCATAGTTTACAACAAAATCAACATTTTCAGGTTGAGCTGTAACTATCACATTTTTCAGGTTTCCATCGTAAGTTTGTTCCAGGTTATTTAATGAAAAAACAACAGTATCCTTTTCAATAAGCAGAGTTCCTGATGTTGTTCCATTGTAATTTGGATCGATAATGGTCCCTGTAAACTGATAAATCCCGGCATCAATAGGAATTGCAACAGGCTGATTATTAGAATCTTGATAAGTAAAATAAACTTCTAACCCAAGGTTGCTTGTATCGCCGTATAAACTTGTAATTGCAACTGGTTGTTTTCCTGTACCATCATAAACATGTTCTAAATTTTCTAAAGAAATAGTGGCATTGGCCTGATTAATCGTTAGTGAGCCCAATCCATAACTTACATCAAAATTAGCTGAATTAAGCGCACCTGGAATTAACCAGTGTTTACCCACAGTTGTGCCGGTCACCATATTAACAGGGGCAAAACTTACCAGCTCAGTAGGTGCCAGGGCTGCTTCGTCCATTATCATAATGATGCCTGAATTGATCTCTGGCAACCCATTTACTAGTGGTGTTCCATTTACCAATGCAGTTCCATTTACTAATGCGATGCTATTTACCAAAGGTGTTCCATTAACCAGGGCTGTCCCATTAACCAGTGGTGTGCCATTTATACATGCAAGACCATTCACCAAAGGTGTACCGTTGACCAGCGGGGTACCACTTAGCTCTATTTCGTACGAATTAGAGTGATTAATTGCATCAACAAATGAAATTGCACTGATGTTTCCCTCGGTTGTATTAACCAATGGGGTGCCATTTACCAATGGGGTACCTCCACTAAGTGCAGTCTGGCTAATTAAAATCCCTGTTTCATCCAGTTTCACAAATTCAGATTTCCCCTCAGCATTATCTAATACAATGCCATTCACCAATGGGGTGCCATTAATAATTGTACCCTCCTCATCTACAACTGACAGACTATTGGTTAATGATGTTCCATTTACCAAAGGTGTTCCGTTTACCAGTGGGGTACCATTTATAAGTGTGATGCCATTTACTAAGGGTGTACCGTTAACCAAAGGTGTGCCATTTTCAATCACCACCAACACCCCGTTTACAAGGGCAGTTCCATTTACTAGCGGGATACCATTAACTAATGGAGTGCCATTCACCAATGGAGTTCCATAACTTACTTCAATGTTTAAGTTGTTAACCAATACAGTGCCGTTAATAATGTTATTGCTATTTACCAGCGGCGTTCCATTCACTAATGGAGTACCATTAACCAGGGGCGCTCCGTTAACCAATGGGGTGCCATTTATTAATACTGTACCATCCTCTTCCACCTCTATTAAAGTACTGTTAACCAACGCAGTACCATTCACAAGTGGAATACCGTTTACCAACGGGGTACCATTTACTAGTGGTGTCCCGTTAACATGTGTCATTATTCCATTGGTAACAGAAATTTCGGTATTATTTACCAATGCAGTACCATTAATAATTTCAGTTGCGTTCACCAATGGAGTACCGTTAACTAAGGGTGTGCCATTAATAATGGTAATTTCATTCACCAAAGGAGTTCCATTTACCAGGGGTGTACCGCTTATAAGCACAGTTCCATCCGCCAAAACTTCAACCAGCTTTCCGTTTACCATTGCAGTACCATTAACCAGTGGGATGCCGTTTACTAAAGGCGTACCATTTACTAACGGAATACCATTTACAAGCGGGGTACCACTCACCAAAGCCATACCTTCCGCCATTACTTCGCCATGAATTTCATTTAAGGTATCAAGTAATTGTTGGTGCTCAGCTTCAGTTATTACTAATCCTGAATCCTGACCAATTTCATAGCTAAAACTGATGTTGGTACCTGCCAGGTTGCTTCCATAAATCACATCCAAATCATTTGGAGTTATTTTTACCGGCATTTTTTCAATAGTCAATACCCCTTTTCCCTCTTCAAGACCAAATACAGTCCGGACTTCACCCTCAACATCAATCACCTCATAATCAAATAAATACAACTCCAAAACTTCAATTGGTAACTCTCCCACAATGTAAGGCTGCACAATGTAGTTTCCAACTTTACTAAAATTAACTGCAGGTGTCATAATCTGAATAGAAGAAAGGCCTAAATCGGCCTCAGTTAGCCCTGCTTCTGCAAGTGTTAAGCTATCAACCAAAATAGTAACCGTAAAATCAGGGTTGGCCAAACCATATTTTTTGGTGTTGTTATCCACAGTTATTGAAACATTTTTTTTAGGAATATCCCAAAAGCTTAGTTCGTCAGTAATTCCACCATCTTCAACATTTGCTGCTATTGCATTGGTAACTACCCTAATTGGCGGATTACCAGTAAAAGTAGGAATAATGACAGTCAATTTAGTTTCATTTACAAAAGTTGTTGGTAACAGTTCGTCTCTGAATAAAACCCTTGAAGAATCGGAAAAGTAGTTTCCATTGACAGTTAAAACAAACTCTTCCTGACCAGGAATAATGCCTTCAGGAACTTCCAGTGAGGTAATTACCGGAATTGGTTCGGCAAAAGTTGCCAAAGCAGCATGAGCCTGAATAAAACCATAACCACTTTTATAATCAAAACCTTCACTATTCATATCTAAAGCGGAGATTCTTAAGATATTTCTGATTTCATCAGGGCTAACAGAAAGGCTATCAAATTTTAATTTTGCCTCAATCAAAAGAGCAGCAACTCCTGCTGCATGTGGTGCAGCTGCCGAAGTACCAAAAAAGTTTGGAAAAAGATCGTTTTCAATATTTACTCCTCCCAACTCAACAGTAGTATTTACCCCATTTGGAGCTGTAAAATCAGGCTTCTGGCGTAAAGTGTTTTCTCCTATGATTTGGGTACCACCTATTGATGAAAAAGAAGCAATAGTTGGTGGATTTACACCATATTCTGGAGTATTTGAATACAAAACAGCCCCAACTGTCATGGCACCGTTTGTATTAGCATGGCCAACAATGGTTGAGGTGCCAGTTTGGTATTCATTTATATGGAATTTATGCCCATCACGAAACACTACATACTTAAATTTTATTGGTGCACCTGTACTACTGGTGATTAATAAGTTGGTATTTACACTTCCGTTGTAAACATGAAAAGGTAGCACCTCAATTTGATTGCCTTCAATATTATCCCTGTTCAATCCCAGTTGGTTAGAACCATCTTCGTTTATCAGGTAAATATCTAAATCTGAATTACTTACCCCCTCGCCCCATTGAAGCACAATGGTGTAAGTTCCCTCTTCGAGAGTAAGGTTTTGGTAAATATCCCCATTCCCAAAATCATGGGCGAATCCTGCCATTCCATCAGGTGCACTAGTTGCCGTAAAAGTACCAGTATATGATTTATCTCCAAAATTACCTGCAGCCGCAAAATAACCAAGACCTAAACCTGCAAGAGAGTCAATGGTTTGTGCTACAGGGCCATCATAAAAGAAAGGTTCTGTTAAGTATGCAATGTCATCAACCACAATATTGCAACCTGCCTGGTAAAGTTCTTTTATACCTGTGGTAAAATCAACTTCACTAATAAAACCAGTTCTAAAGTAGAGCTCAGCACCAGGAGCAATATCATGAATAATTTGTAGCATGGCTCGACCTTCATCACTTGCTATTCCTGGAAACTCCTTTAAAACTGTTATATTCTCAGGTAAATCGCCATTGGCAATATCGATTGCTGCATCACCTTTGGTATTGAAGCTATTGGAGATCACGCCAACTTTAACGCCCTGTCCATCAATACGATAACCACCTCTCACAAAATCAGTCTGTAATGAAATATCTCCTTGTGTGGTGGTAATCCCCTGATTTGACAAAGCAGGATAAGCGGGTCGCATGTAGGCAATCTGTAAAGATAATTCGTTCAATAACAATAAGTTACTAATTGGGTACATGCCTGTGATAATACCTTTATTTTCAGAAACTATTTCATTGGTTAAACCATATTGCGAGGTCTCAAGCAAAGCTAAAAGTTCGTCATAATACCCATTATTCGGTATAATCTCTATTAGCACCTTTTGGCCATTATCATCTACCTGAAAAATATCATCAGTACTAACAGTTCCAAGTGCCGCATGTTTTTCGTAAAGTGCAGTTAATTCAGTACCAATAAGCGAAGCTAGTTTGCCGTCTTCCGGAGCTACATAATAGGATTCGATATAACCACTATCAGCCGTACAAACCAGCGAATTTGAGTTAGCATATACCTCTTTTACATGGCCATTAGGTAATTTTAATTGCCACCGTAATTCATCCCCCACATCGAATTCCCTTGAAAAAACGTAGGCATGCCTGCCTGGTTCAAAAGAATTGATTACATATATTTTTTTTCCACCTCCATTGTAAATTAACTGACTGGCCTTACTCCCAACTGTCACATTAATATAATTAGGATTGTAATAACCAAAATTAGCTTTAAAGGTCCCGTTACCAACATCTTCAACACATTCCAACAGAATTTCAACATCTTTTACTATTTGGGCTTTTGTTGAATAGATAGATAACAAAAAAGTTGCAATAAAAATTGCTTTAAGCAAAAGCTCTTTTTTTTTCATAACATATTAGATTGGTTTTTTTTAGATCTGCGTATTTTAGTATTGGAATAATAAAAAAGGAAACAATTTCCTAATAAAATTATGTTTTGTGTTTAACGTTTCTAACAAAATTAGCGAAAATATTCTCCATTTCAATTATTCTTTGGTAATTAAAATATGACCATAGCCTCTTTTTAGATGTGTATTTTAATAACAATTATTTTCAAGTGTTTAAAATTAAAATTACCTTTATTAAGCCGATAACTAAACCTGTTAAATCTTAGCACAGATGTTTGCTATTTTGACAAATTATAAATTTACAACCAAAGTATTTGCTGCCTGCTTAAAAATAAGCTTTGTGTTGAAAAAGCTTTTAGGTGTTTTAATCGTTCTTATCTTGTCTTCTTTTTTTGGGCACGCTCAGAAAAAAGTTATTGATAACCTTCAAAAAAAACTGTCCCAATCAAATGGAGTTGAACGCGTTGAAATACTCATTCAACTTTCTGATAAGCTATTACATTTAGATCAAAATAAAGCCTTACAATATGTCCTTGAGGCAGATTCTCTTTCAAAATTACAAGATTACGATATAGGTAGGTGCCAGGCTTTGAACATTATTGGAATAATTAGCAAGGAATCGGGGAATTACAAACAAGCGCTATATAATTTTAACATAGGCATTGAATTAGCATCAAAAACTAAAAATAAAGAGCTGTTACACAGAATTTTATACGAAAAAGCGATTGTCAATTATAAAATGGGTGATTACCAACCCGCATTAGCTAATTTTACCAAAGCCTTAAAATTTTATCAATCAGTTGACGACCAAGTCTGGGTGGCCAATATTAAAAACGAAATTGGCAATGTCAACCTTTTTCAAAGCGATTATTCGAAAGCCTTAAAGCTTTATTTAGATGCTTTAAGAATTAGGGAAGATTTAAACGATTTAGAAAAAATAGCACAGACTTTAAACAATATTGGCCTGGTTTACATGTACCAGGAAAACCTTGATGAAGCTCTGAACTACCTAAAACGAAGCCTTGAGCTTAAACAAAAGTTTGGCGACAAGAAAACCATTGCCCGTTCCCATAACAATGTTGGCTTAATTTACGAACTAAAAGGTGAACAGGAAAAAGCCCTTGAATCATATTTTTTTGCCCTTAAATTGTTAAACCCTAAAACAGATAAAGCCACCATTACCACCATTGAAAACAACATAGGTTTGATATACAATGGAATGGGCGAATACGAAAAAGCTCTGCTTTACCTGAAACGCTCCTTAAAGGCAAAAGAAAAAATGGGTGAAAAAATGGACATTGCCCAGTCCTTAACTTCAATAGGTAAAACCTATCGGCAGAAAGCAGATTTGCAGCAGGCTGTGGCATATGGAAGCAAGGGACTTAAAATGGCCTATGAAATCAATTCAAAAAAAGAAATACAGGAAGCAGCCGAGAACCTTTATATTACTTATGAGCAGTTTGGTGACTATAAAAATGCCTTAAAATATCATATAATTTCAGAAAATTATAGAGACAGTCTTAAAAATGAAGCACAATCAAAAGAAATTGGTCGGTTGGAAGCAAAATATGCCTTTGACAAACAAAAAGCTGAAGAAGAAAAACTGCGTCTTGAAAATGAAAAGATAGAAGAACTGAAACAGGCAAGGCAAAGAATAATAATCCTTTTTGGTTTTGTATTGCTCTGTATTTTATTTGTTGCAGCTATTTTTTATGTAAAAAGCCTTGGCAAAAAAAACGAGGTAATTACACAACAAAATCAGGAATTAGAGGCAATTTTAAACACCCTGCAAATTGCCCACACTAAACTTACCCAATCAGAAAAGATGGCATCTTTGGGTGTGCTAACAGCAGGAGTAGCACATGAAATAAATAACCCCGTCAATTTTGTTTTTAATGGCATTGAAAATATTAAGGTAAATTACAATGACTTTATCCAGGTGATAAATAAATACGAAGAAATCCTGAAAAAAAGTGCCAGTGAGGTTGATTTAAAAGAGATTGAAAAAACAAAAAAGGAGTTTTATTATGACGAAATCATTGAAGAAATCCCCCAAACAATTGATATTGTGAAAGATGGAGCAACAAGGATTTCAGAAATAGTAAAAGGATTAAGAAATTTCTCGCGATTGGATGAAAGTACAAAAAAAGAGGTTGATATTCATGAAGGTATTAATTCTTCAATTGTTTTGCTTAAAAACAAAATGAAATACAAAATAGAATTGGTCAAAAAATACGATACAAATAGTCAACCAGTCTGCTGCTACCCCGGACAAATAAACCAGGTATTTTTGAACCTGTTGGATAATTCAATTGGAGCAATTGAAAAAAAAGGGACTATTACTATTTCAACAGCTTTCAAGGACAGCAAAGTCTTTATTAAAATTAAAGATACCGGCAGAGGAATTCCTGAAAAAATAAAAAACAAAGTTTTTGATCCATTTTTCACAACCAAAGATGTTGGCAAAGGCATGGGGCTTGGCTTATCAATAAGCCACGGAATTATTGAAAATCATGGTGGAAAATTAAATTTCGAAAGTGAAGAAGGCAAAGGGACTGTGTTTGTTATTGAATTACCAATTGCATAGAAAAAATGGGAGAAATTTGAAAAAAAGGTTATGAAAACAAAACCAAAAATACTATACATTGATGATGAAGAAAAAAACCTTGTTTTATTCAAAAATTCGTTTCGAAGAGAATTTGATATTTTCATAGCTGATTCGGCCCAAAAAGGAATAAAGTTGATTGAAAATACTGATTTTGATGTAATTATTACCGACCAGCGGATGCCGGAAATGACTGGTGTTGAGTTTTTAAAGGAAGTTCAAAAAAGATTTGAAAAAGTTCCCCCAAACAGGCTAATAATTTCGGGATATTCTGATCAGGAAGCAATTGACGAAGCATTTGACAAATATCAACTATATCAGTTAATACAAAAACCCTGGGAAAGAGAAGAAGTAATAAAAGTCATCAATGAAATGTTAAAACTTGGCGAATAATAAGTAGCAAATTATACTATTTTTAAGATGTTAAAAAGCGTAAGTTTAATAAGTTTGCTGTCATTCTTGCTCATCTATCCTGTTTTTTCGCAGGATGACAGTATTGATGTGTACAATTACAACCTTATTGAGCTTTCAAACATGCGTGTAAGTTCGGTTTCGAAAGTACCACAAGAGGTTGCCAAGGTTCCTTCTTCAATTCATATCATCAGCAGCAAAGAAATTAAAGAAAATGGCTACTTCACATTAGATGAAGCCCTTTCGAACCTGCCAGGTTTTCAGTTCAGGAATATCATGGGCTTCAACAGCTATGTTTTTCAGCGAGGGATACCCAGTCAGAATAACCTGATTCTTGTGTTAATAGATGAAATACAGGTAAACGAACTAAATTCAGGTGGTTTTTATGCTGGCGGCCAGTACAACCTTGAAAATATTGAACGAATTGAAGTGGTTTATGGCCCTGCATCTGTTGTTTATGGTACCAATGCTATTTCGGGCATCATCAATATCATTACTAAAAACGATGTAGGTATTTCTGCAAGCGTATTGGGTGGAAATTTTAACACTTACAACGCCAACCTTAATTTTGGTTACCAGAAAAACGATTTTGGCCTAAGACTTTCGGGCAATTACAAAACCACAAAAAAAGCAGATTTAAAAGGTGAAGCCGGGGACAATAACTGGACAGCGCAAATGGAAAACTTTGAACATGATTATTCATTTGATGCAAAGGTCAGGTATAAAAACTTCACTGTTGGTGCTAATTTTTTAAACAAACAGGCTTCAATGGCAACATTTTATCCATCCGTTGGAACCATTTATCAGGATCACGGGACTTTATGGAACATCATGTTCATCAATGCCTACCTGAAACACCAACACAAGTTTTCAGATAAGCTTTGCCTTTCTTCTAAAATCTATAACAGAAATGCTACAGTATTGGATAATACCATTACCCGCATTGTTGATACAGCACAGGTTGGTTTTTTCAGACCAAACTACTTGCTTGGTTTCGAGAGTGTTGTGGATTATTACTACAAAAAAAAACTAAGACTCACAGTCGGCTTATCAGCTGAATATGAGGAGATTGCCGAAGGATTCTCAGTTACTCTCAGCAATTCTAATACTGAAATACCAGCACCTCCCCCTAAACCAAATATGCTGCAAAATAATTTGTTAAGCCTTTTCCTTGAAAGTGAATACGAAATTGTGCAAAAACTACTGTTAATTGGTGGCTTACGATTTGATAACAGCAGTGTTTACAACCAGGTTCTTACACCGCGAATAAGTTTGCTCTATAGTGGAAAAAACATGGTTTCAAAACTACTGTATGCCGAAGCTTTTAGGGCACCAAAACCCTGGGATTATACTGATGGTATTGGAAACACGGGTTTAGAACCAGAAAAGATGAAATCAATTGAACTTTCTAATAGTTTTTACTTTAACGAAAATTTTTTGATAGGCATATCGTTATACAAAAATAGCTTAGACAGAGCATTTGTGAAAAATGTATTGGGTGATGGTGACAATTTTCAATGGATAAACAAAGGGACAATTGAAACAGATGGTGTGGAGTTTTCAACAAAATATGCTTCAAGAAAACTAAGCCTGTATGCCAACTACACTTTCAACAACAGTTATGATGAAAATAAAAAAGAAGTTGCTGAAATTGCTAAGCACACAGCCAACGCAGGAATTGAGTACCATTTGTTTGATTTCATGGCCATTAATTTACGGACAAATTACCTTGGCAAACGTAAAAATCCGCAAACAATTACTGCTACAAACAGCAATTATATTGATTATGCCCTGGTTTTTAATGGGAGTATAACTTACACACCATTTAAAAACCTTGATATACAGCTTTGTATTAACAATATTTTTGATGAAGTATATTACCACACATCAAACAGGCTGGTTGAAAGATACAGGCAGGCACAAAGAAGAGTATTGGTTAAGTTGAACTATAATTTTACAAAATTGTGAGCAAAATAAAAGTTTGTAAATACCTTTTAGGCTTGCTTCTAGCCTTTTTCTATCCTTCCGAAGAACTGTCTTCGCAAGTACTTAGAAAACAGCTGGTGGGAAGCTATATCTATAATTTTGGTAACAAAATAACGTGGCAAAACAAAAGTTTTAGTGAATTTAGCATTGTTGTACTTAGCCAGGATAAGGATATCATTGAAGAGCTTACCAAAATGGCTAAAACCAGGAAAATTCAAAAAAAACCTATTAAACTGACTGTTTTAAAAGAACCTGATAAGACAATACAGTCAGCTCAGCTCATATTTATTGGCAAAGATAAACTCAATCATTATTTGCATGTATTTGATTTGATAGAAGGTAAAGAAATTTTGCTAGTTAGCGACAATTATGAAAACAAAAGCTACGTAATGCTAAATTTATATGATGCTCAGGACGACAAACTCTTGTTTGAAATAAACAAACCTAACATATTAAACCAAAAACTTACACTTGGTGATGAAGTTTTGCTAATGGGTGGGACTGAAATTGACATTGCCAATGTTTATTTAAAATCGCAGCATAGTTTGCGAGACATGGAAAAAAAATTAGGTAACCTGAACAAAAGTATAAAAGAAAGGAATTCTTATATCCAGGAACAAAATAAGCAATTGGCTTTACAAAAAACTGAAATAGAAACACAAAAAGAAATTACAAAAGAACAATTAGCAAAAATTGAAGAATATAAAACTATACTAAATCAACAACTGCAACTAATAAAGCATGAGAGAAGTTTACTCAATGCAATGGAAGACAGCTTAATAAAAAATGGAAAACTGTTGCAGGAATATAAGCAGGAAATTTTGCACAATAAAGAAATACTTAATCAACAAGAAACAAAAATTGATAGTATCAACACAGAAATTGAAAAACGTAACCAAATCCTAAGTACCAAAGAAGTAATTATTGATAAGCAACAAGAACAAATGAAGCTTTTGGTGATTATCCTAATGTTTTCATTGATTTTGATTGCAATTGTGTTGTATGCCTATCGTCAAAATAAGAAAAAATCGGAACAGCTATTAAAGCAAAGGCAACAGATAGACCGGATTAATGGCGAACTAAACAAATACAATGAAGAACTTAGAACAACCCTGGAAGAATTAAAAAACATGCAGGAACAACTTGTGCAGTCAGAAAAAATGGCCTCACTGGGTGTATTATCAGCCGGAATTGCCCACGAAATTAACAACCCCATCAACTTTGTCTATGCTGGAATTAATAGTCTTCTCAGAGATTTTAAAGACATTGAACCAATTATTGATGAAATAAGCAAGTTAAACCCTGATAGTGATGATTTAAAAAACAGACTGAAGACCATTGAGAAACTGAAAGAAGAGAACTACTTTAAAGAAGCCTATAAAGCTGTTCCTGAGACAATTAACGACATTAAAGTAGGCGCAGATCGAACTGCAGAAATAATACAAGGCCTGCGCAATTTTTCAAGAATTGACAAAGGTGAAATGAGCTATGCAAACATACATGATGGCATAGAAATGGCCTTGCTGTTGCTCAGAAATAAATACAAAAACCATATTGATATAGTTAAGAATTATGATGGGAACCTTACAAAGTTATTATGTTACCCCGGAAAAATGAACCAGGTATTCTTAAACCTATTATCCAATGCTATTGATGCCATTTCGGAAAAAGGAAAAATATGGATTACAACAAAGCGCAATAACGACAAAGCTGAGATCTCTATAAAAGATAATGGCTACGGAATTCCTAAAGAAGTTGAATCAAAACTATTTGATCCCTTTTTCACCACAAAACCAGTGGGAGAAGGAACCGGCTTGGGTTTATCAATTTCATACGGGATTATTAAAGAACATCATGGTGAGATAAAAGTTAACTCAATAGAAGAGGACGGTAGCGAATTTTTAATTATATTGCCAATTAGTTAAACCAAACCAATATGCCAAAAAAACACAAACTACTGTATGTTGATGATGATGAAATCAACCTCCGGATTTTTAAAAATACCTTTCGAAGGGATTTTACTGTGCATGCAGCAATATCAGGTCATGATGCACTAAAAATACTTAAAAAGGAAAACGTTGATGTGGTAATAACCGACCAAAGGATGCCAGGAATGACTGGAGTGGAATTGTTAGCAAAAATTAAAACCATGTTTCCTGATACTCCTCCAAACCGCCTAATAATTTCAGGGTGTAGCGAAGATGAAGACATAAAAAGAGCATTTGAAGAGTACATGCTTTCTATGTTTATCCCCAAACCCTGGAAATACAATGAATTAAAAGAAATAATTAACAATGCGATAAAACAAGATTAACTGATGGAAAAGTTTTCATTATTATATGTAGATGACGAAGAAAGCAATTTGCGAATTTTTAAAAATACTTTTAGGAGAAAATTCAACGTCTTTACAGCAAAATCGGCTAAAGAGGGCATTGAAATACTTGATAAACAGAATATAGATTTAGTGCTTAGCGACCAGCGCATGCCGGAAATGACAGGTGTAGAATTCTTAAAATATTCACTTGAAAAACATCCTAAGCCAAACAGAATTTTAGTTACTGGTTATACTGACCTTGAAGCTATTGAAAATGCAATTAACAATGCCCATATATTTCAGTACATACAAAAACCATGGAATGAAAAGCATTTACTAAAAGTGATAGAAGATGCTTTAAGAATATACATGCTTGAAAACGAAAACGAGAAACAAAAATTTGAACTTATTAAGGCCAAAGAAAAAGCAGAAGCCAGCGATCGGCTTAAAACCGAATTCATAAATAATATGTCGCATGAAATCCGAACTCCAATGAATGGGATTATTGGCTTTTCAGGATTATTAGATAGAAAAAATTTAAAGGATGACAAAAAAAGCGAATACATTGGTTTAATTAAAAGCTGTGGTAAACGCTTGTTGAAAATAATTGACAACATTCTTGAAATATCACAATTAAAAACCAAACAAATTGAAGCTGTTGGCGAAAAAGTTTGTGTAAACAATATATGTGATGATTTATATGCTATTTTTTCAATGACAGCAAATCAAAATAATTTGCAGTTTAATTTACATAAAAAACTTTCAAAACAGCAATCAACAATATTTTCTGATGGCATTAAAATAAGCTCCATCCTGAGTCAATTACTTGAAAATGCTTTCAAATTTACAAAGCAGGGACAAATTGACTTTGGCTGCGAATTATCTAATAATGAATTAGTTTTACGTGTAAAAGATACTGGAATAGGAGTTCCACATGAAATCCACAAAACTATTTTTGACCAATTTGTAAGGGGGCATAAAGATCAGGAGGAAGTTGTGGGAGGCCTTGGTCTTGGATTATCAATAGCGAAAGAATATGCAGAGATACTTGGAGGCAGAATAGAACTTATTTCGGAACCAGGAAAAGGCTCTGAATTCATGGCCATTATACCCTATAAACCTTATGATATTGATTTAATGGAGGATAAAAGACTAGTTAATAATGAAGTAAAAACATCTGCAAAAAATGAAACATATACCATATTGATTGCAGAAGATGATATCACCAATTTTTTATACCTACAATCCATACTAACCAGTGATTTAAAGAAAGAATGCAAAATCCTACATGCAGAAAACGGACTGGAAGCTGTTAACATGTGTAAAGAAAACAGGGATATTGACCTGGTACTTATGGATATTAAAATGCCTGTATTAAATGGTTTCAATGCAACCAAACAAATTAAGGAGATAAACCCCAAACTACCAGTTATTGTTCAAACTGCTTATGTTACTGCTGAAGGAGAAACAATGGCTTTTGACCATGGCTGTGATGGATTTTTGACCAAACCTCTCGACGAAAATGAGTTGCTGGAAAGTATTTACGAATATTTAAAACAGAAAAAGTCTGAGGGTTAAGTAATTTCTTGAAAACAAGCCATACACCAGCTGACTACTAAAAACAAATAAGGTTGTTTTCCTGCTTAAAAATTGTATTTATTGGATTGGCCAAAGCAACAAATTCTGATTTCATGCTTTAGCATGATTAATACTGCTATGACAAAATTACGCCAAGTTGTCATTTCTTCAGATTTATTACGCCTCAATTATACTTTGTTTTAGTTGGTAATGATGAGGGAGCTACTTTGGTTTCCTCATCAGTTAAGCATTGTGCAAAATGAAGAGAAAACCCTTTTTCAAAGAAAGTAGAACCTGGTGGAGGAAAGGCCGGTATATTCCAGTGCGAAATAGCTGGAATTATCATTTAGACAATAAATACTTAACCGAGAAAGAAAAAGAATTATATGAAAAAAAATTTGGCCAGCAAATAGTCTTTGATACCGAATTCAATAACTGGTACCTTTCAATTAGTAAAAATAAACAGAAAAACTCCTAAAGCAGCTAAACTAACTCAACTTCTACATTTTCAATAAGTCTTTTAGTTTCAGAACTAAAAAACAATCTACTGAATTGGGCCTATTCATTGCACATTTTTAATAAAATCAAATATAAAAACCTACTTTTGTAAAAATTAAAAAAAAGAATACAAAAGTATAGTCAGATGGCAAACCACATTATTGATATAAACAAAATAGAACAGGAGCATAAACAGTTAGAACCTGTTGCCAGAATAATTCATGATAAATTAAGAGAACTTTTACAACGTTTAGTCGATGAAAATGACATCAAGCTTGCGGTGCCTTTTCGCACCAGGGTTAAAGAGCTTTGGGCCATTCTCGACAAGGCCAAAAACCGAAGGTTTCAAATTCGGGAAACTATCATGGAACTGCCTGATGTGATTGGAGTTAGGATGATCCCCCTATTTGTAAGGGAAATTAATCGCTTATCGGACATTATCCACGAGAATTTTGAGGTAGTAGAAACCTATTTCCCTCAAGACAAAGTCTCTGGCAATGCCTGTACCCAATCGTGCCTACAAATGGTATTTAAACTGCCTGAGAGCTGGTTTTCGAACCCCAGTATGAAAAAATTCAAAGATATGAGGGTGGAGCTTCAAATCAGGACTATTCCGCAGCATAACCGATCGCAGGTGTTAAGTTTATTGCAATACAAACAAGAACCAAATATTCCGCGCGAACTTAAATCTTCCATTAACAGAATATCAGCATTGCTTGAGCTGGTTGATATTGAAATTGAACGCCTACTGCATGACCGCGATAATTACTTAGAAAGTCTCGAAGCAATTATGGAACAGCCTGAAGATTATATATTAAATGTGGATGTTTTAAGATATATGCTTGATAATCATTTACCTGCAGCTAATAAATCAATTAAAGAAAACTATTGGGGCTTACTAGAAAATCTCATTTTACTCAATTTAAATACCCGTGATTCATTACTTGAAATTATCAAGAACTATAAAACCAGGGCACTTGAAATTGACAAGGCGGTGGTTGAAAACATGATGAAAAACTTTAAGCGCAGCAAAGAAATGGTTTACATGGACTATTCGGCAACCGTAAAAGATCTGCCAAAATTGCAACGTGGTGCATTTTTAGCGCATACTGGTCTTATTCGGTTAATGATGGAACTAAAATTTGGAAAATATCTTTGGGAAGTATTTGAAGAAAGGCGTTTGCTCGATCGATAATTAAAAAATTAGAAATTGATTCACTAGTGTCATGTCAAAGCTAATTTGTCAGGTGACAACACCTGACAAGTGCACCAGCCAGGTGTTGTCACCTGACTAATTACCAGAAATATCAAATTTGACTTAACACTAGTCATATACCAATAAATTAAAAAATTGGCTAAAGGACAAACCCGAAGCTAGAAGTCCAAAGAAAAGAGTAAGAAGTTTTCAACTCTTCCGACTTTGGTCATCTGACTTCAAACCTAAAATTTATAGATACTCAATTTCAAGACAGACATAAATAGCTACTACACAGCCAGTTAGAATCACAAATCTTATGCAACCAATAAACCTGGAACAAAAGTTTAAGTTAATTGATAAAGCCTGGTCGCCAAAAATTATAGCTTCTTTAAATGATTATCATTTTAAGCTGGCAAAGTTCAAAGGCCAATTTACCTGGCACTCGCATCAGGATACAGACGAAGTTTTTATTGTAACAGAGGGCAAAATGTGCATTGACTTTAGAGATAAAACTGTTGTTGTTAAACAAGGTGAAATGGTTGTTGTTCCAAAAGGTGTAGAACATAAACCCAGAGCTGAAAAAGAATGCAAAGTTTTGCTGATTGAACCGGCAGGAACTGTAAATACAGGTAATGAACAAAACGAATACACAGTGGATAAGTTGGAATGGATTTAAATTACTTGCAGCCTTTCTTTCAAAGTCATTCTCTCAAATAACCTTAAAATAAAATACGTTAAAAGTTTCGCTCCTAAAACACAAAAGGCTTAATTATTGTTTCTCAATTTTTCTGAGTATATTTATTATAGAAAATGAAACCAGCCTTTTTACAGATGAACAAATTAGTCAAACTTGGGGTACTAATACTTATAACAACCTATAGTACAACACTTTACTCGCAGCGTCCGCATATAAAATTTGAACATATTTCATTAGAAGATGGGCTTTCGCAAAGTTCGGTTTATGGTATTGCGCAAGACAACAAAGGTTTTATGTGGTTTGCCACGCTTGACGGGCTCAATAAATATGATGGCTACACCATTAAAGTCTACCGCAACAAAACAGGAGACTCAACATCTATTTCAGATAATGTAATCAATTGTTTGTATGTAGATCCTCCTGAGTTTGGAGGTTCTTTGTGGATTGGTACTCGGGGCGAAGGTCTTGATAAATTTAACCAGTTGAATGAAACTTTTCAATCCTACAGTTACAACAAAAATAATTCCCTGGCAATTAGCAATAAAAACATCACTGCAATAATTGGTTCTGAAAAATTTTTGTGGATTGGTACAAAAAATGGCCTAAACAGATTAAACAGGAAAACTAAAAAATATAAGCACTATTACACCAAAGATGGTCTTGCACATAATTCTGTCAACCATATTTTTATGGATAAAACTGGCAGTATCTGGATAACGACCAATGCTGGATTATCAAAACTTGATGTAGAAACCGAAAAATTTGAAACAATTACTTTTGGTAATGCTCCTGATTTAAACAACATCAGAACAGGTCTGTATTCAATTGACGGGTATATGTACCTGGGAACAGAAAAAGGTTTAATAAAATACAACCTGCAATCAAAACAATTTAAGGTATTTAAGTCTTTTTCAGAAATTAAAGAACCAGGAAGTGACGCAATTAGCTCATTGGTCGAGGGCAAAGATGGAATAATATGGATTGGCACAGATAAAGGCGGACTTAGCAGTTTTGACAAAAAAACAGAACAGTTTTATACCTACTCACACGATCCGTCCAATTTAAAATCGTTAAAAACCAACGAAATACTCACCTTATATCAGGATAAAGCAGGTATTTTATGGATTGGTAATTCCTTAGGTGGCATTAATAAATGGAACCGCGCAGCTGAAGATTTGAGTGTTTTCAGGCACAATCCGTACAATGACCAAAGCCTAAGCTCTAACCAGGTAAGGAATATTTACGAAGATAACAAAGGTAGAATCTGGATTGGTACGGTACAGGGTGGACTTAATCAATTTATTGTGGAACAAGAGTTGTTTATCCATTTCAAAAACAAACCCAATGACCCGACAAGTCTGCCACATAACCATGTAAGAACAATTATTGAAGATTCAAAAGAACGATTTTGGGTAGGTACGGATGGTGGTGGTTTTTGCCAGTTTTTTCCAAAAACCGGACGGTTTAAAGTTTATAAAAATAATCCTGAAGACCCTACAAGCATTAGCAACAACCACGTTTGGCGGGTTATTGAGGATAAAAAAGGACAATTATGGATAGCTACCCGGGGAGGTGGTATAAACATATTCAACCCTGAAAACCAGGAATTTACAATCTACAAACACAACAAAAATGATGAAAAAAGCTTAAGTAACAACGAAGTAACTACCATTTTTGAAGATCATCTGGGAACCATTTGGGTAGGCACCTTTGGTGGCGGGCTTAACAAATGGGATGAAAAAACAAAAACCTTCAAACGATACAAATACGCCAAAAACGATTCCAGTACGATTGGAAACGACCGAATTTATGCCATTGTTGAGGACAGCAAAGGAAGATTATGGATTGGCACTAAAGGCTCACTTGATTTATACGACCGCAAAAACGATTTGTTTATTAGCTATGATGAAAAAGATGGCTTCCCAAATAATGTAATCATGGGCATTTTAGAAGACAATGAGGGAAATTTATGGGTATCGACCAACAGTGGCCTTTCAAAATTTAACCCCGAAACCAAAAAGCTCAGAAACTACAACATTAGCGATGGTTTGCAAAGCAACGAATTCTTGGTAGGCTCCTTCTATAAAAAAAGAAACGGTGAGCTTATTTTTGGAGGAATTGGTGGTTTTAATGTGTTCGATCCGGCAAAAATTAAAGATAACCCCAACAAACCTTCGGTAGTGATTACTGGTTTTAAAGTTTCTAATGCTGAAATGAAATTTGACACCGCTATAAGTGAAAAGAAAATGATTATTTTGGACCACACCCAAAAAGACATTTCGTTTGATTTTGTGGCACTTGACTATATTTTTCCACAAAAAAACCAGTACAAATACCGTTTAATTGGCTTTGATAAAGATTGGGTAGATATTAAATTTCAACGCTATGCCACTTACACCAATCTGCCTCCGGGCGACTATGTTTTCAAAGTAATTGGTTCAAACAACGATGAAGTTTGGAACGAGGAAGGAGCTGAAATTTCGGTAATAATTGAACCTGCCATATGGCAACGAACATGGTTTAAGGTTACCGCTATAATCATCTTAATATCAACGGTTTTACTATTGTTTTATTTACGCATAAGAAGCATTAAAAAACGCAACGAACATCTCGAAGAACAAGTAAAATTAAGAACTGCTGAGGTAGTTAAACAGCGGGATCAGATTCAAGAACAAAAAAAGGAAATTGAAGACAGTATAGTTTATGCCAAAAGAATACAAACCGGAACTTTACCTTTGGATGAATACCGAAGAGAAATACTACCAGAACATTTTGTTTTGTTTAAACCCAAAGATATTGTGAGTGGCGATTTTTACTGGACAGGCCAAAAAAACGGCAAATCTATTGCTATTGCAGCCGATTGCACAGGTCATGGTGTGCCGGGGGCATTTATGAGCATGCTTGGCATCAGCTTTTTAAATAAAATTATAAACGAACAAGGAATTACCCGGCCCGATGAAATACTAAACAAGCTTAGAGAAAATGTGATAAAATCGCTTAATCAAACTACAGGTGACGAAATTAGGGATGGGATGGACATTGCTGTACTAAGTATTGACAATGAAAATAAAAAACTGCAATATGCCGGAGCCAACAACCCACTCTACTACACAACTGATAATCAAGAAATTAAAGTAATAAAAGCAGATAAAATGCCCATTGCATTATACGAACTAATGGATAACTTTACTTTACACGAAATTGATATGGAAGCAGGTAGCAGCTACTATATTTTCTCTGATGGCTATCCAGATCAATTTGGAGGCCCTAAAGAGAAAAAATTTATGTATAAGCGTTTTAGAGAGTTGCTTTTAAAGAATACAGATAAAAAAATGAGGGAACAAAAAGAAATCCTTGATAAAACAATTCAAAACTGGAAAGGCAAAATACCACAGGTAGATGATATTGTTGTGGTAGGAATTAGGGTTTAACCGAAATCAGGCATCAGAACCGAGGAGGAATGATGAGCTCAACAAAATTAAACGGAGTGAACTAATGGTAAGCTTTGGTAAACCCAGATTTAGAGCAACTTAGTGATTGAACCCTAATTATGCATTTGAATATTGGGGTTTAATAGCCCTTTCAGTACAAACCCACAAAACACAACAACCATCAACACACTAATTACCAAGATCTTAAAGCCTTATTAATAAACATTGAATTAATTGCAAACCATTTGCCATTTATTGTGCCCATATTTGTAGCAAAATCAATTTTTAATTAAAAAATTCAACAATGAAAAAATTAGTATTAGTAGTATTGCTTTTAGCTGGATTAAAAAGTTTTGTAAATGCACAAATCACCAAAGCTGATTTTGAAATGCAGCTTAAATTTAATGAGACCAACATGGATAAAATCACCACATTGTACATTGGAAATACAAAAGCATTTTTCACCAATGGTTCGTGGACACGAAGTGATCTCACTTATAAAAGGGAAAATGAAGAATACACTAACGAATTTATACTTGCAGACAATGGACTTTTAATAAAATCCTACAAAAACGGCGAAAAAAATAGCACCAACTTTATTCCATTTTATTCCATTATTCGGGCTTATGTTGCAGCAGATAAAATCAATATTTATCTAAGAGAGTAATTGCACTTTATGTCAATTAATTAGTCATTAGGGGCTGTATCAACGGCGAAGCCCTCACCGTAGGTAAAAGTCGTAAAAGTGAGGGGCATTGAGCACTTCGGTAGGTGGCATGCTGAGCTAGTCGAAGTACTCAGCATACCACTTGTCGAAATGCCTATATTATTAATTATCAGTATTCGCTTCGACAGGCTCAGCGACCAAAAGTTAGTTTTGATACAGTCCCCATTTTCTCAGTATGTCTAAACTAAACACACACTGATAATTACAACAGAAAATCTATCTGCATTTAACAAATTTTAAATAATTATTAACCCCAAAATTATGATTAAAAATTTACTAGTTTTTGTATTTATTGCAAGTTTAATTGTCGCTTGCGATTCAGTAGGCACCTATGAAGGCCCACAGCAGCAACTCGATGATGTTCAGGTTTTTAGAAACAATATTCAAGGCCTGGCATTTAACTACAAACTAAATAAAGATAAAGTGGGAACGCTTTGTACAGATAGCATCAAAAAGTACATTAAAGTGATTGATGGAAAAGTCAACCTTAATGTTATTGATATAAATATGCTAAGCCAGTTTGATAAAGAAAATAATAACCCGGTTTTCTACCAAACCAAAGCTCCAAATTTATTCTATTCTTGCGGACAGTCTAATTCAAAAAATCATATTAGTTTTCTGGCTTACTCCTATTTTAGCGAAAATGATACAGTTTGGGAAACCATTAAGGACAAAAATCCTCAGCTTGGAGATTGGTTGAACAAACTTTCAAAATGGTCGGATAAATGGGATGAAGAAAACGTGGCAATTTTTTATACAATACCACAAAATTCGAAATACCCAAAACTGGAAGGTGAAACTTATGAAGCAGGTATTTTATCGGGACTTTTAATTTTGGTTGATTGGGATAAAATAACACCTGTATGTGCCATACCATGTGCTTCAACAAATAGCGATGAAATTGATTTCAGTTATTTGGCAGGTTCGGAAGAATGGGCTGCAATGGATAAATTAAAAGAAGACTTAGTGACCAACCTTGGTAAAAACCTGGTTGAAAAATTTAGAGAACTAGGGGTAAATGGGGTTAATTCAGTAGAAATTACCTATTAAAACATACCACACATAATTTATACTAAGCCAGTTTGAAATATTGTAAATTGAAATTTCAAAATGACTTTGTATATGCCGATCAACTGGCAGTAATTGGTTTGCAAGCTTGTGAAGCAAACCAATTTCTAACAGCGGTTCGGTATATAAGTTCCGAGGTATCCTTTTGGTATACTTGGAACTTTTTTATTTTTGGAAATCCGAATTCCTAAATTAATAACATTAAGATGAAAATTAAACCATTTGAACTTGAACGCTACTTTGCAAAATATGAATTTACTACAAAGTACCTGATAAGCTGCTCTGATTGTGAACCATTAAAAATGAACAACTTACTGGGCATGGCTGATGCCGAATCACTTTATCTTTGGAACGATTTAACCATTGCCTACACTGAATCGCAAGGACATCCATTACTACGTAATGAAATTACTAAATTGTATGAAAATATAACCGAGGAAGAAGTAATGGTATTAGTGCCCGAAGAAGGTATTTTTATTGCCATGAATGTGTTGTTAGAGCAAAACGATCATGTAATTACTACTTTTCCGGGCTACCAATCGTTGTACGAAGTAGCAAATAGTCAGGGTTGCAAGGTTTCAAAGTGGCTGCCTGATGCAAATGGGCAATTCAACATTCAGGATTTGTTTGATCAGGTAAAAAGTAATACTAAACTCATTGTTTTTAATTTTCCGCACAACCCAACCGGGGCAACAATTTCTAATGAAGACCTTCTGGAAATAATCAACTTTGCCAGCGAAAGAAATATCTTCATATTTTCCGATGAAATGTACCGTTTTTTAGAATACAATGAAACTGACAGGCTTCCTTCGGTTGCTGACATTTACGAAAACTCAATTTCCTTGTTTGGCATGTCTAAAACCTTCTCATTGCCAGGATTGCGAATTGGGTGGCTGACAACTAAAAACAAAAAAGTATTTCAGCAAATAGCTAATTTTAAAGATTATACCACCATTTGCTCAAGTGCACCAAGTGAAATTATGGCCATAATCGGGCTTCAGAACAAAAAAGAAATTATAGCAAACAACCTCGAAATTATTACGAATAATTTATCACTAATAGATGAATTTGCGCAAAAACACACAAACATTTTCAAGTGGGAAAGACCAAAAGCCGGCACCATAGCATTTCCGGAACTAAAAATTGATGCCCAAATAGATGATTTCTGCAAAAAACTGATCGATGAAAAAGGGGTAATGCTCCTCCCCTCTTCGGTTTATAATTATGATAAAAGCTGCGTAAGATTGGGTTTTGGAAGAAAAAATATGTCAGAGGCATTAAGTAGGTTGGATGAGTTTTTAACCGCATACCGACAGTAAAGTTTCACCATTTTACCGTTTACTCATGTTTTTTACGGTAAATTTTAATAGTTGATGACCACAGACTGTAAAAATAGCCAATTTTACCGTATCTTACTGAGCAAGCAAATTATACAGTTCAACATTAACATAAATATGGTTACCATTATGAACCTGTTTTTCCATAACTCCCATCTCAGCTAACAAATTCAGCCGTTTTCGAATGGTTTTTTCAGCACCTACCTTGTTTTTAACCAATATATTTACCCTTGAATACGGATGATAAAAAATAGCTTCAAGCAGTTTGTCGCTGTAAAGGTTTTTGTTCTCTTTTAGTATGCGTTTTTTTGTAGCTTCCATTAATGTAAGTATATCATTAACTTTTGCCAGGCTGTTATGTGCGGTATTTTCTACCGCATTTAAAATGTAAATGATCCAACCTTTCCAATCGGCCCTTTGCGAAACACCACCTAAACGCTCGTAATACTCTGATTTATTATCAATTATGGAACTACTAAGGTAAAGTACAGGCAAGTCAAGTAATCCCTTTGCCACCAGATAAACAATATTAATAATCCTGCCGGTACGTCCATTTCCATCACTAAATGGGTGAATGGCTTCAAATTGATAATGAGCAATTGCCATTTTTAATAGTGGATCAATCGGATACTTTTTATCGTCATTTAAAAAATCAAAAAGGTTGTCCAGTTTTTTTTCAAGTATTCCTTCTCCTCGTGGCGGGGTGTAAACCACTTGTCCGGCACCTACAGTTGAGCCACCTTTTCTAATTACAGTGGGGGTAGATGGATGCCTTAAGCCCTGGTGTGAATTTGTAATTTTACGAAAAATGTTTAACAAAAAATCCCGATCTATTTTTGGATTCTTTTTTATTCTGCCATACCCCTTCCACAAAGCTTTTCTGTAGTTCACCACCTCTTTAGCCGGGCCATCATACATTTTTTCCGAAGTTGATGTAGCCTTATACAACTCATCATTGGTGGTAAAAATATTTTCAATTTCTGTACTCGATTTAGCTTCCTGCAAGGAGATGGTAGAAATAAGCATTGCAGGGTTGGGAATTGCAATCACTCGTCCATTTAACTCAGCCAATGCAGCGCGTGCATTTACCAACTTTTTAAAAATAGCAATATTTTCAATCTTCTCATTGGGTGGGGGCAAATCAGGAAGCTGATTCCAAGGTTTTGTTCTATCTGGATTAATCACCATTAATTTTTTGACGGTAAAAATAACACATTTTGCCGTTTAGCAGTAATTTTGACGGTAAATTATATAAAAATGGAAATTAGAACTTTGAAATTAGGCTTAAAAACGAAGTTCAAAGTTCAAAT
Source organism: Bacteroidales bacterium (assembly GCA_050291445.1). GTDB lineage: Bacteria > Bacteroidota > Bacteroidia > Bacteroidales > NBLH01 > NBLH01. Next base: position 11,600 of record JBNKJW010000090.1, on the reverse strand, counting down.
AAACTAATTTCCTACCTTCAATATTGCAGCATCCAGCTCTTCCGAAACGCCTAATTTTCCATTAATCACCGTCACAGCCGTAATAACAGCCTTTACACAAATTTTTTCATCTGGTAAACGAAAAATATCCTGATGGAAAAGATACCTGATGCCTTGTTTTTCAACATTCACCCTGCAAACAAATTTATCACCGCTTACTAAAGGGGTTTTGTATTGAATATCGGCACGTGCAACAACTGCTGTAATTCCCCGTTTGAACATATCTGCAAAATCAAGCCCAACCGAAAGCAGAAATTCATGCCTTGTGTGCTCCAAATAGTTTTGATATACAGAATTATTTACAACTCCCTGTAAATCACATTCATAATCGCGCACTTTAAATTCAAGTTCGTAGGTGTAATCTTTATTATTCATAAATATGGTTTATTTGTGTATTTAAGTCATTGGCTTTTGGTTCTGACAAACTATATGCTTTCTTCCTAGTGTCTAATTTCTAATTTAAAACGGCATCCTTGCCATAGGTGTAACATCCTGCCCAACAAATTCTTTCTTCAAAAATTTATAATATCCGGTAATGGCGATCATGGCTGCATTATCGGTTGTAAATTTAAACGGGGGTATAAAAACGTTCAGCTTCATTTTTTTTCCAAGTTCGGTAATGGCATTGCGCAAGCCTGAATTTGCAGAAACTCCACCAGCAATTGCCACTTCTTTTACTCCTGTTTGTTTAATGGCAAGTTTTAATTTGTCCATCAGGATATCAACAATGGTAAATTGCAACGAGGCACATAAATCATTCATATTCTGCTTAATAAAGTCAGGATTATCCTTAATATTATCACGGATAAAATACAAAAATGCTGTTTTAAAACCACTGTAGCTGTAATCTAACTCCTTTATTTTGGGCTTGGTAAATTTAAATGCCTTTGGGTCACCATCTTTCGCATTTTTATCAATTAGTGGTCCACCAGGGTATGGCAAACCAATTGTTTTGGCACATTTATCAAAAGCTTCACCGGCGGCATCATCAATGGTTTCACCAATTATTTGCATATCAAAATAATCTTTTACTAAAATTATTTGTGTGTGCCCACCAGAAACCAACAAACACAGAAAAGGAAACCTAGGTTGCTGACTATCAACATCTTGCTCTTTAACAAAATGAGCCAATACATGTGCTTGCAAATGGTTAACCTCTACTAATGGAATGTTGTTATATAAAGCAAAACCTTTTGCAAATGAGGTTCCGACCAATAATGAACCTAATAAACCAGGCCCTCTGGTAAACGCAATTCCATCAATATCAGGTTTCTCAATGCCAGCCAACTTAATTGCTCTGTCAACAACAGGAATAATATTTTGCTGGTGTGCCCTGGAAGCCAGTTCGGGTACCACTCCCCCATATTTTTCATGAACATCCTGATTAGCAATTACATTTGATAACATATAGCCATTCTGAATAATTGCAGCAGAAGTATCATCACATGAAGATTCAATCCCTAGTATTGTCGCTTTCATTGAATTTTAGTACATTCCTGTAATGTAAATTATAGTTGAATAAATCTTTTTTCATTTATATTTGCAAAACTAACAAAAAATGAACAGTCATCAAGAAACGATATAAAATATTACTCATCATACTGTTTATTTTCATAGGTTTACCTTTAATAGCCTATGGTGTTTTTAGGTTACCATCTGTACAAAAATGGGTCGCCGGAAAAATCACTTCCTATCTTTCAGAGGAATTGAATACAGTTGTAAAGCTTGAAGGAGTAGATATTTCAATATTTGACCACATTGTTTTTGAAAAACTTTACATTGAAGATCAACACAAAGACACCCTCCTTTTTATTGATTATTTTGGAGTAAATATTGACATAATAAAATACCAAAAAGAACTTATTGTTCTTGACAAAATAAGGATTAAAGACCTTTCATTCAACCTGAAATACGATACTGCAGGGGTTATGAACCTGCAATTTGTGTTAGATGCCTTTACTTCTGATTCGGTTTCCGAAGTGGATACAATAAAAAGTACTGCTAACTGGAAAATAAACTGTAACAAGCTTATTATTGAAAACTCCAAACTGGCCTATTTTGTCCCCGATACCGTAGAACATGAATTTGGCGTTAATTTTAAGGATTTAGTAGTCGATCCATTCAATTTTTACGGAAGTAATTTTATGCTTGCCGGAAACTCTATTATGCTTGATATTGATTCGCTTAGTTTGAGTGATAAGTCGGGCTTTAACCTCCGAAAACTAAGTTCGAACGTGTTTTATGGAAACACCCGGATTGATTTAAACAAATTTAGTTTGATTACCGACAACAGCAATATTTATTTTACCAAATTAAAAATGACCTACCCTTCGCTGGATGCCTTTGGTGATTTTTTTAACCAGGTAAAATTAAATGTCCAGATTCCGGATTCAACACTTATTGGCATGCGCGATGTAGCCTACTTTGCTCCTTCACTCATTGGGTTTGATCAGAAACTAAAACTAACCGCAGATATAAAAGGCCCCTTAAGCGACTTGGATACCAAGCATCTTGATTTGCAATATGCAAAAAACACACGTTTAACAACCAATTTTAAAATTTCGGGTTTGCCCTATATTGAAAAAGCGACCTTCAATATTAATATCGATACACTTACCACTTCAATTTCCGATTTAAACACCATTAAAGAACCCAAAAACCCGCAAAAAAGTCTCCTTAGCCTACCAACATCTATTGAAAGTGCAGGAAAAATCTATTACAAAGGAAATGTAAAGGGGAAAGTTGAAGAGTTGGTAACTCGTGGAAAAGTAATCACTGAGATTGGAAATATCTCAGCAAACATTAACCTTACCCAGCACAAGAATGGTAGCATGAACATTAACGGAGATTTGTTGGGGAAAGATTTAGCAATAGGTGATATTGTTGACAAAAATCAACTTGGAAAATTTGATATTATTGATACACTCAACTTTAACATTAGCCCAAAAGGCGATATTGAAGGGGTTTCGAATGGGGTTTTCAATAATCTTGAATTGTTGGGTTACAGCTACCAGTCGGTAACTTTTGATGCCATTATAAACAAATTTGTGTATCAGGGTGAACTAAAAATAGACGATCCCAATCTAAAACTCTATTTAGAAGGTATGTTTGTGAATAATGAAGACTTACCAAAGGTAAAGTTCACCACAAAAATTGATGAGTTTCAGCCTTATCGGCTCCATTTATATGACGATAGTTTGTTTAGCACCAAACTAAAGATGAAAGGCAGTGTTACTGGTCTTAACCCTGATATCCTTACTGGAAAACTTGATTGCGAAATAAATGAACTTACCAACAACAATGGCAAGATTAATAAAAAAGAACTCACAGTTAGCTCTGATTACGATAGAATTGACTCTGTCAGGACAATTCAAATCTTTTCCGATTTTCTTGATGTGAAATTGTGGGGAGACATCAAACCTACCAAAGTTGGTGAATCATTTCAAAAATACCTGTACAGTTTGATGCCTTCATTGGCTGACACTTCCTTTATTCATACCGACAACAAAGATAGTTTATACACTGCCCTGGCAAAGGACAATAATTTTGATTTTAAAATCACATTAAAAGACCTTAAAGGGATTGGAAAAATGTTCTTTCCAGAAGTTAGCTTTCAATCTGGCACGTATTTAAGTGGAACATACAACCTTGAACCAGAAAAATTTAATTTACAGGCTTATTGTGCCGAAGCTGATTTTTCAGGAACCAAAATTGATGAATTAATTATAAATTGTGATAATCAGGAAGACCGTTTTAACGTTTATTTAAGTGCTGGTAAAATTTACTTTAGCGAAAGTAATAGCTTAGACAACTCGCTAATGCACTGCTACTTACAAAAAGACAAGGCTCATATAAACCTGGATTGGTACAGTGTTATAGATTCGTTGGATTACACCGGAGATTTTTCCTTAATTGCTTTTCTTGAAAACAGAGAAAATGCCGATCCATTAATAAAATTGCAACTGGATTCTTCAACTTTTGCATTTGAAGACAATTTCTGGACCATTAACAGCAATGAAATGGCTATAGACAGTAGCCATATTGATCTGGGAAAAATAGCTATTTATAGTTCGAAAAATGAAAAAATTGATATAAGTGGTAGTTTATCTGAAAGTAAAAAAGATACCCTGAAAGTGAACCTGGATAAAATTCAATTATCCTCTTTCAATACTTTTGTTGACGACATGAACCTGGAACTTAAAGGCACCATGTATGGAAGCACGAAAATTGTAAGCGTTCTGGGCAACCCTCAGGTCAACTCAGTAGATTCAATCCTGGGCATGCAGTTAGATGAGCACAAACTAGGTGATATCAGATTAAAAGCACTGTGGGACGACAAAAACTCCATTCTCGACTTACATACTGAAACACAGCTAATTGATATAAAAAATGTAATATTGGATGGCAAATATTACATGCAAAAAGACAGCATGGATTTTAAGGTTAAAATCAATCAATTTCCGCTTGCTTCAGCATCTCCCTTTGTACAGAATTACATTTCGAATATTGTTGGCAAAATTAGTGGCGATGTTCACATAAAAGGTGCTGGTAAAAACCCGGATATTAATGCCGGATTAAAATTTGACCATTCAGGTTTTAAAGTTAACTACTTGAATACCTACTATAATTTTACCGACAGTTTGTTTATAGAAAGCAACATGATAACTATGAAACGCATGAAAATTAATGCTGGAAGGAATAGTTATGCTTGGTTATCAGGAAAAATAACACACAAAAACTTTGATGATATTAAAATGAACATCACTGTTGAACCCCGTAACTTTTTATTCCTAAAAACCCAGGAAACAGATTCATCTCTGTTTTATGGTACTGTTTATGCCAGCGGGGGAATCAACCTAAAAGGCGATCCGAATAACATGGACATCAACATTAAGCTGAAAACTGAGCGCGGTACACGTTTTTTCCTCCCCCTCACAACAAGCAGCGAAGTATCTGAAAGTGAATATATTACATTTGTTAATTATGATACTACTAAAGTAGTTGAAGAAGAGGAACAGCAGGTTGACCTGAGTGGTATGAACATCAACTTTGAATTAGAGGCAACATCAGATGCCGAAATGCAAATTATTATGGATGAAACGGTTGGCGACATGATAAAAGTTCGTGGGATGGGCAACCTGGACATTAAAGTAAGCAATGTTGGCGACATATTTTTATTCGGAACTTATACGGTAACAAAAGGAGACTATTTGTTCACCCTACAAAACCTGGTAAATAAGAGGTTTATAGTAGATCCTGGCAGCACCATCCGCTGGGGTGGCGATCCATATAATGCAGCAATGAACATGACTGCAGTTTACCCTATTAGAAAAGTTCCCCTTTATGATTTAATGAAAGCCCCCGTTTTTAAAGAACAAAAGACCAATGTAGAGTGCCTGCTCGGCATAAAAGGAAACCTGATGAGCCCACGTATTGAGTTTGGTCTTAATCTGCCTGATGCAAAAGAGCCTGTGAGTTCAAATGTAAACAGCCTGGATCAAAACGATTTGAACCAGCAAATTCTTTCACTGCTGATTTTAGGTCAATTTCAGCCTTTACCCGGTCTTAAAAATGATGATGCATCAGCAGGTGGAGGAGCGGTTTCAAACAACGCATTTGAGATGTTATCAAACCAATTAAGCAACTGGTTATCAAAGATTAGTGATGACTTTGATATTGGTGTAAACTACAAAAAAGGTGGCGAAATGACCTCGGATGAAGTAGAAGTTGCCCTTTCAACCCAATTATTTAACGATAGAGTCAGTATTAATACAAATGTTGGTGTAGGACGTGGAAATAATAATGAGGAAACAAATACCTCTGAACAAAATTCAGCCAATAAAATAGTAGGTGACGTTGAAATTGAAGTTAAACTAAACAAAAAAGGAACGCTCCGCTCTAAAGTATTTAACAGAACCAATCAGAGCTCCGAAGCTGGTGAAAATGAAGACCAATTCACCCAGGGCATTGGTGTTTTTTACAGAAAGGAATTTAACACTGTAAGCGAATTAATGACCGATTTTTGGAAAACCGTAACTTTACAAAAGCGAAAAGAAAAAAAAGAAGAACGCCGCAAAAGGTTAGAGGTAAATGATGACATAGAAAGAAAGGAGGATAATAAAAAAGAAAATCCTGATATAAATAAAGACATCAATAGAGAAGACGATGATGATTGATATTACAATTATTAAGGTTCGAAACAAAATATCCAAAGTTATTAACAATCCCACCTCATTTTTTAGTATTTAATATCTTTGCGGTTCTGGATACTAGTGTCAAGTCACATCTTAAATGACGGTTGCGATTATCCGCTTAACAGGCTCTTAAGTTGTGTAATTAGCTTATTTTTAATGCTTAGCATTTTATAATCAGACCCGCTTGGCGGTTTTTATATCATCAAAATAGCATTGACATGACACTAGTTGCTAGTGTTAAGTCAAATTTGATATTTCTGGTAATTAGCCAGGTGACAACACCTGGCTGGTGCACTTGTCAGGTGTTGTCACCTGACAAACAAGCCTTGACATAACACTAGAATCTAGTTACTAGTATCGGTTAGCTTCTGACTTGTTTCTGAATTGCAACGACTTTACCAGTTACAAGAAACCAGCTACAAGAAACAAAATATTATAAATCCTCAAACAAGAGAGAACCGTGGCAAAGAAAGTAGCAGAAACCCCTTTAATGAAACAGTACCTGGAAATCAAATCAAAACATCCGGATGCTATTTTATTATTTCGTGTGGGCGATTTCTATGAAACATTTTCAGAAGACGCTATAAAAGCTTCCAAAATATTAGGAATTACGCTGACAAGGAGAGCCAACGGATCAGCAGCTTACATTGAACTAGCAGGTTTTCCGCACCACGCACTAGATACCTATTTACCAAAACTGGTCAGGGCTGGCCAGCGGGTAGCAGTTTGCGAACAATTAGAAGATCCTAAACAAACTAAAAAAATCGTCAAACGTGGTGTTACTGAACTGGTTACGCCTGGCGTTTCGTTAAACGACAATGTGCTTGAACACAGGGAAAACAACTACCTGGCGTGCATCAACCTCTATAAAAAAGATGCAGGGGTTGCTTTTTTGGATATATCTACAGGTGAGTTTTACTGTGCCGAAGGTAGTTTTGACTACATAGACAAACTACTGGCCGGTTTTAAACCTAAAGAAGTTCTGATTGAACGTAGTAAACAAAACCAGTTTAAAGAATTACTCCAGGGGAAATATTACCTCTATCCCCTTGAAGACTGGATGTATACACACGACACCAGTATTGAACGGCTGTTAAAACAATTTGACACTAAATCGTTGAAAGGTTTTGGTGTTGATAAACTGGAATTGGGGAATGTGGCTGCAGGTGCCATTCTGCAATATTTAGATTTAACGCATCACACTAAAATTCAGCACATTACCAAGATAAACCGCATAGAACAAGAGCACTATGTTTGGATGGATAAATTTACCAACCGTAATCTTGAACTACTGGCATCGGTGAACGAAGGAGGAAAAGCTTTAATCAATATTATTGATAAAACCAGCTCGCCAATGGGGGCAAGATTGCTGAAAAGGTGGTTAGTACTGCCTTTAAAAAACTTAAAACCCATTAAAGATCGACACGAAATAGTTGATTATTTTGTAAAAGAAAAAGAAGAAAAATCTACACTTGAAAAATACATAAACCAAATTGGTGATTTAGAGCGACTTATTTCAAAAGTAGCCATCCTTAAAGTAAATCCCAGGGAAATTTTACAACTTAAAAACTCGCTAAAAGCAATAATTCCAATAAAAGAACATTGTTCCAAATCGAACAATGGAGGTTTAATGAGTATTGCCGAACAACTAAATCCCTGCCACTCAATTATTGAACAAATTGAAACGGGAATTACCGATGAGCCACCGGTACAACTAATTAAAGGAAACGTAATAAGAGACGGGGTTTCTGAAGAACTGGACAGTCTTAGAAAGATTGCCTATTCTGGAAAAGATTACCTGGTACAAATACAACAAGAAGAAGTTCAACGTACAGGCATTCCATCGCTAAAAATTGGTTTTAACAATGTATTTGGTTATTATTTTGAGGTAAGGAACACACATAAAGACCGGGTTCCGGAAAATTGGGTGCGAAAACAGACCCTGGTAAGTGCCGAAAGATATATCAATGATGAACTAAAAGAGTACGAATCAAAAATTTTGGGTGCAGAAGAAAAAATTGGTGAAATCGAAGCCAGATTGTACCATGATTTAGTCATTAGTTTAGCTGAGTATATCTCTCAAATTCAGCTAAATGCAGCAAAAATTGCACAGCTCGACTGCCTTTTATCATTTGCCACCACTGCTGTTGAATACAATTACATAAAACCTGAGCTAAACGAGGGAAAAGAAATTGAAATTAAAGCCGGCAGGCACCCGGTAATTGAACATCAGCTCCCTGAAGGGGAAGCCTACATTGCCAATGATGTATTTTTAAATGACAAGGAACAGCAAATTATCATTATTACAGGTCCTAATATGGCTGGTAAATCTGCCCTGCTTAGGCAAACTGCCTTAATTGTAATGATGGCCCAAATTGGTAGTTTTGTGCCTGCAGAAGCCGCAAAAATAGGCCTGGTTGACAAAATTTTCACCCGCGTGGGTGCTTCTGACAACATATCTGTTGGCGAATCGACTTTTATGGTTGAAATGAACGAAGCGGCTAACATTTTGAACAATATCTCGGACAGAAGCCTGATTTTATTTGACGAACTGGGCCGTGGTACTTCAACCTACGATGGAATTTCAATTGCTTGGGCCATTGTTGAATACATTCATGAGCATCCACAGGCAAAAGCAAAAACATTGTTTGCTACCCACTATCATGAGCTCAACGAAATGGAAAAATCTTTTTCGGGTATAGCCAATTACAATGTTTCGGTAAAAGAACTTAACAACAGGGTAATTTTCCTCCGAAAATTGGTCAAAGGTGGAAGCGAACATAGTTTTGGGATACATGTGGCTAAAATGGCTGGCATGCCAAAAAGTGTATTGCAGCGCTCTGAAAAAATTCTGGCCGAATTAGAAAAGTCAAGAGACACCCAAACACCTGTAAGGCCGGTGGAAGAAATTACCAAAAAGCGTGAAGGAATGCAAATGAGTATTTTTCAGTTGGATGATCCGGTACTAAAACAAATAAGAGATGAAATTGCAGAGCTAGATATTGTTAATCTAACACCTGTTGAAGCTTTGAACAAACTAAATGATATACAGAAGATTATAGGGGTGAAAAAATAAAGTTCAGAAATTGGAAATTAGAACCTTGAACTTTGAAACTTTAAGATGTTAGAATTGTTTTTTGTGTATTGGTGTATTAGTCTAATTTTTGTATTAACTTGACTTCAATTTTAGCAAACATTTTAAGTTGCTGTAAATCAAAATGCAAATACACCAATTTCTAATATACAAGTTTCATGTCAAGGCTAATTTGTCAGGTAACAACACCTGACAAGTGCACCAGCCAGGTGTTGTCACCTGGCTAATTGCCAGAAATATCAAATTTGACTTAACTCTAGTTTCAGATTTCACTTCTTCACCAAAGGCAAAGTAAATTTAAAGCAGCTTCCTTTGCCCAGCTCACTTTCCACCCAAATCTGGCCACCATTTTTCTCCACAAATTCTCGGCAAATTATTAGTCCTAGACCTGTGCCCTTTTCTTCAAGAGGTCCAAAACTATAGTTATCAAGGTCAATTCTGAACAGGCTGTTAAGGTGCTGCTTTTCAATACCAACCCCATTATCTGCAACGCTAATTTCAAGAAAATCATCCATTTCTTTAAGCCTTATTTCAATTTGTCCATTTACCTGTGTAAATTTAATTGCATTGCTTAATAAATTTCTGATAATGGTGTTAAGCATTAGATAATCAGCCATTACAAATTGTAAATCTTCGGGTACACCAGTAATTTTAATACCTTTTTTTTGTGCCCGTTCATTTAATTGCTCAATACTAAGACTGATTGCGCTCCGAACATCCACTTCCTGACTAAAAAAATCAACCTGACCGGATTGCATCTTTGACCAGGTAATTAGGTTTTCCAATAATTTATACCCACTTTTTGATGCTTCTCTAATTGACGAAAGAAACTTTAGCCTTTTTTGGTCATCCCATTTTTGATAATTATCCAGTAAAATAGAAGAAAGGCTGGTCAAGTCAGAAAATGGTGACAATAAATCACGTGTAATTATTGAAAAGAATTTGTCTTTGGTGGCATTAGCTTCGCGCAGTTTGTGCTCACTTCTTATCCTGTTTTCTTCAATGCTTTTTCGCTCGAAAGAAGTAGAAACTATGTTTGCAAAGGTTTTGAGCAGTTCAATTTCACTATCCTGCCACACACGTATTTCACCACAATCTTCAAAATTTACAAAGCCAATGTGCCTGTTATACAAAAAAACCGGGAGCATAAGCATGGCCCTTACATCAAATTTCCTGAAAATAGCCAGCGAATCCGTATACTCTGCATCATTTAAATCATTGACATTCAAGGCATTATCTTCTACAAGCTTTTTAAAAACAGGGTTGTCTGAATGATATTTTATTCTCTTTAGTTTATTTAATTTTGGTTTAATTCCATCTTTATTCCATTCATAAACCAACCTGGCTTCATTAATTTCTGGCTTGTTCATAAAAATTGACACCCGGCTTACATCAACAAAATTCCCAACCAGATTTAAAACATTATTAACTTTATTGGCAAATGCATCCTGCTTGTTAAAAGCCCGCGATATTTTCGAAAAAAGTTCTTGTTGCTTATACAAGATCATTAACTTTTTCTCATCGCTTTTTCTGTGGTCAATGTCGTAGGAAATACTTAGTTTTGCTTTTTGTCCATCCTTCCAATCAATAATTCTTTCCTGAACTTCGTACCATTTATCATCAAAAGGGCTGAAATGGTCATGCACAATTACATCACCGTTACTTTTTAATAGTTTATGGTTTAAACAATAAGTACAAGGCTCCTGAGATTCTGATTGAAATACTTCCCAACATTTTTTTCCTAAGCCATTACCATAAACCTGTTTTGCATACTTATTCATATACAAAACACTCAAATCTTTGATATCGCAAACAAAAACCACTGCATGCAATTGTTCAAGAACTAGATCAATATCATTTGTAGCAGTATTCTGGGTTAGCTTGCTCAATTTATTAATGTTTGACATAACCAACTTTCTTTTTTCAACAACCAGTTTCTTAAATTTACTACTTTTTTTTTGATAGTCAATGGATTAATTAAAAAAGTAGACTTTTATGGCCCGCTATTATATAGACTAAATGATCTGAAAGGGAGTTGCATTGAGATAACAACATAGGAGTTAGATTAGACTTTTACTGCAATAAAACCCAGCCCTAAGAACTTTAAAAAGTTGCCAGGAACTAGTGTCATGTCAAGGCCAATGTTTCTGGTGACAACACCTGGCAAGCGCACTAGGGGCTATATCAAAACTAACTTTTGGTCGCTGAGCCTGTCGAAGCGAATACTGATAATCAGCAATATAGGCATTTCGACAAGCTCAATGACCCTCACT
>JBNKJW010000089.1:0-48494 GCA_050291445.1 Bacteroidales bacterium | reverse complement strand
TATTAGATTTGATTAATTTTTGCATAAATCACACCAATTTTTCTAGAACTATCCCGATAGTCCTTCAAAAATTTGTTGCAATTTCTGCTAAAAATTAATTCAAACTGTGTGAATATTTTTAATCGAACTCAGGTTAATAATATCTTGATATTTCTATTCTACTTCTACAGATTCCTCTTCATTTTTCTTTCCCATATGTTCTTTCATTACACGGTTTAGCCATGGCAACATCGAAAAAATCAAGATTACCGAAACACCAGCAAGCAATGCATTTGTAAGGAAGAAATAAGCCTTGTTTTCATAAACATCCCACATACCAGAAAGTACTCCTGATAGTTTGTTTCCAATAGAGGTTGAAAGAAACCATCCTCCCATCATTAAAGCTGTAATCCTTGGTGGACTAAGCTTTGAGACCAGTGAAAGCCCCATTGGACTCAGGCAAAGCTCTCCAATAGTAATAACAGCATAGGTACCAAATAACCAAGCTGCTGAAGCTTTAATAGTTCCATTTTTTGAAGCATAAACGGCTGCAATCATTACAACTGCAGAAAGTGCAGTAATGACCATTCCCCATCCAATTTTTGCAGGTGTTGTTACAGGGCCTTTCTTTCGTCTTCGGGCAAGGAAACCGAAAAAGCCAACGACCAATGGTGTAAATAAGATTATAAAACCTGGGTTGATAGACTGAAAAAGTTCCGTTGAAATAAGGTTAGTTTTTCCTGATTCTGGCCATTTTTCTTCCGGAATATTATGAAAATAGGAATCAGGTAACATTTCCACAGTTTGTTCACCATTTTCATCTAAAATTGGTGCACCATGCAAATCAGTTTTTACATGTTCAGATAATTCGGTAGAAACCTCCTGGTTTAACCCCAAATAGGATACAGGTTTTTCCAAAAGTTCAGGTAATTCCCTGTTGGTGTGATCTTCAGCCCAAACAGTAAGTGCAGCACCATTTTGATGGAAAATTGCCCAAAACACTACAACTGATCCAAAAACAGCTAATAATGCCTTAATCGGCTGCTTCTCGCTCTTTTCAGCTTTTCGGTAAACATTTATGTAGAATATTACAACCACTATACTAAAAAACAGAAACGCATCAGTTGAATCTGAACCAAAAATATTATCTGGAATTACCCACCCTAAAATTGCTGCAGCTATTGCAGGTAAAAATAAGGTGTAAAATATTTTACTCATTGGGATGTCATCTTTTCCAGCTGGCGAAATTTTATCAACTGCCTTTATATCAGGGGCTCTAAGCTGACCTAGCCAAAACCAAATAACACCAAGCAGCATTCCTACACCAGCTGCTGCAAATGCCCATCCCCAGCCATAATTAAGCCTTAAATAGGCTGCAATAAAGTTGCAGATAAATGCCCCAATATTGATCCCCATGTAGAAAATATTGTAACCGCTATCTTTGAGATCGGCATATTTAGGATCGGCATCATAAATTTTTCCAACAAGTGCCGAAATATTTGGTTTAAACAACCCATTACCCATTATAATAAGCAACAGGGCAAGGAAAAAAGCAGTTTCATTATTAACTGCTAACAGAAAATATCCAGCTGAAAATAATAAACCTCCTATTGTAATTGAAAGTCGGTAACCAAGATACCTGTCGGCTAAAAGGCCGCCAATAAAAGGCGTTAGATAAACCAGTGCAAGGTAAGACCCATAAATATCACTTGCTTTCAGTCCGCCAAATCCCATCCCTGGAAAGTTAGCATCTTTACTGGCCGTCATATACAAAAAGAAAATTCCTATTAAAAGATAAAATCCAAACCGTTCCCACATCTCGGTGAAAAACAGTACCATCAGCCCCTTGGGGTGCTTACCTCTGTTCGACATATTAAAGTATTTTATTAAGTTTAAGTTAATTGCCAACAAAAGTAGCAATATTTGAAAAGATACCAAAGATAAAAATATCGATTTATACAGAAATGCGTCAGCCTGGCAAAAACCTCTAAATCAATACCTTAAATGGATTCAAAGCTACTTTTCAATCCCTAAAGTATTCCTTAACCAATTACTAATCAATAAGATAAATCAAACAGGCAAGGTAAAATGGTCGGTTTTGAGCTACTATTTTAATGATTCATTTATTTTGAATCTATTTTCCATCCTAAAATTGTTAAATTTGTGAGTATAATTTAAAAAGCCTATGAAAATTCTTAACGCAGAACAAGTAAAAAAACTTGACGCTTACACCATAAAAAACGAGCCCATTTTATCAATAAGTCTTATGGAGAGGGCTGCAAGGATTTGTACTGAATGGATTTTGGATAGGTTCCCCGCAAATACACCTGTTTCGATTTTTGCAGGCCCCGGAAACAATGGTGGCGATGGACTTGCAATTGCAAGAATGCTTTGCGAAAAAGGTTTTAGTGTAAGGGTTTACATTTGCGGTAACAAAATGTCAAGCGATTCCTTGATTAATTATGAGCGACTTTTAATCCAGAAACTAAGTTATATTAAATTTATTATTGCCCCTGAAGATTTTCCACGAATTAAATCAAACGAAGTAATTATTGATGCACTTTTTGGATCTGGACTTGCAAGGCCACTTACAGGGTTGTTTAACGATATTATCCAATTTCTAAACCGCTCATCTGCCACAACTATATCTATAGATATTCCTTCCGGTTTTTTTAGCGAAGATAATTCTCAGCTAACAAAAAGTTTAGATGGAGGATTTACTAATGCAGTGAGGGCAGATTACACCCTGACTCTTGAATTGCCATTTCTTTCCTTTTTATTTCCTGAATCGCAGTTTCACGTAGGTGAGCTTAAAATACTACCTATTGGCCTAAGCAAAACCTTTCTTGATGAGATAGAAACTGATTATCAATACGTTGATAAAGAGTTTGCTGCAAGCTTGCTTAAAAAAAGAAAGAAATTTGACCACAAGGGTAACCTTGGCCATGCCCTGATTATTGCTGGAAGTTATGGAAAAATGGGAGCTGCAATTCTTGCTTGTAAAGCTTGCCTGCGTTCGGGTGTAGGGCTTTTAACCACACATGTACCCGTTTCGGGATATGAAATTATGCAAACCTCCGTGCCAGAAGCCATGGTGTGCATTGATGAATCTGAAAGTCGGTTTTGCAAAACTGAAGAGCAAGGCAATTATACCGCAATTGGGTTAGGCCCAGGACTGGGAACAAGAACCTTTACTATAAATTTGCTTGGAAACCTGCTAAAAAATTCAGAAAAACCAGTAGTTTTAGACGCTGATGCCTTAAATATCCTGGCAGAAAACAGGGAAATGTTGAAAAATCTCCCTGTAAACAGCATTTTAACTCCGCATCCCGGCGAATTCAGAAGGCTGGTAGGTGAATGGAAAAACTTTTACGAAAGGTTAAAAACCCAAATTGATTTTGCAAAAAAATATAAAGTTTACCTTATTTTAAAAGGTGCAAACACTTGTATAACTACACCAACAGGCATTTGCTATTTTAATTCAAGCGGTAACCCTGGCATGGCAACTGCTGGCAGTGGAGATGTACTTACCGGAATAATAACCTCTTTACTTGCCCAGGGCTATACATCAGAAAATGCCTCAATATTAGGTGTTTACCTCCATGGCTTGGCAGGCGACCTGGCTGCTGAAGAATTTGGGCAGCAAGCCTTAATTGCAAATGATATAATTAATTGCCTGGGGATAGCTTATAAAAGCCTAGAAAAAATTTCAGAATTATAGTGCACCTGATAATTTTTAAACAACAAGCCTGCTTAGCGTCCTGGATTTAGTTTTGCTATATAATCACCACTTATTCATCCCTTGATGCTAAGTATTCTCTGACCAATAGTTCAGCTTTCTCAAAATTTTCGGCAGAAACAAAAACCTGTGTGCCAACAATTGCATTCGGATCAGCCCAACCAGCCATAATACTTTCGTCATGTTTATTTTTAACAATTACTCCAACCCCATTGGCTTCAAGGTGCTGCTTTACAAAACTGGCATCAACTGTTGAACCCGAAAATACTTCATATATATCCTGCATTGTAACTATTTTAACTATATTTATTCTTTATTATTAAATATCACTTAAAAAAACAACTAAGCAAAATTAAATGTATTTATTTAAAAAAATGCGAAAATGGATGAAATTGAAAAAATAATTGAGGAAACGTTTGCAAAAAAAATATTTGATAAAAAATCGAAGAAAATTCTTAAAACGCAGGCAGAAATATTAAACCTGGAACATGATGACCTTAATTTTTTAATTAAAAAGGCGTTTGAATTATTTAAAGAAGGAATAAAAATTGATGCGACCTTTTTTTTAGTGGACTGGCTTCAAGAAATCATAAATACAATTAATGATTTAAAATCTAAAGTATACACTGTTACTGATATTAAGTTTTCACCTGTAAATGATTGCACCTCAAGTATCATTAATTTCATTAAATCTGCAAAAAACAGCTTGTTTATATGTGTTTTTACTATTAGCGATAACGAAATAAGCAAAGAAATAATTGCAAAGTACAAAGAAGGTGTTGATGTGAAAATAATTTCTGACAACGAAAAACAATACGACAAAGGTTCTGATATCCAAGAGTTTTCAGACGCTGGGATAAAAGTAAAAGTGGACGAAACAAGACACCATATGCATCACAAATTTGCCATTGCAGACCAAAAACAGCTTTTAACAGGAAGTTACAACTGGACAAGAAGCGCTAGTATGTACAACCAGGAAAATTTAATGATATTAAACGATGCTTCGGCTGTAAAAAGATATCTTGATGAGTTTTACAGGCTTTGGAAAACATCTGTACCTTTGTAATACAAATTTAAATTCTATTAACAAATTTGGTACAAAGCTTGTAAGATAATAGTAAAAAACAATTTTTTTAGTTAAGAATCAAGAATTTTTGTAAAAAATATTTGTCATTAATAAATAAAAACTTAACTTTTGTCAAAAATAAGAGCCTGGCTAATCATTGTAGCTTTTAATAAAAAAGAATGAGGTCTAAAAACAAATTAATTCTTCTAACTCTCCTGCTTGTTTCATTGCAGTTTTTCGGTAATGTTGTTGCCCAGAGTTCGCGCGACAAGCAAATTGCCAAATTTCTATTCGACTTTGGCATATACCTTAGATGGGAAGATGATGAAAACATTGAACTAATAAAAATAGGTGTATTAAATGGCTCACCAAGCTTTATTAAAGAACTTGGAAGGATTACAAAAAACGGGTATGAACAAATCATACTTATTGAAATAATTAATTTTAAAAGTATAGCCGAAATAAGGGAAACGCATATGCTGTTTCTGCCAAAATCAAAAAGCAGTTCGTTTAACACAGTAAAAAGCAAAATTAAGGGGTACAATACTGCACTTATTACCGAAGAATACAGTCCTAAAAAAAGTATCATGATCAACTTTATTAAAAGAGGATCAAATTATACTTTTGAGATGAATCCAGAAAACTTGAAGGAGGCTAATGTAGGATACGACCCACGAATTTCTCAACTAGGAGGAGTTATCATTAGTACCAAAGCCCTTTTTGATGAATCGGAAAAAAACCTAAGGGAAGAAAAACGTAAGGTTAGAAACCAGAAAAGCCAAATTGAAAAGCAAAAAAAGCAAATCGAAAAGCAACAGGCTGATATCAAAAAACAACAAAAAGAACTTGATGCTCAAAAAGATAAACTACTTTCACAAGCTGATGCCATTGTAGCCAGGGAGAAAAAATTAAAAACCCAACGAGAAGAACTGCTTAAAATTGAAAAAGATTCAAAAAAAACTAAAGAAAATTTAGATAAAAGCCTTAAAGACCTAAAACTTAAAGAAGAAGAAATAGCAGAAAAAGTTAAAGCGGTAGAACAAAAAACACTGGAATTACAAGCCATCAATGCTGAACTGAGCGAAAAGCAGGACCGCATTAATTCAATGGATCTTGAAATTACTGCCCAAAGTGCAACCTTGATTTTTTATGAAAACAGCCTGCTCATTGGTGGAGGAATACTGCTTTTGTTCCTGGTTATGTTATTCTTTATTTTTAGAGGGTATCGTATTAAAAAGAGGGACAATAAAATACTTGCACAACAGAAAAAAGAAATTGAAGAAAAAACCTATGAGCTTGAAGCAATTAATAAAGAACTTGAAAAACTTTCCATCGTTGCAAGCGAAACTTCAAATGCAGTTATTATTCTGGATACTCTTGGCCGTTTTGAGTGGGTGAATGTAGGTTTTACCAAAATGTATGGGCAAACCCTTGATGTACTTAAAAAGGATGTTGGAGCAGACATTTACAAAGCAAGTAAAAGACCGGATATTGAAAAATTAATGAACACTTGCTTAAACGATAAGAAATCAGTAATTTACGAATCTTCTGTTACCACCATTGAAGGGAAAGAAAAATGGGCACAAACAACACTTACACCAATAATCAATGAAAATGGTGAAGTTTCGAAATTGGTATTGATTGACTCTGATATTTCTATAATTAAGGAAGCTGAAGAAGAAATTATCAGACAAAACGACGAAATATCACGCCAGGCACAAGCACTTGAGCAACAAAATGTTGAACTCGAGAAACTTTCATTGGTTGCAAGTAAAACAGACAACTCAGTAATAATTGCCAACGTTGATGGTGAAATTGAATGGGTAAACGAAGGTTTCACAAGGTTGTTAGGTCTGACTTTTGATGAATTTAAAAAAGAATATGGCACCAACATGTTTAAGGCAAGTTTAAACCCCCGACTTAGAGAGCAGTTGCAAGCAGCCATTAAAGAGAAACGTTCAATAATTTATTCTGCTAAAACTGCCACCAAAGGCGGTCGCTTAATATGGATTCAAACCACAATGACTCCAATCTATGGAAATGATGGTAGTTTGAGAAAATACATTGCAATTGATGCCGATATTACCAAAATTAAGCTTGCTGAAGAAGAAATAACCAGACAGAAACAAAAAATCACCGACAGTATTGTATACGCCCAAAAAATTCAGGAAGCTGTATTGCCACCTCAGGAATACCTAAATAAACTCTTGCCGGATCATTTTATCATGTTTAAACCAAAAGACATTGTTAGTGGCGACTTTTACTGGGCAACACATAAAGGCGACAAGGTACTGATAGCCGCAGCTGATTGCACAGGACACGGAGTTCCGGGAGGTTTTATGAGTATGCTTGGTATGACTTTCTTAAATGAAATTGCCGGGCAAATGGATGAAAATCAGATTACTGCAGGAAAGATACTTACAAAACTAAGAGAAAGCGTTAAAAACTCGTTAAGGCAAACAGGTAAGGAAGGTGAAACCAAAGACGGAATGGACATTGCATTGTGTGTTATTGATAAAAAAACTAATGTGGTTCAGTTTGCCGGGGCTAATAATCCATTGCTAATAGTGAGGGAACATGATAATGAAATTGAAATAATCAATGTGAAAGCAGATGATATGCCCATTGGAATTTATTACCATGAAAAAGAGACTTTCACCAACCATACGGTTCAGCTAAGAGACGGCGATCTGTGTTACATCTTTTCAGATGGTTTCCCTGACCAGTTTGGTGGCAAGCACGGAAGAAAATTTATGGCTAAAAGATTTAAAAATATGTTGGCCATTCATTCTGACAAACCAATGGAGGAGCAAAAACAAATTATTGAAACTGCATTTAAAAGATGGCGGGGCGAAAACAGGCAAATTGATGATGTACTAGTGATAGGTTTAAAAATATAACTATCATCAATGAATGGTTGATTCGGAATAGAAGCCTTATTCCTTAAAAAAAGCTATCCAAATACTAAATTTCTAACGCTGAGTCTGCTGAAGCATATATTGGTTATCTCAGCAATTGATACTAAGCCAGTTTGAAATATTGTAAATTGAAATTTTAATAAAATGGCTTTGTATATGCCAATTGCCAAGCAGTTTTGGTTTGCAAGCTTGTGAAGCAAACCAATTACTAACAGCGGTTCGGTATAACAGGCACAAAGTCAATCAAATTAATAGCTTTTGAACAGCTTCCTTCTTTTTTCAGATTACCTCTACCCTTGTCTGGCAAATTTTAAAATTTGCTCAACAATTCCTTGTTTTGGCGAAAAATCAACTTTACTTAAGATGTCCTTTATCAATTTCTCATTTTCTTGCATTTCAGACAACTCCATTAAGTAGTTTTCTTCCTTTTCAGCATTATTTAAGGAATAAAACAATGTGTAAATATTCTTCATAGGCGTTTAATAGATTTGATAGTGCAATTTACTTATTAAACGCGAACTATGAAACTTTAGTATTACAAATTAAATTTTGATACCTAAAAAAAAGAAAGTGTTATTAACTAGCCCTCAATTAATCAATTAAAGCAATGATTTTCAATCACATAAAAACAAGCCTTGTTAATAAAGCTGTAAAAAAAAGCCTTGACTTTATTTACCAGTCGAAAAATAAATCGCTTAATAAATAAAACCAAGGCTCAAATTATATTGTAATATCAGTTCTACTCTTTAGTAAGAATAAGATTTTTTGATTCAATAATTTTCCTAAGATTAATCAGGGCATAACGCATCCTTCCTAGAGCAGTATTAATACTAACGCCAGTTTGGTCGGCAATTTCCTTAAAGCTTAACCCACCATAATGCCTCAGCAAAATCACTTCTTTTTGCTCTTCAGGTAAAAGTTCAACCAGTTTCCTTACATCTGCTTCAATCTGGTCGGTAATCATTAACTCTTCTATCGTATCATCAGATAGCTTTTTTGTATTAAAAATATCCATCTCTCCATCTTCGCTTGAATAGGTTTTTAGATGTTTCGATTTACGGAAAAAATCAATAATAAGATTATGTGCGATACGAATAACCCATGATACAAAAATCCCTTTTTCCTGATATTTCCCTCTTTTTAAAGAGTTAATTACTTTTATGAAAGTATCCTGAAATATGTCTTCAGCTAGTTGATGATCTTTTACAATCAAAAAGATATAAGTGTAAACCCTGTTTTTGTGGCGGTTGACTAAAACTTCAAAACTATTCTGATCGCCCCCTATGAATTTTTTGACCAATTCATAGTCTTTTACTCGATTAGATTCCATACTTTAAAAAATATTGGTTAGTAGAGTAAAAGTGTAATCTATAGGCAATCCCCCTTTTTAAGTTTTAAATTAAAATCTATAACAAAGTTGCGAAAAATAATGCTATTGCTCAAATTTCTTTTATCAGTTCGCGAATATCATTTACGAAACAACTGATTTTATATTTGTTAGCATTTATAAGCTAATTCCGCTACTACAAAGAAAACAATTTTTAGTGTAAACAAAATTAAAAGATTGTTAAAGAATGTTAACCCTGACAATAAAGTGTTTATTTTATAGTTGTTGCTTTTTGGGTTCGTTTTTTAAAATGAGGCGAATCACCCCATTCACCATAAGCCACTTCATCACCTGCAATAGTAATCCTAGCCTCCAGACAAGTGGTACAATCATCGGCCCCTTCATCAATACAAGGTTTGTTTTCGTAAAGCTGGTAATTTACCCTGTTTATGGTTGGTGTAATGTTAGGCATAATTACATTTGCACCTGCTTTAACAGCCTTTTCGCGCCCAATTGGATCGATAGCCTGCAGGGCAGTTGCAGCAGCTATATTGATGTCTTTCATTAATATCCTCAAGACTGCAATCATCCTTAAACTAAGATAAAACCTTTCTTCTAAAGGAATTAATGTCTCTTTTAAATCATACAATGGAGTATCGGCATGCTCAATGTAGGGCCCCATGCCCACCATATCCACATCAAAATTTTTAAAAAATAATAAATCATCAGCAAGGTGTTCTATGGTTTGAGATGGCAAAGCAATCATAACACCTGTACCTGTTTGATAACCAGCTCTTTTCAAATCATATAGTGCCTGTATTCGTTTTTCAAAGTTGTGCTTCCTATTTTGAGGATGTATCTTATAAAACAGCTCTTTATTGGTCGTTTCAATTCTTAATAAGTAACGGTGGGCACCTGCTTTAAACCATCGTTGGTAGGTTTCAAGCGTTTGTTCGCCCAACGAAATAGTGATACCAATTTCGTTATTTGTAATTTGTTTTGATTTTATCAGCAGGCTTTCTATCCGATTAATGAATTCATCGTCATCTCTTTCTCCACCCTGAAAAACAATTGAAGCATACCTGTTTTCATGGGCAAACTTAACTGCCTCCAGAATTTCATCATCCGACAAATCATACCTTTCAACATGCTTATTTCCGGCCCTGATTCCGCAATAATAACAATTTTTATAGCAATAGTTTGAGAATTCAACCAGTCCGCGATAGTATGTTTTTAACCCAACATTTTCCTTTTTTATTTCATTTGCCCTGGCAAACAGCGCTTGTTGCTCTTCACCCTCTAAACTAAGAAGCTGAACAATATCTTGTTTACTTAATTCTTTCTGGTTTAAAATTTCATTTAAACTTTTTGCCATATTCCGCTATTTGTATTGAGTCAAGTACCATGTTTGTTGCAAATATATGAATTATGCAAATAAAGACCTTTTATTCTAGTAAAAGAATGGAACCCGCTATAAAAATTTTCAATATTGCATTGCAACATTGTTATCACTTTGCAACAATGCAATTTCCCTCTCAAGCAGTATGTCTCTAAAAAAATAACCATGCGAAAAGAATCGCATGGTAGCATTTCTGAAAAGTTATTTTATCCAACCAGGAAAATCAAAATCACAGTTTTTATACTTCCCTTCAATTTTAATATAGGTTTCTTTTTGTCGTTCTCCAACCCAACGACGAATTTCATCCTCTTTCTTTTTAGCCAGCGCCATGTCCTGAATCATCTGGTAATCATCTTTCATATTAACCGTGTGAGCCTTGGTCTTTTTAATTAAGTGAAGTATTTTAAAAGTTGCTTGTCCCGATCGGTTTTTTGCCTCAAAAGCATCTGAAATTTCCCCCACTTTTAAATCGCGAAGCGCAAAATTGATACTTGGATCAATATGCTTGGCTTCAAACTGTGCAGTTCCGGTATAAGGATTGGTCATTAAACCTCCTGCCAATCGGGTATCTTCATCATCCGAAAACCTAATAGCTGCCTGGGCAAAAGTTAAGGTATCTGTTCTGATTACATTGGCAATACTATCTAAATATTCTTTAG
The DNA here is from genome assembly GCA_050291445.1 of Bacteroidales bacterium. Taxonomy (GTDB): domain Bacteria; phylum Bacteroidota; class Bacteroidia; order Bacteroidales; family NBLH01; genus NBLH01. Next base: position 37,407 of record JBNKJW010000089.1, on the reverse strand, counting down.
CCTTAATCTTTGAAGCAGAAGAAACTTTTGGAGTAAGCAAAATATGCCTGAAATCAACCTTGTCGCCATGTCGCGCAATCAGTTTTATAATGTGGATACCATATTCAGTTTCAACAATCTCAGATACCTCATTAAGCTCTAAACTAAAAACTGCTGAAGCAAATTCAGGAACTAAATCTCCCCTGCTTACACCCGACATTTGACCACCATTTCTTGATGAACCAGGATCTTCGGAATATAGAACTGCCAATGTTTTGAAGCTTTCACCTTTATCAACAATACGGCTTCTTATTTCGTTGAGTTTATCACGAAGATACTTTTCCTCTTCCTTGGTCATTTCCGGTTTTTTCTCAATTTCTGCCATTTCAAATGTTGCATCAATAATTGGAAGACTGTCTTTAGGAATTTCAGCAAAATAATTTTTCACTTCCGAAGGGGTAATTTTTATTTCAGCAGTTATTTCGTTTTGCATATTACGGGCTAATAATTGATCACGTATTGGATCCATGAAACTTTCCCTGATTTCAGCAATTGATTTGCCAAAATACTCTTCAAGTGCCTTCTCAGAGCCTATTTGTCGAACAAATTGCTCAATTCTGCTATCTACCTCCTTCTCAACCTGCTTTTCGGTTACCTCCACACTATCAATAGCAGCTTGTACTATTAGCATTTTCTGGAACAACAAATCTTCAAATATTTTACATCTTTCATTTTCTTTGGGATACATGCCTCTGGCCTGCATCTGAAAATACTGCTCTTCAATTTCTGAGTCAATTACTACCTGGTTACCTACAACGGCAATCACCCTATCCAGTATTTTTTCTTCGGGAGTATTTGGTTTTTGTGCAAATACTACAGACTGGTTAAAATTAATAATTAGTAGTATCAGTAAACTTAAAATAGTTTTGTTCATGTTTATTCGTTTGTTAATTTAAACACAATAGCTGCTTATTTATTGTCAAAGATTATAATCTCCTCATTATCAAGCATATTATTGTAAATATTTGTCTGCAAATTATCAATTAACTGCTGTTTTCTCTGGTTAAGCATCATACTTTGAATATTTCCTTCAACAAAAACCAATGGAGAAGTAGCCCCCATTAACCTATAGTTATGAATATTTACCAGATAATAATAAACAGAATCACTTGTCTCCAAGTATTTATTAGATTTTAAATAACTCTGCTGATTATCGATCCGTGTAGGTATTTCAATAAGTAAATCTTTAAAATAAATCCATTCGTTGTTAAAATCCTCATAAACAGCAGCATGCTCAGTGCAATAATCTTTTAATTCCTGCTTATCTTTTTCCCGGTTCGAACGGTACAAACTACGGACAAGTCCAAGATTAGGAGTTGTTTTAAGTATTTTTATAAAAGTGGCCTTTATGGCTGGTTGTGAGAGTTTAAAGTCAGGTTGATGGGCTTCGTAAAATTCACTAATCTGTTTAGGTGTAATAACTGTATCCAGATTTTGGGCAAGAAATTTCCTTTTGTACCTTTCAATTAGTAAAGTCATTCGGTATTTTTCCAACTCTCGAGCAACATCTTTTTGTTCTTCAGGCAGATTTATTTCGGCGGTTTTTGTTAAAGCTTGTTCTTTTACCCAAAAATCAACAAAAGTTTTAACTTTGGTAATACTATCCTGCGAAGGTATATTATCTGGTATCATTTCAGCGATATCTTCCAAATATAAAAACTTTTCATGTACTCTGGCCAAAGGTGTTTTGCCTTCTTCCTGTTTTGGTTTGCTGCAATAAAAAAACAAACACCCCATTAGGGAGCCAACAAAAACAAGTTTTATATATTTTTTCATTTCGTTCATACTAATTAATTACTGAAAATTGATTCAAATACTTCTTCATTAACTACAATGCTGTATTTTCGCTTAAGTTGTTTTATCCAGTTTTGTTCAAAATAAGATTTATAATCATTTGATACCAGCTCCATCACCTCATCAATACTTTTGTCTGTTTTTTCTACTTTGGAATTTAACCATATTATTTTTTTTGCATTTTCAAAAACAAACATTCTATCATCTAAATCAAGTTCACCAATTTTATACCTGGCTATTATTTTATCAACCAATGAATTTTCACCCTCTTCTTTGATTCCCTTTTCAAATATATCGAAAGAAATATCTGTGTTTGCTTTTATTCTGGCAACAATTTCTTGATCAGAAGCATTCTTTCTTTTTAGTTTTTTAAACTGCTTCTCTATTTTCTTCAACTCTTCGTTAAATTTAAAAATGGTAACATTTGCCTGATGGTTTGTATTGTACTTTTCTCTGTTTTTGTTGTAGTACTCTTTCAGCGATTTGGTATTAGGGTTAAGTTTTGACCATACCTCTTGCTTCATTATTTTGTTTACTAAAATAGACTCTTGGTAGTCCTTAAGCTGACTAGATATTTCGCTATTCTCTTTTTCTGCTTGTTCTATTTCAAATCTTAGAACAATTTTATCTACAAATTCCTTATATCTTAAATAAACATAGTTTTTTATGGATATTGGGAAAACTATTTCCTGATTATTCTTCAAGTAATTCACAAAGTCCTTCTGAAAATAAGTTCTATTGTTAAATTCGAACAACTTTCCTGGCAAATCAAAATATTCATCGGGCTTCCACTGGGCATCAAAAATTGTACTGTCTACATTTTTCCAGACTTCAGATAAAGTTTGGTAATCTTTAAACTGGTGCTTTTTTTTAAGCTGATTAATAGTCTTACGACGCGCCCTGCCAGCTCTTCCGCTCCTAATCACCATGTTCTCAATTTGCTCTCTTATCAAGCCAAAAGAAGGTATATTTTCATGAGCAACTTTGCTAATAATATGCCAGCCAAACCTGGTTTTAACCGGCCTGGAATATTCCCCATTTTGGAGATTGATACAGGTTGTTTCAATTTCTTCTGGCATAAAACCAGTTCCAAACCAGGGAAGCAAGTTGCTATTTCCATCACAAGCAACATCTTCAGAATAATTTTCCATTACTTGCGTAAAATCGGCTCCACTAACTAATTTAGCATAAGCCTCATCAATTTTTCTTTTTGCCTCATTTTTTGCAACCTGGCTAGTATCGTCGGGATTGACTACCAGAATATTTCTGATACTAAAATAACCTACAGCAGGACGTTTACCATCGACTTTTACAATGTGGTAGCCCTTTTTTGACCGTATTGGTAGTGAGTACTTCTCCGAATTGGTGTTATAAATGTAACTTTCAATAGGATATGGCAACTTAAAAACACTTATGTAGCCCATTTCACCCTTATCAACAGCTGCACCAGGCGCATCAGAAACTTCGCTTGCTAATTCGTTAAAGTTTTTGCCGCTCATCAGGCTGGTTCTAATGGCAAGGGCTTTATGATAAGCAATCAGTGTATCTTTAGGATCTGCATAGCGATGAACTTTTATCAGAATATGCCTGACTTTAATTTCAGTTTTCATACGCTGATAAACCTCATCAACCATTTCATTAACTAACTCTTTATCAGCCAAATACGCTTGAATCAAATCTTCTTTGAATACATGCATCAGGTCTTTAATTTCGTTGCCCCTTTGCAAGTTTTGCTTGTAAGCTTCCGCTATTTTTAATTTATAATTGATGTAATTGTTTAAAAAGTTCCTGGTAGCCTCTTTATTTTCAGCTATGCTAAACTGGTTATTTTTCAAAAATGCGTTGGTAAACTCTTTTAAACCTACTTTTTCTCCGTCAACAGAAAATAAAACTGGGTCATTTTGAGCATAACTGCCTGCACTTAAAAAAATTAAAGTAATAAAAATGATTAGGCGAAAATACATTCTCAGATTGTTAATTGAATGGTTTTTAATAATTATTTTGGTCGATTTTATAGACCTACCTACTATAATTAGGAGCTTCACGCGTTATAGCCACATCATGCGGATGACTCTCATTAATTCCTGAATTGGTAATTTTTACGAATTTCGCATTATGCAAAGCCTTGATATCAGGAGTACCGCAATACCCCATACCTGCTCTTAATCCACCAATTATTTGGTAGGTAACTTCTGCCAGTGTTCCTTTGTAAGGTACCCGAGCAGCAATACCTTCAGGTACCAATTTAGAAATATCATCTTCGTTTGATTGAAAATACCTGTCTTTTGAACCTTTTTGCATTGCCTCAATAGAACCCATTCCTCTGTAGGATTTAAATTTTCGTCCCTGGTAAATAATAGTTTCACCTGGTGATTCTTCAACTCCTGCAAATAGTGAGCCAGCCATAACGGAAAAAGCCCCCCCTGCAAGTGCTTTAACAATATCACCAGAATAGCGGATACCACCATCGGCAATAATCGGAATATTTGTTCCTTTTAATGCATCAGACACATTAAAAATAGCTGAAAGCTGAGGTACCCCAACTCCGGCAATTATCCTTGTTGTACAGATTGAACCCGGGCCAATTCCAACCTTAATCCCATCCGCACCGGCTTTTATCAAATCCAGCGCTGCTTCGGCCGTTGCAATATTTCCAACAACGATATCAATATCTTTAAAATTTGCTTTTGTTTCCTTTAGTCTGTTAAGCACATGAATGGAGTGTCCGTGAGCAGTATCAATAACCACTGCATCAACACCTGCATGAACAAGCGCCTGAATTCTCTCCATGGTATCAGCAGCTGTGCCCACTGCAGCAGCAACCCTTAACCTACCTTGACTATCTTTACATGCATTTGGCCGATCCTTTGCTTTAGTAATGTCTTTGTAAGTAATTAAACCAATAAGCTTATTATCCTCATCAACAACTGGTAGTTTTTCAATTTTATGTTGTTGAAGAATATGCGCAGCCTTCTCTAAATTAGTTGATTGGCTGGTTGTAACAATATTTTCTTTTGTCATTACTTCTTCAATTGGTCTGCCAGGGTTTTGTTCAAAACGTAAATCCCTGTTAGTAACAATACCTATTAACCTTTTACCAGAATCAACAACAGGAATCCCACCAATCTTAAACTCGCGCATAATATTGTTAGCATCTAATACAGTGGCCTCTTTGCTAATAGTAATTGGGTCGATAATCATCCCGTTTTCAGCCCTTTTTACAATTTTCACCTGCTGAGCTTGCTCAGTAATAGACATATTTTTATGAATTACACCAATTCCTCCTTCTCGGGCAATTGCAATAGCCATGGTTGACTCAGTTACTGTATCCATTGCAGCTGATACAATTGGAATATTTAATGCAATATTTCTGCTAAAATAAGATTTTAAACTTACCTCCCTTGGCAGTACTTCTGAATATGCTGGAATAAGCAGAACATCATCGAATGTTAAACCCTCTAAAACTATTTTGTTATCATGTGCCGACATATCTAAACAAATTAAATTACTGAATTTCAAAAATTTCGCACAGTTAAAGGTGCTTAATTTGCCGCCAAAAGTACAAAAAAATACACAGTTGTCTGATAGTTTGTATATTTTTTGTGCTTTTAACAAACGATTGTAATTAATGACCAAAACATCATGAAATGTAATCAGCAGCTTATTATTCAATCAATTAGATAAAAAACATTAGAATAACTGTGCAAAGTATCCCTCAACTTGGCAAGGTTGAGACAAGGATTTTTAAGATCTTTTAACTGTTTTTCATTTTTTTACTACTTTCTTTCAATTTAGTATATTTGCTATTGGTTTTCAAGTATAAACGAGTTATTTAATCTATTTTGAACAAATACAGGCAAACACTGGTAAAAGTATGGGGTTATCCTGATTTCAGGCCACTACAGGAAGATATTATTTGCTCAGTTTCGGATAAAAAAAAGGACACACTAGGTTTATTACCGACCGGGGGAGGCAAATCCATTATTTTCCAGGTACCTGCACTGGTTAATGACGGAATGTGCCTGGTAATTACTCCATTAATTGCGCTAATGAAAGACCAGGTTGAAAACCTTAATGCCAAAAATATTAAAGCTGCTGCCATCTACTCAGGAATGAGTCATCACGAAATAGATATAGTATTAAACAACTGTGTATTTGGCGCTTATAAATTTCTTTATCTTTCGCCTGAGCGTTTAGGAACTGATTTATTCCTGGCCAGGCTACCAAAAATGAAAATCAACCTGATTGCAGTTGACGAAGCTCATTGCATATCGCAATGGGGCTATGATTTCAGACCTGCCTATTTAAAAATTGCTGAGATTAGAAAATACTTACCTGATGTACCTGTTTTGGCACTTACAGCTACTGCTACAAAAAGGGTTGTTGATGATATTCAGCAAAAACTGGAGTTTAAAGAAAACAATGTTTTTAAAAAAAGTTTTGAACGCAAAAACCTGGTTTACCTGGTGCGTCAAACAGAAGATAAATTAGGGTATTTGCTAAAAATTGCAAAAAAAATTAAGGGAACAGGCATTGTTTACGTAAGAAATCGAAAAAAAACAAAGGAAATTGCAGTTTTTCTGCAACAAAATGAAATTAGTGCCGATTATTACCATGCCGGACTTGAGAACAAACTAAAAGATGTAAAACAAGAAAAATGGAAAGCAGGAAAAACAAAAATTATTGTTGCTACCAATGCTTTTGGAATGGGTATAGACAAAGCAGATGTTCGTTTTGTGGTACATATTGACTTACCTGACTCATTAGAAGCATACTATCAGGAAGCCGGAAGGGCAGGAAGAGATGAAAAAGCCTCCTTTGCCATATTGCTTTATAACGATTCGGATAAATTAAAGATGGAAAAGCGGGCTAACACTAATTTTCCTGAGAAAGAGTTTATTAAACGGGTTTATGAAGCTTTGGGTAACTATTATCAACTTCCAGTTGGTGCTGGCAAAGGCAGGATGTTTGACTTTAAGATTTCTGACTTTGTTTCAAAATTTAAATTGCCGATTTTACAAACCTACAGTGCCTTAAAATTACTGCAAAGCGATAGTTACCTTGAATTAGCCGAAGAGTTTTTTAGCCACTCAAAAGTAATGTTTATCGCCACACAACCAGATCTGTACAAGTTTCAGGTGGCAAATAAAAAATTTGATCCTTTTATAAAACTACTTTTGCGAACATACACTGGATTATTCAGCACTTACACGAATATTGACGAAGAGTTTGTTGCAAAAAAAGCGAACAGCAAGGTTGAAGTGGTTTTTGATTATTTAATTAAGCTCGACCAGTCTAAAATAATTAAATACATTCCACAGCGTAAATTGCCTTTCATTATTTACACCGAAGAGCGCCTGGAAGAAAAAAACCTACGAATAACTAAAGAGACTTATGAGCTCCGCAAAAATAATTACCTTGAGAAAATAAATGCCGTTATTGAGTACGCCTCGTCAACAAATAAGTGCCGAAGCCAGATTTTACTTTCGTATTTTGATGAGAAGAATGCAAGCAGGTGCGGACATTGCGATGTTTGCAGAAAACGTAACGAGCTGGAACTTAGTAAATATGAGTTTGATTTGATTGTAAATGAAATCAAACCAAAACTTCAAAATTCTGCACTAAAAATTGAAGAATTAACCGCAGCGAGCAACCACCAGAATGAAAAAGTCACAAAGGTAATCCGCTGGCTTTTAGACAATAACAAGATAACTTATCAGCAAAATAATAAACTTGTTTGGGTAAGTAAATCTTAACTACTAAAAATAAGGTTTTCTTCGGTCTGTTTGTTTTTCCCTGTTTACAGGTGTTAACAATTTAAAAACAGCCCTGAAAAAAAACACAAGTATTGCCGGAATAGCCAATATGATAAATATAGGCGTAATCAAGATGAACAAAAACAATGATTCTTTTCTACTTGGAAATTTAATATTCTTCTTTAAAATCATCTAAACATGATTATTTAGTAAGATTAAAAATAGCAAAACCAATGACGCAAACACAACAATTACTTTAAAAATACAAATAATTATCATAATAATGTAATGATAAGATGCTTTATCTCACTATAATTAAGGCTCGCTGAAAAACGCCTAAGCCAATTAAAATTAAATATTTACATAAAAGAAGTTGTAAAAAAGTGCAAAGGTTTAAAAAAAAATAGTAATTTTTCCTTGCATTAACTTTACCTTCAAATAGCAAAAAACTAATAATTATAATGCTAGCCAGAGGCACATCATCTACTTCATTAGCTTCAGCTCGAAGTATTTATATACATCTTCGCTTTGCTAATTTTTCTCCCTTTGGTCGAAGATATCGCTTCGTTAAGTTGTAGCTAATGCACCTCTGACTTTTTCAGCAGGCCCTAATTAACTCCAAATCGTAAAAGCCCGATAATTTAGTATGGGGCTTAACTTTTTTTAACGAAGATGAATTTTGAGATATTAAACTAAAACTTGAAGCCCATGGTGAAGTTTATGAAATCTTCGGTTAGGTTGAGTTTTGAAACTTCAATACCATCACCATAATCATATAACTTGTAGTTTTCATCATAAAATGAATGATTAAATGCAATATCTACATAAACATTTTCAGTTTTTAAACCCAAACCTAAAGAATATCCTTTTATTGAGCCATCAGCATTAAAAGACTTTGAATATGGTGAACCATAATATGAAACACCACCTCTTAGATAAATCGGAGCAAGCCGAATCTCTGTTCCTAAACGAAAGTTGTGACCTGCATTATAAGCTTCTTTAATAGTCTCATTTTCATAATTAAAATCATAATCTTCACCACGTAATCTTGCTCTTGAATAATTAACATATTCGTAATCCGCCGATATAATTCCATATCTGCCAATAACAAATGCTGCGCTGGTTACTACCCGCATAGGTGTATAAAGTTCATAGGTATATTCATTTTCGCTCTGTCCCCCATCATTATATACTTCTGTATCAGAGTAAAACTCAGTATCAGGAGAATCAGGATTTGGTGGACTTAACCAACTTGAGCTTATTGAGTATGAATAAACATCTTTTAGCTTGTAAAATGTAGGGGTATGAAAAGCAAGCCCCAGTCTGACAAAATTTGTTGGACGGTAAATTACACCAAATTTAAAATTATAGCCAGCCCCCTTAGTTTCAATATTTTCTGAAAAGGTATAAGAACTTAAATCTGTTAAACCAGAAGTTTCAGTGTATTCTGATTTTTCAATGTACCTTACATTTTGAATACCAAAGGAAGCACCAATTTGAAACTTGTCAGCATAATTACCGCCTAATGAAAAAACAATTTCACTAATACCTCCCCTTGTTTTAATTCTCTTTTCCTGATTTAAATCATAAGCCCCAAGCCAAGGATGATAATATAGGGTATCAGCAAGATTTACTTCGGTTAAATAAGTATTGTATGCATGAAATTCGGGTTCCAAATAGCCATAATAGTATAAATCATCTGGATGTGTATAATCCGAATTTAACATAAACTGATCAAGCCTGGAACTAATATCATTATAGCCCCTAATCGTAATTTCATTGTTAAAATTCCTCAACCGATTGTACCCAATAGCAAAAGCTACGCTTTTCCATCCCGAATCATCATCATCATATGATTTTAGATTCAGCACCAAGCCTGCATTATTCAGGTTAAACGAAATTTTCTCGTTGTTGGTTTCTTGCCCCCTGTAATAAGCATCGTTGCCACTTAATATAAATATAGGTGAAAACATAAAACGGCTTTTCTTAAAAGTACCAATACCAGCAGGATTTGTACTTAAGCTAGAAAAATCGGCACCTAGTGCCCCAAAAGCACCACTCATGCCAGTATATCGGGCAGTACCTCCATGAGTTATAAAAGAATACCTTAACGCATCTACCTCACTTTGTGCAAATATAAGGTACGACGATAGTAGGAGAAGAAATGTTAAACTGATTTTTCTCATTGCAATCTATTTTATGGTTCAATTTGTTTTACCTTTTTCTTCCTGAACTTGATTTTTTACTACTAGAAGATCTACTTGATGACGAACGGCTGGAAGAACTGCTTGATCTTGAACTCGAACTTGAACTCCGTACCGATGAAGATCTACTAGAACTATTTGATGAACGGTTATAGGTAGATCGATTTGAATTGTTGTTGGTAGATCGGTTATAGGTTGATGTTCTATTTGAATTGTTATTATTGGATCGTTTATAGGTTGATGTTCTGTTTGAATTATTATTGCTCCTGTTGTAATTCGAATTCGTTTTGTTGGTATTGGTCCTGTTATACCTACTCGAATTATTTGTATTTGTCCTATTATTGTTGGTATTATTATACCGGTTATTATTAGTATTGGTGTTGTTATATCTTATTGTATTATTCTTTCTTGTGGTATTTGTCCTATTGTAATTGTTGGTCCTGTTTGTACTGGTTCTGTTATTGTTGTACCTTATCCGGTTATCTGTACCTGTTTTGTTGGTACTTGTCCTGTTTGTACCAGTATTTCTTGAATCAGAGACCCTCCTGCCCGTCTTTGAAGTAGAACTGTTTGCTGAAGGTCTGCTTTTTGAGTTTGAATCAGAACTTATTCTGTTATACCTGCTTGCGTTACCAGTAGCTCGGTTAGTACTTGTGCGGTGCCTTCTAACCCTGTTCTTCGACTCTGCATTATAATAATAATAGTTGGTGTTATAATAACTTGATCCGTAACCATAATAATTATATCCATAATATGATGGATGATATCCATACCTGTAATATGGATCATAATATGAATAGCCCGAGCCATAGTATGGAGAATAAAAAGGATCGTAGTAACTGGAGTAAAATGGATCATAATAGCCATAATGAGAATATGGGTTGTAGTATGGACTATAATAATTGCCAAAATTCAACCTTATGCTAAAAAATGGACGCATCAGGCTTGTCATACCAGCTGCAGAATAACCATAACCACTACTATAGAATTTCTCATCTTCATCGGCATAGTTAAACTTATTAATTCTGTCCTCATAGGATGTTTCATTATCTTCAAATTCCTTATCCTGCAAATACTTGTAAACATTGTCTTCTTCATAAACATCTTCAAAATAGTTGTCTTCATCTTCAATATAAACAACTTGATCTTCATGTTCTCCTACAAGGTTATTAGTATCGGGCAACAGGTTAAAGTTACCGTTGGTAGTAAAATCAGTTTCATTGTTTTCCCTTGCATAGGGGTTTAAAACAACAGTTTCGTTATCGGTAGTTTTTTCGTTTACCTTTTTTGTTCCCGAAATTACTTCATTGTTTTTACTAATTGAAGTAGTGGTGTTTTTATTAGCTGTATTGGTTGTGGTATTGTTTTTTTCTTTTTTTGCCGAAAAGTAAATATCGTCATAATCAGCTGAGAATCTACTGGTTCCGCCACACGAAACAAGCAAAAACAATGTTATTAGTGAGAATATTGTGTAACGTGTTTTCATAAGAATGTATTTATATATTAATATCTATATAAAATTACGGATTTTCAACATTATTATTGTTATAGGCACTAATCATTTCTATTACTATAATTAAGACTATTTTGTAAGCGTAATTCCCCTATCCTAAATGTTAAAAAAACCTAAACTTTTTTCATGCTTTTTGCAAATTTAAGCATATTTGCCTGAAGTTTATAATTCATATGGGTAAAACTGTTGATTAAGTTTGTTTAAAAAAAGTGTTTTTGGTAAATTATAATGACTTTTCTTACCTTTGAGCCCTCAAATTATTTCAGGTTCTGATTAATTTAAAATGAGTGCAAATGAATTTGAAAAATAAAATGAGAATATGTTACCCAAATACATAAAACTTAAATAGTTATCATGCTGCAAATTGTAGAAGTAGAAGATAGAAAACAACTGAAAGAATTTGTCAATTTTCAATACAACCTTTATAAAGGAAATAAATATTATGTCCCTTCGCTTAGAAGAAATGTTTTTAACACATTTAACAGAGAAAAAAACCCAGCTTTTGAATTTTGTGATGTAAGAATGTGGTTGGCAAAAAAAAACGGGAAGATAGTTGGTAGGGTTGCCGGTATTGTTAATCGCAATTATAACAAAGAAGTAAATGAAAAATACATTCGTTTTGGATGGTTGGACTTTATTGACGATAAAGAGATTGTATCGAGCCTGATAAAAAAAGTTGAAGACTGGGGCAAGGAACTCAAACTGGAAAAAATTCATGGGCCTATTGGTATGACCAATTTCGATCCTTGTGGCCTACTGGTTGATGGCTTTGAAGAAACTGCCACTGCCAGTTCAATTTATAACTTTCCGTACTATGGAGAATATATTGAAGAATTGGGCTTTGTAAAAGAAAACGATTGGATTGAATTTAATATTCCAGTACCCGAAAAAACCCCTCCGCAACTTGCAAGAATTGCTGACATTGTTAAGAGAAAATACGATTTAACGGTTGTTAGGCCAGAAAAGAGCGAAGACCTTTTGAAATACGGAAGAAGAATTTTCCAATTAATGAACCAGGCATATAAAGGCTTATATGTAGTGCTTGAGTTTAATGACAAACAAATTGAGTATTATGTAAAAAAGTATCTGCCTTCGTTACCTCCAAAATACGTTAGTATTGTTTTACAAGGAGATGAAGTTGTTGCCTTTGGTGTTTCAATGCCTTCTATTTCAAAAGCGCTGCAAAAATCAAACGGAAAATTGTTCCCATTTGGTTTTATACGAATTTTAAAGGCTTTAAAAAAGAACAATGTAATGGACTTAATGCTGATTGCAGTTAAACCCGAATTACAAAATAAGGGAATTAATTCTATTATGTTTGACGAACTAATTCCAAGGTATATTGAAAGCGGAATTGATTATGTTGAAACCAACTCTGAAATGGAAAACAATATGAAAGTTCAATCGCAATGGAAGTTCTTTGACCCCACACTAACCAAAAGAAAAAGAAGCTACGTGCGCGAAATAAAATAATATACCGAATGGCTGCATTTAATAAAGATAATATTCAAATGGTGCTTTTAGATTTAGATGGCACCTTATTGAATAATGAAAAAAAAATCAGCCCATCCGATCTTTCTGTTTTACATAAATTAGGAGAACAAGGTGTAAAAAGAGTTTTTGCCACTGGCAGAACATTTTACAGTTCCTTACAGGTTTTGAAAGAAGATTTTCCTTTTGACTACCTTGTGTTTTCATCAGGTGCGGGGATTTATGACTGGCAGAAAAAAAAACTGCTTAATACTTTGTCAATTAAAAAAGAGAAGGTTCTTGAAATAGAAAAAAAGCTGATAGGACTAAACCTCAACTTTTCCATTCACTTGCCCATTCCTGAAAATCATAAGTATTACTATTATAAAGCAAATAGCCAAGCGACAGATTTTGAATGGAGAAATTCGATTTATAAAGATCACAATTTTAAATTAAACAATGGATACCCACTTGAATTTGCTACTCAGTTTTTGGTTATTTTAAAAGATGTATCTAATTTTCAACAGGTTGCCAAAGAGTTCCCAGCAATGAAAGTAATAAGGGCTACCTCTCCTATTGATGGAAAATCGGTTTGGCTAGAGATTTTTAACCCGGATGTTTCGAAAGCAAAAGGTGGTGAATTTATATGCAAGAAATTAAACATTGCCCAATCCAACACCTTAAGTATTGGCAACGATTATAACGACCTTGATTTACTTGATTGGACAAGGTTTAGCTATGTAGTAAAAAATGCCCCTGAACAGCTTCTTGAAAAACACGCACATTGTCCTGATAATCAAAATAATCCATTAAGTTTTGTTTTCCAGAAACACTGGGGCTAATTTTGCTTTTCCTTACCATCTTCGGAAAAACTTCCCTTAAAATCCTTTTTGTAGTCAATCCATTTACTTGTTTTAAAGGCATCCTCTCCAATAAAATGAATCAATACCTCAAAATCATCCGGTGGTTTGTAGCCAGGAAAACGGTCTAATAACTTATTGTTTTCATCCAGGATGATGAAGGAAGGAAACTGCATTTTACCCCCAAGCATAGCAATAGCCAGTTGATGATAACCATGGGCAGCTTTTTCGTTTATATAAGTTTGCCCTAGAAATGGAATACTATCCAATGATTTTGCATCAAGGTTAAGGCAATAAAAGTGCTTGTTCAAGTATTCCGCAATAATAGGGTTGTTGTAGGTTTTTAAACGCTGCATGGTAGAACTTATGCTGTAATTATCGTACAGATTTATCAGTATCTTTTTGGGCTGCTTCTTCATCAATTCGGGTACCTCGTTAAATGTTTTCCACTTTACCAAAACCCTTGTCATTATTTGCTTTTGCCCAATTGGATAGGCCTTAAAATATTGTTTTTCAAATTTATCGTAAGGAACTTCTTTAGTAACCGATTCAGCATAATAAATCAACATGGGGAAAATATGATTCCTATCCTTAAACCCCTGAAATACTGCACCTTCTGCATTACGATTAAAAAGGATTATTGATGGGGTGGTAAATTCTTTGCCTAAAAGTTGAACTGCAATATCGTGCACTTTCCCATTCTTACCAGAGTTAAAAAACTTTGCTCCGTCAAAAAAAGTAACCGTATCTTTTGAATAAATATCTAATTTAACCGGATAAAATAAAATATTGATGTAGTTTGCTACCTCCTGCAGCCCGAATGTTTTATTTAGCATAAGCCGCGAAGAATCATCAGAATTGTCATAAAAGTAAACCAAAACAGGCTTTTGTCTTTTTTCAAATTGCGCTTTTGTTTCTTTAAAACTTAGCCATTTTACTTTACTGGTATCGGTTTGAGCAAACGATTTCCCTGCTGTCATAAAATGTAAAACCAAACAAAAAACGAAAGTTCTCTTAATAAATAAATGCATAAAACTTTTTTTATGGTATTATAAATCTATTTATCACAAAAATAATATATCATCAACATTTTTCATCATTTAACCAGGATAACTTAATTCAAATGCCACTACAAAAGAAAATTTAAAAAAATTATCTCTATTTTTGCTTAATCTAATTATACATAAAACTACAAAAGTGATGAAAAAAATAATAGCTGTTCTTTTATTTGCTTTATCAACAGCGCAATTAAGTGCCCAGTATTATGAAAAACCAAAAGAAAAACCCTCATTCAAGGATAAAATATTTTTTGGCGGTGGATTAGGTTTACAATTTGGAACTATTACTGCAATTGAAGTCTCTCCTATTGTAGGATATAAAGTTACAGAACGTTTTCATACTGGGGTTGGTTTCAAGTATAGTTATTTCAAATACAAAGATTATACCCCAACAATTGACTTCTCTGCCTATTCAGGAAGTGTATTTACGCGATTTTTCATAACTGAAAGTTTATTTGCCTATGCAGAAGTAGAAGCTTTAAACACTGAAGTACTTGCAATTTCAAATTCTACAATTGAATGGAAAAGAAAGTGGATAGACAGCTATTTTATAGGAGCAGGGTATTTTCAGAGATTAGGTCAAAGAAGCGGAGTTTATCTTCTTCTATTATGGAATTTAAATGAGACAGAACTATCTCCTTATACAAACCCGGTAATGCGGATTGGTCTTTCTTTTTAAGCAATCGTAAATTTATCACCATCTTGCATAAAAGGAAGTGATTTTCGGACTTTTTCCAATACTTCTTTATTTAAAATCACAGTTTCAACCTTTTCTTCATTCGGATTGGTAAAACTAATTCTGGTTCCAAGTGGGTCAAATACACATGTATCTCCGGAGTGTTTGTACCCATTACCATCTTCGCCTACCCGGTTTACACCAACAACATAGGCTTGGTTCTCAATGGCCCTGGCTTGCAGTAAAATATTCCAGTGGAAACTTCTTTTTTCGGGCCAGTTTGCAACGTACGCTTGCACATCGTAATCACTAAGGTTTCTACTCCAAACCGGGAAACGTAAATCGTAGCAAATCAATGGATTAATTCGCCATCCTTTATAATTGATTATTAACCGTTTTTCACCAGCAGTATACTCTTTGTGCTCACCTGCCATGGCAAACAAGTGCCTTTTGTCATAATATTTAATCTTTCCATCAGGATATACAGCCAACAACCTGTTTACAAACCTATTTTCTTCATTAATTATAATACTACCCAGCAAAAGTATATTTTGTGTGGCAGCTATTTTTTTCATCCAGTTCACGGTTTTTCCATCCATTGATTCCGCAAATTGTCCGGGATTCATTGAAAAACCAGTTGTAAACATTTCTGGTAAAACCACTACATCAGTAAGTTCATTGATATTTTTAATTTTGAGTTCAAAATTTATCAGGTTTTTTTGCACATCCTCCCAAAAAAGGTGTGTTTGGATGGTGGTTACTTTTAGATTATTGGACATATGAAATTGGTGTATTAGAACTTTGAAATTAAAAGATAAGCGAAGTTAATAATCATTGTCTACTTGTTGTAATAGTATCAACCAAAGAAAACTTCAAGCTATCAACGATTACTACAACAGTTGAGTCAAAATACGTGTTTATTATTTCCCTATTTTCTTTGTAACATAGAATCGAATAGATTTCATCTTTGCTTAATTGTTTTTGGGCAATCAAATTAATTGAAAACACAAAAGAGAAAAGTAAATATAATAGCTTCTTCATACTAATTTCCAAGCTCTAATATACAAATAAACAAAGTGTTATTCAATTGTAAACCGATCTTTATGATACCCCTCCATATCTTTAAAATAGGCTTTTATTTTTTTTATATCCTCCTCCATATTTCCAGTAGGATCAAATCGCTGATGCATTCCCCCTTCTTTGGTCTTAAAATCAACATACCCTAAATAAATTGGCACTTTAGCTTTTACAGCAATGCGATAGAAACCTGTTTTCCAGTTAGGGTTTCTTTTTCTGGTTGCTTCAGGAGTAATTCCCAACACAAAGTATTCATTTTCTTCAAAATGGTTAACCAATTGATCTACTACAGTTATTGTATTGTTCCTGTCAATCGGTATTCCCCCCCACATTTTTAAAATAGGTGCTGTAAAAAAATTAAAAGCTTCCTTTTTTATAATAAATTTTGGCTGGTGTCCGGTAGACCAATTTGCCAACTTCCCAATAAGCAAATCCCAATTACTTGTGTGTGGTGCAATAGCAATCACATATTTTTTTTCTTCAGGGATTCGTATATCGACTTTCCATCCGAAAAGCCATAAAACAACCTTTGAAAAATACTTAATAATCATGCCTAAAAAAAATAATGCGACAAATATAAAATATATCTACCGCATTATAAAGTGCTTATTATATAGAAATAGCTATGCTATTAGACGAATTCATTAATTAGTGGGTAGTTAACGGAAAAGCCTTCATCATTTCATTTACTTCTGCCCTAACTTCATTAATAATGCTATCATTTTCAACGTTCATGACTACTTTGTCAATCAGATCAACCACTTTAACAATATCACTTTCTTTGGCACCTCTGCTCGTAATAGCAGGTGTTCCAACCCTAAACCCCGAAGTTTGGAAGGGAGAACGGCTATCGAAAGGCACCATATTTTTATTAATGGTAATATCCGCCTTTTCTAATGCTTTTTCGACTTGTTTTCCAGTAATTTCAGGCACTTTAGTACGTAAATCAATCAACATTGAATGATTATCTGTACCACCAGAAATAACTTTATATCCTTTATCAACAAATGCTTTAGCCATGGCTTGTGCATTAACTAATACCTGTTTTTGATATTCTTTAAACTCATCAGTTAAAGCTTCGCCAAATGCTACAGCTTTAGCAGCAATAACATGCTCCAAAGGTCCTCCCTGTGTACCTGGGAACACTGCTGAATCCAGTAACGAAGACATTGTTCTTACAACCCCTTTCGCAGTAGTTTTGCCATAAGGGTTCTCAAAATCTTTCCCCATCATAATTACACCACCACGCGGTCCGCGCAAGGTTTTATGAGTAGTTGTAGTAACAATATGTGCATAAGGAAGAGGGTTTTTCAAAAGTCCGGCAGCAATTAATCCGGCCGGATGAGAAATATCGAACATCAAAATTGCCCCAACCTTATCCGCAATTTCCCTCATTCTTTTATAATCCCAGTCGCGAGAATAAGCAGAAGCACCTCCAACAATCATTTTTGGCTTTTCTTTCAGTGCTAACTCTTCCATTTCGTCATAATCAACTGTTCCTGTTTCTTCTTTAACATTGTACGAAACAGCATTGTAAAGAATACCTGAAAAGTTTACAAAAGAGCCATGCGTTAAGTGCCCACCATGAGATAGATTTAATCCAAGAAAAGTATCACCTGGTTTTAAGCAAGCCAACATTACCGCAGCATTTGCTTGTGCCCCGGAATGAGGCTGAACGTTTGCCCATTCGGCTCCAAATATTTCCTTTAAACGGTCAATAGCCAGTTGTTCAACTTCGTCAACTACCTGACATCCACCATAGTAACGTTTTCCAGGATAACCTTCAGCATACTTGTTCGTCAAATAAGAACCCATTGCTTCCATTACCTGCCCACTGACAAAGTTTTCAGATGCAATCAGCTCAATACCATGCAGTTGTCGCTGGTGTTCTTTTTCGATTAAATCGAATACAATATTATCTCTTTCCATAATTGTATTGAGTTTTTTAATTATGATGTATTAATTATGCAAATTCACCGTAAAAATAGATAATAAAAAGGGATGTGCAAGATAAAAGCCCTGCAAAAAAGCAAGGCTGGTAAAATATGTAGTTGATTAATGATTTCTTATGCCAACCCGGTGAAGCCCATAAATGCCAAAGCTAATATACCAGCCACCACAAATGCAATGGGCACCCCTTTCATTCCTTTAGGAATATTAGATAACTCCATGTGTTCGCGCAAACCAGAGAAAATAATAAGTGCTAAACCAAAACCAATAGCGTTGGCAATTGCAAAAACAACACTTTCTAATAAGCCAAAATCTTTGTTACCTGCAGCCAGAAGTGCCACACCAAGAACAGCACAGTTTGTTGTAATTAATGGCAGGAAAATACCTAAAGCCTGGAACAATGCCGGACTAACTTTTTTTAATATAATTTCAACAAGCTGAACAAGCGATGCTATTATTAAAATAAAGGTGATTGTTTGCATGTATTGGATTTTATAAACATCCAAAACATATTTTTGAATAAGGTAGGTGACTATTGTTGCAATAACCATTACAAAGGTTACAGCACCAGTCATACCAACAGCCGTTTCCACCTTTTTGGAAACGCCAATGAAAGGACAAACCCCGAGGAATTTTGATAAAACAATATTGTTTACAAAAATAGCACCTATTATAATGTATACGTATTCCATGATTTATGTTTTATTCAATTATGAATTCTTTTTGTTAATTCGCTGAGTAATTGCAATTAAATAACCTAAAACAATAAAGGCACCGGGAGCCAGAACAAAAGCTAACATTCCGTCACCTTCAATAAATTTAAAGCCAAATACTGCCCCACTGCCCAGTATTTCACGAATGGCACCTAAAATTGTCAAAGCCATGGCAAAGCCAAGGCCCATTCCAAAACCATCAATAATTGAATCAAAAGCATTATTTTTTGACGCAAAAGCCTCAGCACGGCCAAGTATCAGACAGTTTACCACAATTAACGGGATAAATAATCCCAACACTTCAAATAAATCTGGCACAAAAGCCTGCATGGTTAACTCAACAATAGTAACAAAAGTGGCTATAATTACAATAAATGCAGGAATTCGAACCTTATCCGGGATAAAGTTTTTTATCAATGAAACCACAATGTTTGACATGACCAAAACAAAAGTGGTTGCCATGCCCATTGCAAATCCATTAATAGCTGAAGTTGTTGTACCTAATGTAGGACACATTCCGAGAATTAGTACAAAAACTGCATTTTCCTTTAAAAATCCTCGGGTGAATATTTGTAATCGGTTCATGAATCTTTATTTTAGATGTTAGGCTACAGATTTACAATTAAAACGTTTTTTGGCTCGAATCATAATCACCTATAATTAATCCTTAAATTTTCTTAAACTATTATTTATCTTTCTTTGATAAAGCCTGATAAGCTCTGTCAACAGCCTCGGTAAATGCTCTTGATGAAATAGTTGCTGCAGTAATTGCATCCACATCACCACCATCTTTCTTTACTTTCAGCTTGAAACTGCCTGGGTTTTTGTCATTAAACTGCTCACTCCATGATGATTTCTTTTTCGACATTTTATCACCAAGACCTGGTGTTTCAGCATGTTCCAACACTTGTATATTCTTAATGGTACCATCTGGTAAAAACCCAACCATAATATAAATACGCTTCGAAAATCCTTTATCACTAAAAGTTTTCACAGCTGTCCCTACAAGCTGATCATTATTGTAGGCAGGATAACACTCAAGACTATCGCCTTCAACATCGCTCGGAAGCTTGAACATATCGTTGTTAGGATCATTTGTGAACTCAGGCACAACTACCTGTATTGCAGCAAGTTTCTTTTTTAGCTTAGCCGCATCAATGGGTTCTTTGGTAAGTTCATAAATGTAGCCCAGCGATGTTGCCGAAATCAAAGCAACCAGGAACAATGCCAGGACCATATTTCGTAATGTTGATTCTGTTTTACTAGCCATTTTTAACTACCTCCCCAAATCGTTTAGGTTTAAAATATATATTAATTAATGGAACAAAAGCATTCATTATAAGTATGGCAAAGGAAACACCTTCGGGATATGCGCCAGCCACTCGAATAACTACTGTTAAAACCCCAATACCAACACCAAAAATTAGTTGCCCTTTTGTGCTCATAGGAGAGGAAACATAGTCTGTGGCCATAAAAATAGCCCCCAAAAGTACGCCACCTGTTAAAATATGAAACAATGGATCTGCATTTTTAGTAGGATCAATCAACCAAAGAATGCCTGTGAATATTGCAATAGTTCCTACAATAGAAACCGGAATATGCCACGTAATTACTTTTTTTATCAACATATACACAAATCCCAGGATTAGCGCAATACCTGCCACCTCGCCAAGCGAACCACCCATTTGTCCCATAAAAAGCTCCATGTGCGATGGAATTTTTTCCATAAGCGTGGTTGCCATTTCCCCGTTTTTCACCCCCTCTTTCATCATTGCTAAAGGTGTTGCCCCTGTCACAGCATCAAGGTAACTCATTCTTGATGCAATGGGTACCGGCCAACTGGTCATTGGCACCGGAAACGAAACTAAAAGAAATACCCGTCCAACCAAAGCAGGATTAAATGGGTTGTTTCCCAAACCACCAAATGACATTTTTCCAATTCCAACAGCAACCAGTGAGCCAATTATTATAATCCATATTGGCAGATTAGACGGCACATTAAAAGCCAATAATAAACCTGTTATTATTGCCGATCCATCAGTTAAAGTAGGTTCCTTTTTTATGATAAATTTACTAATCAGGTACTCAAACAGCATTGCCGAAGCAACAGCGGTTAATGTAACAATTAAAGCACCTATCCCAAAAAAATAAATGGACACAGCCAACGCTGGAATAAGTGCAACTATCACCCCATACATCAATGATTTTATGGTATCTTTCCCATAATTATGAGGAGAATGTGCAACAGTTAATAGTTTACTCACTTTTTTTGTGTATTAGTATATTAGAAATTAGATCTTAGAAATTGGACATTTAAAAATGTATCCAATTTCAAAATACTATTTTATTATGCTTTACGAGAACGAATTATTTTGCCAACTTCTGCTTTTCCTAACCTTATATAATCCAGCAATGGCCTAAAAGAAGGACAGGTGTAACTGCATGAACCGCATTCGATACAATCCATTACTTTTTCTTTTTCTGCCCTGTCGTATATAGCGTTTTCAACCAATGGCATTAAAAGATAAGGCTCTAAGCCCATTGGGCAAACTCCCACACACTTTGAACAGCGTATGCAATCCATTACTTTTCCACGGCGCGATTCTCCTTCAGGAAGTATTAGAACACCCGATGTTCCTTTTGTAACAGGCACATCTGTAATACTTAATGCCTTTCCCATCATTGGCCCACCGCTAATTACTTTTCCGGTATCATCAGGTAAACCTCCTGAAGCTTCGATTAGTTCATCAACTGAGGTACCAACTCTGACCAAATAGTTAGCAGGCTTTTTTACAGATTTACCAGTTACTGTAACAACCCTTTCAAACAATGGTTTGTTTTTTTGCACCGCTTCGTACACTGCAAAGGCGGTTCCTACATTATGAACAACGGCGCCTACCGCAATTGGCAAACCACCTGATGGAACCTCGCGATTAATTATTGCTTTAATCAACTGTTTTTCACCACCTTGTGGATACATAACCTTTAATGGCTGAACAGAAATGCCCTCAAACTCTTTGGATAGCTTTTCAAGATGCTCAATAGCATTCTTTTTATTATTTTCTATTCCAATAATTGCCTTATCAACGTTTAAGGCTTTCATTAAAATTTTCACACCTACCAGCATTTCTTCAGCCTTTTCAAGCATTAGTCGGTGATCGGAAGTAAGATAGGGCTCACACTCAACTCCATTAATAATTAAGATTTCAGCTTTCATTCCTTTAGGAACTGACAGCTTTACCTGAGATGGAAAAGTTGCTCCGCCTAACCCAACAATTCCTGCCTCTCCAACTTTTTGAATGATTTCCTCAGAAGTAAATTCAAAATCGCGCTTTACGCCACCATCCTTAACAATTGATTCTTCCCATTCATCACCATCTACCTGAATAACAACTGATTGTTTTCTGTAACCACTACTATCCATAATTGAATCTACTTTGGTTACTTTTCCTGAAACTGAGGAATGGATATTGGCTGAAACAAAACCTGAACTCTTTGCGATTACCTGGCCTACTTTAACCAAGTCGTTCTTTTTTACCACTACTGTTGCCGGAGCTCCAATGTGCTGCGAGATAGGTATTGTAACAGTTTTTGGAACAGGTAATACTTCAATGGCCTGTTCTGCTGATAATTTGTTTTCTGGAGGATGAACTCCCCCTTTTGCAAATGTTTTTAGCATCAGCTATTATTTTAAGTCGTTTATTACTAATTATTATCGTCCTTTTGTTCTGTATCGTTGTTCTTTTTGGCCATGTCGACCAAATTAGTGGTTTCACTAACCGTTTTTTCAGCAACTTCTTCCTTTTTCTCCACTTTTGGAGCTCTGACCTTCTTTGGAGGGAAATTTAATTCATGAATAGCATTTGTTGGACAAACTGATACACATTTTCTGCACAAAACACATTTGTTAAAATCGATGTAAGCTAAGAAGTTTTCAATTTTAATGGCATCAAACTTACATTCTTTCTCGCATTTTGTACAACCTATGCAAGCTACTGAACAGTTTTTTTTAGCAACCCCGCCTTTATCAACATTAATACATGAAACAAAAATTCTCCTATCTTTCTTTCCTTTGTTACGAAGTTCAATAATATCTTTTGGGCAAGCTCTTACACAATCACCACATGCAGTACACTTATCTTCAATAACAACTGGCAAACCAGTCTTTTCATCCATGTACATTGCATCAAAAGTGCAGGAATCCACACATTCGCCCAAGCCTAAACAACCATTCTCACAGCCTGTATCTCCACTATACAATGCAGTATTAATGGTACAATTATAGGCTCCATCGTAATTATTTTTCTTTGGTCGGTGCTCAAAAGAGCCGGAACATCTTATAACAGCAACCTGGGGCGCTTTTTCAACAGCATCTTTACCCAAAATAGTTGCCACCTGTTTCATCAAATCGTTTCCACCAACTGGGCAAAATAATTCATCAAAATTTTCTGCTTTCACACATTCTTCTGCAAAATTTCTGCAGCCTGGGTATCCACATCCACCACAATTCGCGCTTGGAAGTGCATCCTCAACCTCATCAATTCTAGGATCTTCAAAAACCTTAAATTTTTGAGCAGCAGCATATAAAATTATTGCAGCAACTACCCCTATTGAACTTACGGTAATAATTGTATAAATAACTATATCACTCATAATTAATGCATTTTAGTATATTAAAATTCTCTCTTTTAAAAACTATCCGGTTTTCTTTATTGAAAAAGAGAATGTATTTTTTTGTCGTTTTCTGGTTATAAAAAGAATTAGGTAATACGGTAACAAAGAACAAAGAGCAAAAAGCCCAGCCAAACCTTCATTAACTTTTGCAATAGTAAGGGTTACTAAAATCGATATAACAATGAGAAAGGGTAAAACATATCCTAAAAACAAAGCCCTAAAACCAAGGGATTCACGATAATAGACATTCACCCTTTCGCCAACAGTATATTTTTGCTGAAATTTTTGAACCTCTATTTCTTTTTCTTCAACTTCCGACATATTGCAAGAGCTACTGACTTCGCATGATGCACAGCCTGAATTTTTAATTATACTAACAATTACAGAATCATCTGCAATTTTTTTAACTACACCAATATGTTCAATAGTTTTTGTGGCGCTCATTTTTTTTGGAATTGATGCGCAAATGTAAATATGTTAATATAAACCTAAAGAATTTTTTAGTATTTTTTAGATCATACCGACCTAATTTATACCGAATATAAATAACCAAAATAAAATTCTAAATCATCTAACTATCAACGCATTGATGCTCCCATTGCACAAAACATACATTTTTGCAAAAGTATCATAACGTGCCATTAAAAGTTAAAATAATGGTGCAAGTTATTAGAAATAAAAAAAGTTAAACATGACTTTTTTCAAGTCTTGTTTTTTTTTGAGAAAAATATGAAAATAGTTAGTCCTGTACTGGAAGATTTAAACCACAAATTGAAGTTTTTTTTCTGGTTTTTAGCAAAAAAAACTAATTTGCAGGCACAAAACAAAATGATTTGTTTATGATTGTTATTACATATACTTATATTTGTTCGTCAATTGGCAAAATAATTGTGTATTAATACAATTGGGTATAGCCCAATATAAAATCAATTAATCAAAAAAAATATAGAACAATGAAAAAGCTGACCATTACATTATTAATCTTACTAGGGTTTGTATTTGCGCCAAATCTTTATGCACAAGGTACCGACCTGTTTTCATTTATGGAGGAGCACCTGTCACCGAGTGAACAGGATCAGCTAAAAAGAGCAAAAGATAATATTGCAAAAGGTGATAAACTTGAATCTCAGATAAAGGAAGAAGATAAAAAAGTTCAGAAATACTTTAGTAAAAAGAAAAAGAAAGGCGAAAAAAAATCAGTTGCAGTAAAAGAGTTGAGAATAAGACAGGCCTTATATTATGAAAAAGCTTATGCTTTAATCTACAATGTTTATTCAAGCAAAATTAACGGAAGCTCATTTATTTATGAAGAAGATGAAGCCAAAGCAAACGACATGATGGATGAAGCACTAACTGACAATGCAGGCGCAAAAAGGAAAATGAAAGCCTACAAAAGTGTTACGCCAAAAGATTTAAAAAAAGATATTGAATACAGTAAACTAAAAAGTGATTTACAAGGAGCAATGAGCCTCTACATCTCAAGTATCAATAGCCTGATTGAAGCTTATTCCGTATTTCTCGATCAAGAAACAAAAAAACAGCTGGAGGAAGAAGAAAATAGGGTTTGGCAAAATGCTGAAAGTGAAAATACTATCTATGGCTACCAAACTTATTTAAGTGATTTTCCAAATGGTAAATATGCTTCTCAAGCCCGTTCAAGAATCAGTGATTTAGAAGAGGAGGAAAAAAGGAAAAAAGATGAAGCATCAAGAAACTTAAAAGGAAACCTTGAGTTTCAGGTACAAATTGCCGCCTCAAAAAAACCTTTGCCGAAGTGGAAAATTGCAAAATTTTATAAAAGAACGAACGAAGTAACTACCAAAAACTATGACGGATGGCACAAATATGCTGTTGGCAGCTTTAAAAAATACGAAGATGCCAAAAATTTTGTGAAAGCTGTAAAAGTAAAAGGAGCCTTTGTTGTTGCCTATTTAAATGGAGAAAAATTAGACATTAAAGAAGCCATTAAAATTCAATAAGAAAACAAAAAAATAATCGGCTGTAGAATGAAAAAGTATTTATTAGCTTTTAAAGTATTATTTACGCTATTTTTTTTTATTGGGTTATCGGGTGAACTGGTAGGACAAAATATTAAATCAATTGGAGCCCCAATTGATTTTGCTAATGGCAATGAGTTTGATCCTGCTTTGAGTAAAAATGGTCAATTTTTGGCCTTTATTTCAGATCAATCTGGGCAATATAAAATATACATTAGCCAAAAACAAGAAGAAAATTGGTCTGCACCCGAAGAAATAACTGCCATAAATAATTTCAACAATGGTAATGGCAATATCAGGTTTCCAAGTTTTAATTATGATGGCAGTATTTTGTACTTCAGTGCCGATTTTTTTAAAGACTCTTCAGATGTTGATATTTTTTACTCAATAAAAGGACAGAATGGTTGGAGTGAGCCTATTAGCATTGGGTCGCCCATTAATACAATTTCATACGATGGCCAGCCATCTATTTCAGCAGATGATAAAACCTTGTATTTTAGTAGAAATTCAAATGTGGAAGAATCCAATGAGTTTGACTGTAAAAAAATACTTGTAAGTTATAAAAACAGTAAAGGTGAATGGGACAATCCAGAAGCACTTCCTATCCCAATTAATGTAAATTGCGAACAATGCCCAAGAATTGGAGTAGATAATAAAACATTGTACTTTTCATCAGTAAGAGAAGGAGGAGTTGGAGGTTTTGATATTTACAAAACCAAGTTAATTGCAAAAAATGTTTGGGTCCCAGCCGAATCACTGGATACTTTAAACTCAGCCAACAATGAATATACTCCAGTTTTTGGATTCGATTCCGATCAGGCTTTATTTGTTATTGAACAAGTTGACAAAAAAAACAGATACAGTAAAATATACACAGCAAACACTCCGCCTCAGTTTTTGGTGAGCAAAAATGTCCAATTAAAAGGAAAAATTTTAGATTTAACAAGCCAACTTCCAATAGAAGCAACTATTTCGGTATTTGATCCGGTTACTTCGAGGTTAATTTCAAGCTATTCAAACAACCCTCGAACTGGTGAGTATGAGCTATTTTTGCCTCAGGGAAATAATTATCAACTAGATTTTCATAAAAAAGATCACTCCCATTACTTTATGATGGTTGAGGCCGAGAAATTAAGGAAGAACCAGAAAATTGTTGAAAATATAAATCTTTACAAAGACATCACCCTTATTCTGAATGCCTTTGACGATGAAATATTTAAACCAGTTGATGCCAGCATAGAGATTAAAAATAGTAATGATGAAATTATTTCCACAACAATAGATAAAGAAAAAGACGGCAGGTATATAATTAAAATACCTATTGGAGATGTTTATAAATTTAAATTAAAAGCGAATTATTACGAAGACCTTGATTTTGATTTTGATTTAACTGGCATTGTTCAATTTGACGAATTTGAAAAAGATGCCGAGCTGAAAGCCAAAAAAGTTGATTTTCAAATCGCCATTTCAGATGAAGAAACACAATCTGGCTTGCCAGTTGAAGTACTTATTACCAACCTTGACAATAATGAAGTCATTAGAACAACTGCAACAGCAGGCCCCGATGGTAAATATACCATTAAGCTGAGGGAAGGAGATAGATACAGTGTAAGTGTTAGTCCGAAAGGCTACTCGTTTTACAATACAACGGTTGACCTGAAAAAGAAAAAAGCACCCAAGAAACTGGACGTTAAATTAAAACAGCTTAAAGAAGACACAAAGCTTACTTTAAATGATATTACTTTTGAGGTCAATTCGGACGATTTAAACGAAAGTTCTTATGCCGAACTTGATAGAGTGGTGAAACTGATGAAAGATAATCCTAATATAAATATCGAAATTTCAGCACATACTGATAATGTTGGTTCTGAAGCCTATAACCTTAGGCTATCAAAAAGAAGGGCTGCATCGGTAGAAACTTATTTATTAGAGCAGGCTGTAAATGAAGAAAACCTGGTTTCGAAAGGATATGGTGAATCAAAACCAGCCTATCCTAACGATACAGATGAACACAAAGCCCTTAACAGAAGGGTTGAATTAAAAATAGTAAAAGTACAATAATCCATAAGTACAAGATAAACCAGTAATGAAAAAAGCTATTTTTTATAACATACAATTACTTCAACCTTTAGCTATTGCTTTTGCATTGTTGTTACAACCTCAGGTTTCGTATAGCCAAAGAAACCTAAGATACAAAGATGTTTATAAAGTTGTTACCGAAAAAGAAAAAGAAGAGGCCTATTCGCTGTTACTCGTTTACCAGAAACAAGATCCTTATTTTGCTAATACTTATTTGCAATTAGGTATGATAGCTCAATACTGGTCAAAAGATTACGATGCATTAACAAGCTTAAAAGATGTTGAGTATTTCATATACAACACCGGACTTTATTATGGTTTGGCCAATGCAAAAATCGATGCAAAAGAAATTAGAAAAAATGATAAATATTACCTTAACATAGATCGGTTTAAAAACGCAGAAAAACTTAATTTTGAAGAAGTTAAAGCATACATAAACGAACTAATTGAGGCGAATACTGAATATAAGAAAAATGTTTACATCGTTACTAATTATTTCAATTCTAGTATTAAACATTACAATAAATGCATTACAATTTTCAAAGATATCAACCGAAAAAACAACAAGATTAAAGATATTTATATGACTGCCGGGCCTGAATTTACTCAGCAGTTAAATGAACTTGAAAGCAGTTTTGATTCTACCATATATTACTTACAAAACTATCAAACTGCCATAAAAAACTATCCAATAAAAGAATATAATCAAAAATACAAGCTATTACCAATAGAGACCTATCGCCTGCACGGACTTACAGGTTCTGATTTTCTACAAGATGAAATACCTATATGGGATTATGGAACCTGGGTTAAAGATGTGAAG
The DNA here is from genome assembly GCA_050291445.1 of Bacteroidales bacterium. Lineage (GTDB taxonomy): Bacteria > Bacteroidota > Bacteroidia > Bacteroidales > NBLH01 > NBLH01. Next base: position 8,724 of record JBNKJW010000089.1, on the reverse strand, counting down.
AAAGTAATCAATAGCGATATTAGCAATATTAGAAAAGACATAAATACAGCTGATGACCTGCTAAATAAAAATACCAACTTGCTGCTTCAGACCAATGAGTTTAAGGAGGATTTTGGGTTAAAAAATATTGATTCGCGCCTGAAATTTAAAATTGGAAAATACGATCATAAATCGTTTTTACTCCATTTGTTTAATTATAAAGAAAGTAAGGTAAATCTACTGGCTTTAATGAAAAAACCAATTAATAATCCTTATGATTCTCTCATAAGTTATTCGCTCATTCAAAAAGCCAGGTATTATGAAAATATAATCAATGAAAAACAGCAGTGTGATAGTTTAAACAAGAACATTGTAAAAAACATAGATGCATATGATTTAAATAAATACAATGATTTTTTTACTAACAAATATGGTGGCGAAGCAGGATTAAAAAACTATTCAAACAATGAAACCAAACTATTGAATAAGCAACTTGAAAGTTCATTAGATAATTACAAAACCTATGCTATATCGCCAAATAATAACCAATATGACAGTATTAACTATAAAGCTAAAGAAATATACCTGCGAAAAACAATACCAGATTTTGAAAATGCAAAAAAGGGGGATTATTACACGGTTGATTATGTTAAAAGTGGTCGCGATTACTACATTTCAGGTTTTATTGTAACCGCAAAGGGAAAAGCACAGCCATTTATTGCAAAAACAACCAGGTTGACTGATATTAAATGGTTAAAAATTCTGCCAGCAAAAAGCAATGCTTGCGGGGCAAATATAAGGGTTATGGAGCAAGGCTGCGAATTACTTGTTACCTCATTGGATGGTACAAAATTTAGCAACAAGATATATACATTTGATGATCTGGGCAAACAGAAAGAAAAAGCAGATTTAAACCTATCGGGCTATCCAAGATATTTTAGCTTTAATGAAATTAACCAACAATATTTATTGATTGTAAAGGGGAATCAAGCAAATTCATTAAATTGCCTTGAAGATAAACTTGTTTTTGCTAAAATTAGTTCCGACAAGAAAAAAATAATTTGGCAAACCAGCGTAAATATAAAAGGCCAGTTTGTTGATATTATTAGTTTTAATCAGGAATATTATTTGTTTAGCAATTTTACTGAATATTCAACAGATTCTGTAAATATTACCAGCAAAGCAGGTGTAGGTCCAAAATCGACCAACCTTTTAATCAACATTATCAATGAAGATGGTGTTCTGGTAAAAGAAAAAGCGATTTTAAACACCAGTGCTTTTTTTGCAATGAACATAATTAAACTAAGTAATAAAACAATTAATGTTGTTGGTTTAAAAAGTAGCTTAATTAGCCCAGAGAATAAAGAAGAAAAACAAGAACAGGAGTTGTTATACCTTCTATTAAATACTGATGGCGAAGTGTATTACAACAACTGGAAGTAAAATAAGCATTTTTAAATGAAAATATGATTTTAACGAGGAGCTTACATATTACTATTTTAAAAAGGAGTTTCCTACTAATAATAGTACTTGCCTTAATGGCAGTTAGTGCCATTTCGCAGGTTAAAAACCTTGGTATTCCTTACTTCAAAAACTATACGGTTGAGGATTACAATGCTTCAAAGCAAAACTGGGCGGCTGCGCAGGATAAACGTGGTGTACTATATTTTGGAAACAATATGGGGGTTCTTGAGTATGATGGCCATGATTGGAATATTATTCCGCTTACTGAAAAAGCAAGAGTAGTTAGAGCATTATTTTCTGATAGTAAGGGACGTGTTTTTGTAGGATCTGAACGAGAATTTGGGTATATTGGTCCTGATAGCATTGGTAAATTAAGTTATATTTCATTAGTAAGTAAAATTGAAAACGAGGAAGATAGAAACTTTGTTGGAATAAACTATATCAATGAAATTGACAATAAAATTTATTTTTCGGGTAATGAATATTTATTTGAATACACTGATGGAAAGGTTATTACTTATAAGATTGACAAATTAAGACAAACTGGAATCATTAACAACCGTATTTTTATTAAAATATCTGAAAAAGGCATATTTGAATTCAAAAATGGAAAATTATTTCCGTTATCGGATGAAGATAAATATAAAAACATTAGTCTTAGAACTATTCTGCCCTATGATGACAAAATCATGTTTGTTACAATGGAAAATGGGTTGCTGAGCTATAATGGTAATGAACTTTCCGAAATAAACCTTCCAATAAGTAAGTTTTTAAAAAAAAATAAAGTTATTTCAGCCATTCGCCTACGAGATGGTAATTACGCATTTGGGACACTATCAGAAGGATTAATTATTACTTCTAAAAATGGAGATATCATCCAGCATTTGGATACGCGGCTTGGGTTTCAAAGTGATCTTATTCTAAATATCTTCCAAACAAAAGACAACAATTTATGGTTATGCACAGGAAATGGTTTAGTAAATGTACTTTCTAGTCTCCCAGTAAGTAAGTTTGATAACAGGTATGCGTTGAATGGAGCAACCTACTCTTCGCAATTAGTCGATAATACCATTTTAATAGCTAGTTCAATAGGTGTTTATAAAAGAGCCTGGAGTGGAAAGGAGGTTCATTTAAACCAACTTGAAAAATTTATCAGAATTGGAGAACCTTACAATGCCAGAAATATTTATAAAAGGGGGAATTCAACATTAATAGGTACAAATAGAGGGATTGGTGAATTAAAAAAAGGGAAAATTAAACCAATAAACATTGAAACCGTTGCAGTTTGGAAATTCTTGGAAATAAAAGGTCACCCAAATTTGCTTATTGCAGGTACTAGTGAGGGGTTAAAACTTCTTGAATATAAAGAAAAGAAAGGGAAAGGAAAAAAGAATAAAAAATCCAAGATTGATGGCAACTGGGTATTTTTAAAGGATATAAAAGGGTTTAAAGATAAATGCAGACATATTGAGATTGACAGTCACAACAATATTTGGGTTGCAGATCAAGCAAAAGGTATTACAAAATTGGTTTTGAGCAATGCCTTTGATAGTGTTGTGGCAGTTTCATACAATAAGGATAAAGGCATAGATGACCCTATAAACAGCTTGGTTTTTAAAGTTAGAGATAATATAATTGTTGGCACAAATACTTCTCTTTATTATTATAGTAATGAAAAAGACATTTTTGTTGAACACGAGGAATTAAACTTAATAATTGGCGTGGGAGTAAAAATGTGGATAATGGTTGAGGATAGTTTAGGCAACATATGGTATAAGCTGCAAAGAAAAGTAAAGAATAGTGGAGAAGATGTTTTTGAGATGGGGCAGTTGATATTGCAAGATAATGGCTCCTTCCTTAACTATAAAACCCCCTTTTTTAAGTCAAAAAATGATATCTATTCAATAACACCAATTGCAAATGGGGATATTATTATAGGTTCAGCAAAAGGCTTTGTCCATTACAACCCAAAAACAGAAAAAAATTACGATGAACCTTATAATGCATTAATCAGAAAAGTTGAATTCGTTTCCAACGATTCACTTTTATTTGATGGTGCTTTTATAGATAGTGTTGGATATGTTGGATTAAGTCAGCTGGAAGCGCAAACTTATGAAATCCCCTATCAGCTAAATGATTTAAGATTTACCTTTTCAGCACCATTCTTTGACAATCCGGATCAAATAGTTTATAAATTTTATCTAGAAGGAAATGACGAAGGATGGTCTGATTGGAAAACAAAAAACTTTAAAGAATATTCGAACCTTAATTATGGTGATTATACTTTCAGGGTAAAAGCAAAAAATATTTATGAAATTGAAAGCCAGGAAGCAGTCTATCATTTTACCATTCTTCCACCTTGGTATTGGACAACCTGGGCAATGGCTGGTTATGGGATCTTTTTAGTTTTGTTAATTTGGGGAATTGTTAGATTAAGCGTAAGGCGTTTGCGCAAACAAAAAGAATACCTTGAAAAAGTAGTTAAAGAGCGTACTGCTGAAATCAGGATGAAAAATACAGAACTTGAACAGCAAAAAGAAGAAATTGAAGCCCAGCGTGATGAAATTGAGGTGCAGCGGGATAAAATAGAAGAAAAAAATAAAAATATTACGGCAAGTATCACCTATGCAAAAAGAATTCAGGAGGCCATGCTTCCTTTAAAAGATAAGATAGAACAAAGCTTTGATGATTATTTTATATTATTTAAACCAAGGGATATTGTAAGTGGTGATTTTTACTGGTTTGCACAAAAAAATAATAAAAGTATTTTTACCGCAGTAGATTGTACCGGTCATGGCGTTCCGGGTGCGTTTATGAGTATGATTGGTAGTGAAATTTTAACCACCATTGTCAACCAGGGGATAACTATACCTGCTGAAATTCTTGACTATAAAAACAGGTATGTGAGGAAGGCTTTAAAGCAAGGACAAACTGATAATCAAGATGGTATGGACATGTCGCTATGTACTATCGATAAACTAAATAAATCCATTGAATGGGCTGGAGCCAAAAATCCGTTAATTTATATAAAAAATAAAGAATTATTCCACATAAAGGGCGATATGCAGTCAATTGGTGGGCACCAGATGGTGAAAAAGAAAGATAAAAAGTTTAGCAACCACACCATCTCATATGCGGATGCAACAACCTATTTCTATATTTTTACCGATGGATTTCAGGATCAATTTGGAGGCCCAAAGAACAGAAAGTTTATGGTGAAAAGAATGAAGGAACTAATTTATGATAACCACCAAAAACCAATGCATGAACAACATGAAATTCTAAATACAGCTATTGAAGAGTGGAAGAAAAATGTAGAGCAAACCGATGATATTTTAGTAATAGGTTTTAAGCTAGTACCATAAAAAAATGGTTTATCTTATGCCCCTGATAAACCACTATTGAATTCAACATGTAAAGTATTAGTTTTATACTAATATACTTTTTCAAAGTCAGCATTAACGCCTTGAGGTATTCTTGATTGCTCTTTTGCAATCTGAATCATCTTGTATAAAGATCTTACTACAAGTATGAGTGCAATAGGAACAATAAAAATAATCACTGCCAAAACCAGCAATACTCCTACAAACGCAGATTCTTTCCCTTTTAAAAAAATCATTTCTTTCATACTTTTTTCCTCCTATTAAACAAATTTAATAAATTTAAAAGCCTATTTGCAAATTTTTTAACATTTTTTTTTAATCATTTAACGATTTTTATTGACAAATACTGTGCTAGGGTTGATGAAACGACTCTTTTTTTTGATTTCACAAAGACCCTTTTAAGCATATATTACATTTATCCCGAACCGCTGTTAGTATTTGGTTTGCTTCGCAAGCTCTCAAACCAAAACTGCCAGTTGTTCGGCATATACAAAGCCATTATGGAATTCCGTTTTACAATATTCCATACTGGCTTAGTATAGATCTTCCATTCTTATCTGACAAAAATCAGACGCTACGCTTTAGACCTGTACACCAATTAACTGAAATTATAAATAAGAATTTTAACCAAAACTAAAATTTTGTAAATTTGGTGAGTTTTTAACCATTATTACAAGGTATGTTAATACTAAAACCAAACATGTGAAAAATAAACTTGTTGTTGTTATAGCTATTCTTATTGTGATAACAGGCTTTATTGCTTACCAAATTGTATTTGAGGAGAATAAGCTTGATGTGAGTGAAATTAAAGCAGAACACAAAATATCTGCAAATGAATTGTTTCAGAAGTTTGAAAACAACGAAAACCTTGCTAATAAATCTTTTTTAGGCAAAGTTATTGAGGTTACTGGTATAATCTCTGAAATTCAGAAAAATCAAAATAACGAAACTCTTGCCATTTTTAGAAATGATAATGAAATATTTGGTGTAACTTGTACCTTTAAACAAAATGAAAAAATTATGCTTAAACCTGGTGATAAAGTAGCAATAAAAGGCACCTGCCAGGGATTTTTAACAGATGTTGTTTTAACCAACTGTATTTTAGTAAATTAAAAATCTAAGTTACCAATGATTAAATCCAATAACAAAACATTATTAAAGCTGATGAATAAAAATCTAATTGTTTCGTTTTTTGTGATATTATTGTTTAGTTACTGCTCTTATAATAATGAAGAAGAGCTATATCCTAATGAAATATGCGATACCACAAACATAAGTTATGCAAACGACATAAAACCAATTCTTGAACAGAATTGTTATCCGTGCCACAGTAACTCAGTTGATTATTATGGAAATTTAAGTTTTGAAAATTTCATACACATTCAACGAGTGGTTGACAACGGCACACTTTTAAAAAACATCAAACACGAACCAGATGGAAATCCAATGCCAGAAGACGCTGCGAAGTTATCAGACTGCAACATTAATAAAATTGAAGCCTGGGTTAATCGTGGGATTCCAAATAATTAATTAACAAGTGAAATACTATCTTCTTCTTATCATAATTAGCCTGACCATCTTTGGTTTTGAATCATCAGCTCAAAAAAAATTCTTTACCAGAACGGGGCAAGTTGTTTTTTTCTCAAAGGCACCACTTGAAGACATAAAAGCGGTTAACAAACAAGCAAGTTGTGTGTATGATGCTGGTTCTAACAGAATTGTAGCAAAAGTACTGATTAAGGCTTTTGAATTTGACAAAAGCTTAATGCAAAAACATTTTAACGAAAACTACTTAGAATCAGACAAATACCCAAAGGCTTCTTTTAAAGGAAAAATAAACATTGATGACAAATTAAATTTTGAAAAAGATCTGGACAGGCAACTTGAATTTGAAGGAAACCTTACAATACACGGAATTACGAAAAAAATTAAAGGCCCTTTTAATTTTTCAATAAAAAAAGGCGTTATGGGCATCCAATGTAATTTTTACATACAACTAAAAGATTATGAAATTAAAATACCAACTACTGTAATCAATAATATTTCAGGAAAAGTAAAAATTGATGTTAACCTGAAAATGCATGAATTGAAAAAATAAGTCACCATGAAAAAAAAATTTTTCCTTTTAACATTTATCTTTAGTACTCTTTTAGTAAATGTGATAGCCCAGGATCTTGATAGTTTGCTCGAAGCTGAACTAAACATGAATGAAGAAGTAGAAATTGTTCAGGCCACCTTTAAAGCAACACGGATAGTTCTTGGCCAATCGATTGAAAATACTGCAAAAGGTGAGCTAAACTTTATAATTTCGCACCATTTTGGAACTATTAATCAAGGTATGTATAATTTATTTGGGCTTGATAAGTCAACTATCCGTTTTGGGTTTGAGTACGGACTTACAAAAAAAATAAGTATCGGATACGGTCGAAGCTCTTTAAACAAAATATATGATGGCAATATCAAACTAAAAATATTGCAACAATCTACTGGTAAAAAAAACATCCCACTTTCAATTTCAGCGTTTTCAAATATTGGTATTACTTCTCTTGATTGGGCAAACCCAAAAAGAGATAATTTATTTGAATCCAGGATATTCTATAATTTTCAGCTATTAATGGCAAGAAAATTAAGCAGTCGACTTTCCTTACAAATTTCACCAACCTTAATACACCGAAACCTTGTTAAAACAAAGAAAGACCAAAACGATGTTTTTTCTATTGGTGCTGGAGGAAGGATAAAGTTATCCAACCGTACTTCCTTTAATGCCGAATATTTTTATCTTTTGCCCGGCAAAACAGCCGATGATTATTACGATTCATTCTCGATTGGTTTTGATATAGAAACTGGTGGACATGTTTTTCAGATTTATGCAACCAACTCAAATGGAATGATTGAACAGGAATTTATTCCTGAAACCAATGGAAGCTGGAATAAAGGTGATGTTCGACTTGGTTTCAACATTTCCAGAGTTTTTACTATTGTAAAAAACAAAACTACTGATTTTAACAGTGATTATTAAAAAAACATTAAGTGATTAATTATGAACAACTTAAAAAGAAGCCGATTATTTGTATTTATTTTGTTATTGCAACTGATAATTAGTTCTTTTTCAGTTAAAAGTCAACTGTATATTACAAGAAATGGCAAAGTTAATTTTGTTTCAGAGGCACCTTTAGAAATTATTAAAGCCGCCTCATCAAAGTTAACCGGAATATTAAATACTAGTGATAAAAGCTTTGTTTTTTCCGTTTCAATGAAAACCTTTAATGGATTTAACAGTCCTCTCCAAAAAATTCATTTTAATGAAAACTACATTGAATCAAATAAATACCCAAATGCGAAATTTAAAGGCAAGATTATTGAGGATATTGATTTAAAAAAACCAGGAAATTACAAAGTTAGGGCAAAAGGGAAGTTTTCAGTACATGGAAAAGAAAACCCAATGACAATAAGGTGTACTATTACTATTTCAAAGGGAGAGATTAAGGTAAATTCAAATTTTGTGGTTTATTTAAAAGATCACAATATCCAGATTCCGACTATTGTAAACCAAAAACTATCGGAAAAAATAAATGTGAGTATTAAAACTTCGTTAAAACAAAAAAAATAATACTTGAATGAAGCCTTTTACCTTAAAAAAAATTGTTTCCCTAATTTTCGTACTCCTTTTATCTCAATGGGTAAGAGCACAGAGCCCACATTTTAAAAATTACAGTATTTTTAAGGGGAAAAAAAACTTCACCATCAATATCGCCTACCAGGATCATTTTGGCTATCTATGGTTTGGGACTTCAGAAGGCCTGGTAAAATACAACGGGATTAATTATCAATATTTTACCACAGAAGACAACCTCCCAGATAACAATGTAACAGCCATAACTGAAGATGAGGAAAATAA
>JBNKJW010000088.1:0-7622 GCA_050291445.1 Bacteroidales bacterium | reverse complement strand
CAAAAAGCATTCTGGATGGTATTTCAAATGCCGAAGACTCTACCGGGATGATGAAAGAATACATCGACCAGTTCACAGATCTTTCCACACTGCAAAGGGCCATTACCATTCGTCGGTTTGCTCAAAACCAAAGACTCACCGATTCTATCAAAAGTTACCGGGAACAAACAGGAATCAATATTTTTGCAAAAACCTACCTGAAAATGAGTAAGTTTTGGGCTGCAGCTGCCGAAATTATTCAGTATTACGATAGTGTGCCCTCACCTTATATCATGTACGATGTACAATTAATAAAAATCAACAACACACAATTCAACGTAATTATAGAATGTTATACCGATGGTGTTTCATTAGACCAGGAGAACCCTGTAATTTAAAAACAAACATTTAAAATACCTATTGCTGATAATTCAGAACAAATTCTGGTTGACAGTCTGATTAACAAAATTAACCTGATTACAAATGGTGGATACAAGCTTTTTGGCCAGCTTGTAAACTTTTACAAAGCCCCCGATCAAAAATACGGCTTTGACCGTTACAACCCCAGGTTTCCGGAACTACTGACCTACTACCAACAGTTTGCACAGGGAGGATCACCCTTTCAGCCTTTTAAATCGGTTGAGCTGAATAAATCAGACAGAGTACAGGCCTTTGTTGATACATCAGGAGTTGAAATAGAATTTGCAACCAGTCTTTTGCCGGCTACTATTAACGGAAGCCCTGCGCAGGGAGATACCCTAAAAGTAGAATTTAGCTCAAATGGAGCTACCGCTGGTGAGCCCTTTGATATTTATGCCTATGTAAAAGGGAACGAGGGAGAAGACGATGATGAAAAGTTACCAGTAGGGAGGATGAAAGCCATAGCCTATGCTAAAAAGCAACTGGAAGTAAAAATTATTAATGTAAACAATAATAAATTATCCAGTTTTGGTAACGTAGGTGCTTTGCAAAACGAGCTTAACCGCATTTACGCACCGGCCATAGTTAATTTCACCGTTTCGGAAGAAACCGAGAGTATTAATGCCACTTATACAACTGATGATGAAGAAGGTTTCTATGCTGATCCTCCTGATGAAATAAGGTATACCCTGGATATGTTGGAAGTGGTAAATGCCTACCAGGAAAAACAGACCATCACCCCAGATAAAGTTCATATTTTTCTGGTTGATGGAGCTGGCACAAACAAAGACGGGCGGGTGATAAAAGGTTATGCTAACTACGATGGCTTTGTTGCCTTTATTTTTGTTGATGCTCATACCGATTTAAAAGATTTGGCACACACCATTGCCCATGAGATAGGTCATGCAGCATTTATACTTGAGCACCCACATGAAATCTTAGGAGGCGTTGAATCTCAGGCATTAATGGATTATGAAGGAGGTGAAGAACTTTGGTTGGCAGAGTGGGATGTGATCCATCAAGGCAACTTGCAAGGTTTTTGGGGTGAAGGGAAACAGTATCTAGGAGGCAATCAGGCACCTTTGCAGAGTTCTGGAAGTTTCGCAGAGTTTATTCAATTTAAAAATCAAGACAATAGTATTAGTTTTATAGATCCTTCAGGCAAAATAATTACCTTGCCTCCTAATACCAATAAAGTTTTCTTTAGCACTTACGATAAATTTTTTACAACTAAAGACGGAACATATTCTTCGACCACTTTTAGTGCTCCAATTGGGTCACTAATGGGATTCTCAATTGGCTTAAATAATGAAGTTTCTTATGTAGCACATGCTGCTTCAAGTGGAGAATTCAAAGGGTATAAAGACGCCAATGATAAATCATACATAGATACAAGAACTGAAACCAATAATATTACAAAAGGAGTTGCATTAATAACTACAGTTGAAAATGGAAAATTTATTGGTTATGCAGGTCTGATTGAACCAAAACATAATGAAGACTTAGAATCCAAAAATACAATAAAATCCAGTATTTTCATTTCAGATCTTTCTGTTAATGAATTAAGAATGACAGTAGAAAACTATATAAAGAGCAAAACTGGAGGGAATTATAAAAAAATAGAAGACTTAACATATCTTACAAGTAGCTATTTCCCGACTATTAATACAAACCCACCAATTGGGGCTGAAGAATTTATAAAAAGCTGGGTTGACAAAAATAAAAATATTGCAGATATTCTGGTTGCATTTTCACTTGTCTATCAATCCTTTTCAAAAACAGAAGCTTTTTTTAATTGTTTAAATACGACTGAAATATTTCGCAACCTTTCGTATGATTACATGAAAAAATTGTCAGAAAGTATGAAATTCCAGGATGGAATAGCAGCTGTAGTAACTCATGAGAACTTTGAAAAAAGTAAAGAAGATGTTGAAATTGCTAGTTTTGATGCATTTACGGCCACTATGCAAGCAGATAAAATCAAAGAAATTTTAAGTTTGGCGTCTACTGATAATGAGGATTTAGCTGAACCACTAAAGCAATATTTAAATTCTTGTTCTGAAGAGGCCCTTGAGCTCGAAACAAGAATTAAACTTTTTGATTATCTCCTTAGTATTGATGCCAGTAATTGGACAGTTAACGAACGCAATATAATTTATGAAGTTTTAGCATCAACTCCTGAAGATACCCAAATTAAGGGTTTAGTAAAAGAATTTAGAAAAAATAACTATAAATGGCTTTATAATTTGTGGGACAAAGGTGATAAAGAGTATTATTCGAAAGTATTTGACTACCTGTCTGATAAGGTTGAGCAAGATTATAACGACTTAGAGGTAAAACCAACCACAGCAAAAACTGTTATTGAAGATATTGATGGTTGGGATTTCATTGATATTCCTGTAGCAGATGTTGGATTTTGTGTTGGGTTAGAAAGTGAAAAAAGAATTGAGATTGATAATGATCATGTAATATACAGTGGAGAATATGATCAATCTCCAGAGATAAAATTTACGGAAAATGGGAAAATATCATTTAAGCAAAGCTATACACTTGAGAAAGTTTCTGAAATAATCTACCAAACAGGCAGGCCTCTTAAAGACAGAATAGTGAAAATTGAAATTGATTTTGAATTGGATCCTTTCGAGCCTGTAAAAATTTATTTTCCAAGAAGCTTTAACGAGATAAACCTAGAAGAAGGAAAACCATATATTGTACCAGCCTTTTTGGCCTTGAGGCTAAATGAAAGCACAAGCGATATTGAATTTGCCGAGAATTTAAGGACTGCAGGAAATTTATTAGCTATAGCACTATCTCCAGTGACAATGGGGAGTTCATCTACATTTCTAACATTTATGGGGAATTTTAATGCATTGGTTGCACTGGTTGATCATGAAATGATGCTTAAGAAACGGAATCTAAGTACCCAAGAACTTCAAGCCAACCAGGATTTTTATAATGCATGGGACTATTTTGTAATGGGGACTGGTGTAATTGAAGGGGCAGCAGGAATGCATGCCTTGGCCAAGAGTGCAATACCCGTACGTTGGAAAAGGTTTAATACCCTTATGAAAAATAATGGCTCCGGTGCAAATACAATGATAAAAGACGCATGGCTTTCAGTTAAGGCTGTTAAGCCGGTAGGTGTTTTTGATCAAATAGTAACTGATGCATATGTAATTTCTGGTTCGAATTTAAAAGTCATAAAATCCGGAAGCAAAGTTTTCAGGGGAACATTAGAAAATGTTGAAGCTGCGGTTGGAAAAAGAATATTAAATGAAATAGAGATTGGTAAAACTAAATTAAGCTTTCCTGATGGAATAACTGTCCATCATTTTAATGATAACAGTCTTGCTATTAAAGGTTTTTGTTTTGCAGAAGGTACCAAGATAAATATAACAGGAGGACTGAAGAAAAATGTTGAAAATATTGGTTATGCAGATAGTCTTTCTTATTTTGATCATGTTACGCAAACCATCAAAAAAAGTAAAGTAAAGAAGTTACTTAAAAGTACTACAAATAGATTAATAAAAGTTGTTGTTGCTGGTTCTGCATTACTTTCGACCTTAAATCATCCATATTATGTCAATGGACAATACAAAGAAGCCATAGATTTAAAAAAAGGTGACAAACTACTAACAATAGATGGGCAGTATCGCGAAATTGAAAGTGTTTCGATAAAAGACACAACTGCAACCGTATATAACTTCCAAACTGAGAATGGCAACAACTATTTTGTTGGTAAACAGGGCTTTTTGGTCAATGAAGGGTGTTCATTTGAAGAAATAGTTGATTTGCTTGATAAAGCAGGTAAATCAAATGCGGAAAACCTAGAGAATTACCTAAAAAGTGTACAAGATATCGATGGAGGAAAACTTCGCATTTTAAACGGTAAAATCAAAACGCTTGGCAATACTGAAACCAGGGCCGAGATCATTGCGAAATTTATTGATGATTTTGCTGGGCAAGTTGGCAAAATTAAAGAGTTTGCTGAAGATCCAAAATTGCTTGATGCATGGAAAAAAGCCATTGAATATCCAGATTTAAGAAAAGAGGTTAGAGCTCTTAAATTCATCAACAAGCCTTACCCTCCTGATGGCATCATAAAAAGCACAAAATGGAGTTATGATGATGTTGTTGATGACATTAAAATGATAAATGATAATTATAAAATTGCAAAAGCAAATAATCGTTTAGATCATTTCTTTTCTGGAAAAATTGAATTCCAAGAAGTCTCATGGAAACCTACCGGTTCAAAGGCACAGTATACAATTACACCTTCGTTTAGAATATTAAAAAAAATGAGGGAGCATATAGGTAATAACTTTGAGCTTACTGTTGGCAATAGAAAAATGTACGTATCGTTTGAGGAGGTTGGTTTGGGTTACTCTATGGTAATATGTCCTGATAGGAAAGTTGGCTGTTTAGTTACAGCAAGTGTTGAACAGTTAGCTGAAAAATATGGAATTCCCCAAAGATATATTCAAGATGCTCTCACAGTAGAATTAAAAAAAGTGGCCAAGGCTGAAAACATAAGTAATTACGATAAACTGGAAAGGATATATCCAAGGCAATCTAGCCATGGATCAATTGAGAAAGGTGTTTTTCATATAGAAAATGAACTTTCAGTGAAATTAAAGCCTGAAAATAAATTAATGGGTTTTGCGATCTCACTTAGTGCTGATGGTAATACTTATGAAATAGGCTTTAGGTCTGGTTCAGTAAATGCCAATAGAGGAATTGGCCTTTCAAGACAGGTAAGAACGAGCAGAGACCCACATATAATTGATGGAGTCAATGTACCTGGCTGGACTAGTAACGATGGAATTTTGAATCGAACAGATCAGAAGTTCATTCTTAATTGTATTATGGAATCGGGGATAATGCAAGGATATAATATAAAATTAAGAAATTATGTATGGTAGGAACAATAGAAACAGGTGCAAATTTTGAAATCCAACCAGAAAGAAAAACTCATGAAGTTAATTTATTAACAATGATTTGGGTTTCTCCTGGCGATTTCATTATGGGGAAGAATCATGCAGAAATAAACCTCAAGAATTCGAGCGAAAATGACTCCCTCTTAGTTGTTTATGAAACGCCAACTAAAATATCCAAAGGATTTTGGTTAAGTCAATATTTAATATCATATAATCAATGGCAGATATTTGGAAAACTTAAAAGCAAATATTGGGAATATCTGCAGCAATATGAAAAAGAAAAAGATTATAAAATCGGGAATGGTTACCCAATTGGAGCAACATGGTTAGATGCAATGCGCTTTTGTAGAGAATTAAATATCCGATATAAATCTGTAATTCCGAAAGGCTATCATTTTAGCTTGCCTACTGAACTACAATGGGAGTATAGTGCAAAAGCAGGAAAAGAGAAAGACGATTATATGCTTTCGGTTGAAGACTATATTGAAATATTTGACTTGAAAAAGCTGAAAAAGGTTAGCAGTGCAAAAAACAAGAATGAATGGGGTTTTTGTGACATGGTAGGAAATATAAGAGAACTTTGCTATGACATTCCCGCTGATTATCCAGGATACTATCAAACATATTGTGATGATATAGTTTACCCAACAGAAGGAGTGAAAGTTGTTGACTGGGTGGGTAATAAAGATCCCGAAAACTTTTATCAGTTACCAGACATACAGAAATATCGAATATTGAGAGGGGGATGTAGTTCAACCTATCGTTCGATGCAAAATCTAAATATTAGTCATGTAGGATTTAGAATATCTTTGCGTCCAATCATTGACTGGGAATATTGTGATTTAGATGATCCTTGGTTAAAGGAAGAAGGAATTAATATTTTAGGGGATTAAAGCTTAGATAAACTGCCTTCTCAAAGCGGCAATTATTACAGAGGGGTGAAAATATTCAACAATGAAAAAGAATTAAAATCCCCCGCTAGCGCGAGTTTGCAACTCGTGCTCTGCGAATGCAGGCAATAAAAACATGAAGAAAAAGTAAAAAATGATTGAAAAATAATAATTCAATAAGGGACACGAGCTAAAAGCTCGCGCCAGCAAATGAAAAATCACCGATGTATTCTGAAGAAGAACTTATAAAAGGCGGATTTGGCTTAGATGAAGAACTTTGGTACGAGTTTGATATTATTATAGATATAAAGGCAATAAAATAAACTAAAACTATATGGAAGATATTTCTATAGTATTTTTAAATTTTGAAGGTAGGAATGTTAACTACTGGTCAAGGCATAATAATGATTTATGGCAATCTCTAATTGATAAATATTCAATTATACCAAAAGAAGAGAATGAAATTATTATCAAGCCAAACACGATATATATAACATATGTAGATCTTCCAATTAAATACTTCACATACATAAATAGAGTTGTTTTTCTTAGCAGACCACATCATCTTGAAGATATAGAAGGATATGATTTTGCTGCTTTGAACTATTCAAAACGTAATTTTAATTATGAATACCCTGAATTTAGAGGCTATACTATAGCTGCAAAACTGGCTAATCTTTATTATACTGAACTATATCAAAATGAGAATATTTGTCGAGTTGGAGGAAAAAAAAATGATTCTGGAGAACAATTAAGTCTAATTGATGTTTTAGTCCCATATTTGAAAAGTTATAATCATTTACTAAATAGAAATATGATTCCACCAATGAATAGAGGTGTAGCTGGTAAAATATAAAACGTCCTATTACTACACGAATACTTATGATGCAACAACATGAAAAAAGGATTAAATATTAAAAACGAACAATGTCAAAATATACAAGACAATTTCCATAATTCCCCAAATGGCTCAAGTATGCAAAGAGAACGCCATAGTTCAAGTCTGAGCGACAGCGGGGACTTGGACTTAAAATAAAAGCTGTATACTACTGCAATAATTGCGAAGCAAAAGGAATTGAAGATGGAAAGAATAAAAAATGAAATAGAAATAACAAGTCAAAGACTTAAAGAGTTTATCCCCTTATGGCTCAAGTATCCTCTAATGGTGCAAGTATGCTGGGAGGATTCTATAGTTCAAGTCTGAGCAGCAGCGGAGACTTGGACTTAAAATGTAAGCAGTATGTTACTGCAAACATTGCAGCGCAAAAGAAAAAGAGTTTAAAATGAAAGAAACAAAGCAAAATAAGAGAAAAAGTCATAGACTTGAAGAATTTGGCGTCCAAGTTGCAAACTTGAACGATAGAAACGGATATGTTAACTTGGAACAGCAGGTGAA
>JBNKJW010000087.1:0-3567 GCA_050291445.1 Bacteroidales bacterium | reverse complement strand
GTTGCTGTACTTCAGCAAACTTGGTTACTGAGCCTGCCGAAGTACAGCATCCATAATCTAATGTCATGTCAAGGCTAATGTTTCTGGTGACAACACCTGTCAATAAAAGAAACTTACTGTGTTAAAATGCAAAATTTGTAATAAGGAACTAACAGGGCGGAGTGACAAAAAATTCTGTTCAGTACGTTGCAAAAACTATTACCATGTAAACTTGCGTAGGGTAACGGCTTTTGCTGTACAAGAAATTGACATAATATTGCATCGTAATCGCTCCATTTTACTCGAAATACTTGGCAAACGAAAAACACAAATAAAAATACCACGTATTGAGCTTGAAAAACGCAGTTTTAGCTTTAAATACCACACCCATTTTAACATTAATTCGGCTGGTAAAACCTACTTTTTTCTTTACGATATTGCCTGGATGGAATTCTCAAATGATGAAGTGCTGGTAGTGAGGAGAAGGTAATACCAGCCCGCTATCAAGATGATTAAATGGTTTGGTCCCACAGTTTTCATCAAACTCATTCCACAAGATGCTTTTTTGAAATTACCAGCGTGGAAACAATCGCCACTAATCCTGCCACAACAAAAGTAAGCAACCTTGCACTAACAATCTTATCCATTCCTGTGCTTATCCATATAATAGTAAAAGCCAGACCTGTAATTATTGTTAGCAAAGCAGGAATTCCATGATAACGCTTCCAAAACAAAGTGAGCAAAATAACAATGGAAAAAGTGGAGCCAATGCCTGCCCAAACATAGCCTACAATGGTGTAAATGTATTCGCTGGGCGAAAAATAGGCCAGTAACAAGGCAATAGCCGATAAAGCTGCGGTCACAACCCGTGATTGGAGCAAGGCTTTTCCGGCTTTCTTTTTTCGTATGGGCTGAATCAGGTTTTCGGAAAGTTCTGTTGCTGAAAGTATCAACAACGAATTAGCCGTTGAAACAATGGCTGCCAAAACGCCTGTAATCAATATTCCGGCCAACCAGGGATTAAACAAAGTGGTGAGTACTTCGGGCATTACGGTTTCTTTGTCCTCCAAACCACCGGGGCCAAACATTGCCAGGCCTATCCAACCTATCATTAAAGCACCAATGTAGGCTATAATTGTCCAGGCAACACCAATGTTACGGGCTCTTTTGGCTTGTTTTTTATCCGAAATGGCCATAAATCGGGTTGAAAGTTGTGGCATACCACCCAAATACCCAAAAAACCACGAAAAAGCACCTGCTATAATAATTCCGGCCCCAAGTCCTTTAGCTATATCAGGAAAGTTGTTCATACAAAAGTCATAAAGTGGTGTATCCTGAGTTAAAATAGCACCTCCCATCATGGTACTGTATGAAGGGCCGGCTTTTTCTAAGGCTTCGCCAATACTGCCTGCAAACAAAGCACCATCGGGCTGGTGGGCAAGGTAAATAACTCCGGCAATAGGTGCCACAATTAAGGTTACAATCATTACTATGGCCTGTATAACATCTGTATAAGTAACGCTTCGGAACCCTCCATAAATGGTGTAAGGAACTACCACTGCAACCACAATCAACATACCATATAATTCATCTATTCCAAAAAGGTTTTTTAAGGTTTTTCCTCCGCCCAAAAACTGCGCCCCAACGTAAAAAAAGAAAAAGAAAACAATGGTAAAACTACCCACAATGCGTATCCATTTTCCCACTTCGCCATGTTTTTTGGCAATGTATTCAGTAAATGTATCTGTCTGATATTTAGCGGCTTCATCGCGTAAGCGCCAGGCAAGCAGCACCCAGGCAAGTATAATACCGGCCACACAGCCAATGGCGGTCCACACTTCCATCAATCCGGTGGCATAAGCAGCTCCGGGCAAACCTAATAGTGCCCATGACGACTCTCCGGTGGCCCTTTCGCTTAAAGCAGCTACCCAGCCAGGCAAATTTCTTCCGGCAATGGCAAAATCGGAGCTGGTTTTTACTTTTCGGCCCTGGTAAATTCCCCAGGCAATTAGCAAGGTCATGTAAACGACCATTACAATAAGAATCTGATATTGATTTTCCATAATGGTTCAGGTTTAAAGGCTTTTAATTGGTGAAATTAGTACTTTTTCAGGTGATTTTCAAGATGAGAAATGTCATTTTTTAGAACTTATGCCGAATGGTTATCATGTCTTATTTTTTCCTGCTTGCTTTGACTGACTGCTTCGCAGAACACGAACTACAAGCTCGTGCTAGCTGATGCGAAAACCAAACTCTAGCAAGCTCTCAAACCAAAACGCCCCGCATTACGTATATTTATTGTTAGCGGTTGTTATTGTTCATATTCAAATTGTTTACATATCTCCGGAAATATCTTGCATACATTTTCCTCCGTCCATTTTTCACCAGATATCTTTTGCTTTTTAACTCTTACTGGTGTCATCAAATCTCCTGTTTTCAATTCGAATACATCTTCAGCTACATACATCATTTCCTCAAATTGAGGGTCATCCAAACCTATTAAATCTTTGAATTCTATTTGTCTATTTTTACGTATTTTATTAAATGTGTCAAATCCTTTTGAAATCACCCAAGCCTTAAAGTAATCAAATTCATCATCTCCACAACCTCTGCGGACAATATAAGCAAGAGCCCAGTTTTCCCAAGTGTTTAATTCTTCAAATTTGCCTATAAATATTCTTGCGAATTTCCTTATCTCTGTTGGTTTAAAAGCAGATAGTTTATCAGTTAAAATTTCCAGAAATTCGTATTTATCCTCTGATGAATTTCTTGAATCATTGATTATTTCCCAGAAAATATTTTCATTTATTTTTCTTTTGTCAGTTGAGACTTTGGGTTTAGGTTTCTCAAGGTTTAAAACACCTATTCGAATCGCCTTAACTTTATCAAGCTCTTTAGTTTCGGAAAATTGCTGAAGTCCATTCTCATAATGTTCTAATGCTTGTAATGTATAATACCTATGATATGCAACCACATTAGTTTCATTTTGATAAGCCTGTCCTGGTTTTTCCTTAAATTCTTTCTTTATTTTGTCAGTTATAGAAATCTTAATGATTTTTTCAAGTTGTATTTTAGGGTATTCAATTCTTAAATTATCTAAAAATTTCCATAGTTCGGATAAATTAATCCTGATTACTCCTTTCCAAAGTTTTTTATAAAGAGTTATTTCATTGTTTTTGACTAAATGTTCTGAAAACGGGAGAATAAATTGAATACAATTTCCTGAATCATAGTTTTCCAAAACATAAGCAATGAATTCATTATATTTTTTTTCTGCGATCCATTTATCCCTTGTTATAGATTCAGTTAAATCCCAGGAAATATTTTTACCCGGATTTTTCTCCAGATATTCCTCCCGAACTTTACTCCAGTCATCTAAAAATTTTGAATAGCTCATATTGTGTCTTTTCTAACAACTTCTAACGGATCGAACATGCATAGTCGGAATTTCAGTGCACTTCACTATCAAATGACCAAAGGGAGCATCACGAAGCGCAGCTGGTAAACCGTTAGTGTTAAGTCAAATTTGATATTTCTGGTAATTAGCCAGGTGACAACACCTGACAAGTGCACCAGCCAGGTGTTGTC
>JBNKJW010000086.1:0-36003 GCA_050291445.1 Bacteroidales bacterium | reverse complement strand
AATCATTGCTGAATTTATTGATGGTGATTTTAATAATTTGATTATCAGGATTATAAAAAACAAACCCGAAGAGAATAAAATCTTCAGGCTAATAGAATCGCAGCTTGCAGAGGCTGCTTAATAGACATGGGAAATGTCAGTAAATTAATTATTTTAGGGAAGAAAATAAACAATTTCTTGCAAGCTGTAGAACGTTCGAAATAGGAACAAGAAACCAGCAACAAGAAACCAGCATCAAGAATATGGGAAAAACATTAATAAAAATTGAAAATCTTAAAGCAACTATAGAAGGTAAAGCTATACTTAAAGGTATTAATCTTGAGATAAAAGAAGGCGAAGTGCATGCTATTATGGGACCCAATGGGTCTGGTAAAAGTACACTGGCATCAGTTCTTGCGGGGCGCGAAATTTTTGAAGTAACAGATGGTAAAGTTGAATTTATGGGCAAAGATTTGCTCTCGATGGCACCAGAAGAACGTTCGCGCGAAGGTTTGTTCCTGGCATTTCAATACCCAGTTGAAATACCTGGCGTATCCATCACAAATTTTATGAAAGCTGCGGTAACTCAACATCGAGAGCATAAAGGGCTGGAGCCTCTTTCTCCTTCAGAATTTTTAAAATTGATGAAAGAGAAAAAAGAATTGGTTGAAATAGGAGCGAAACTTGCCAATAGAGCTGTAAATGAGGGCTTTTCAGGTGGCGAGAAAAAGAAAAATGAAGTTTTTCAAATGGCCATGCTTGAACCAAAACTTTCCATTCTTGACGAAACAGATTCGGGGTTGGATATTGATGCTTTGCGAATTGTTGCAAATGGTGTTAATAAGCTAAAAACCAAAGAAAACGCATCGCTGGTTATTACTCACTATCAAAGATTGTTAGATTACATTGTGCCCGATGTAGTACATGTGCTATACGAAGGACAAATTGTAAAAACAGGCGGAAAGGAATTGGCCCTTGAGCTGGAAGAAAAAGGGTACGATTGGATTAAACAAGAAGTAGAAAACTAGTAGCTGCTTACTAGTTCCTGGCTGTTGTCAGGAACCAGCATCCAGCAACCAGAAACCAGAAAAAATGGCATTAAATAATAAAATATCAAAAGAAGACTTTCTTACTGTTTTTCGTGATGGAACAATACCTACATTATTGGAGGAAAAGGAAAAGCACGAAGCAGAAAAGAATTTTCTTGACTTAGAATTTCCAACAAAGTCGGATGAAGAGTGGAGGCATACCAGTATCAATAAATTATTGCAGCACCGTTTTGGGCTTGGTAAAACAGCTCAGCTTGATAAAAAAACAGTCGATTTATTTACCATTCCAGGTTTAGATGCTTATAGATTGGTGTTTATTAATGGGTACTACAATGCTGAATTATCGGATGAATTGGAGAAAGATGGAAAAATTGTTGTAAAAAGCAGTGCCAATGCGAAAAAAGAACATGCCAATTTGTTTGAAAAGTACTATCAGACGACCGAAATTGACAAACAAAACTTTTTCACTAATTTAAATACAACTTTTGCTACCAATGGAAGTTTTGTATATATTCCTGATAATGAGGAGTTAGACAAACCTGTTCATGTGATTAATTTTTCAGATGGACAGGATAGCAAAACAATTTCGCAGTACCGCAACATTTTTTATGCAGGAAAAAACAGCAAGGTGCAAATTGTAAATAGCTTTCACTCTCTAACAGTGAATTATACACTTACAAATGCCCTAACCGAAGTAATTTTAGATGAAAACGCCCACTTAAATTTCAATATTTTCCAGGGCGAAGGTGATGATGCGTTCCAGGTAAACCACACAAAAGTATTACAGCATAGAGGAAGTAATTTCTCAAGCCACACCATCACACTTTGTGGTGCACTTGTGCGTAATGATTTGCATGTAAAGCACCTGGCTGAAGCCTGTGAAACAAATTTAAACGGCCTGTATTTGCCCGACAGGGAGCAACATTTTGATAATCACTTATTTGTGCATCATGCCACACCGCATTGCACAAGCAATCAGTTGTATAAAGGAATTATTGACAATAAAGCTTCGGCAGTGTTTTTAGGTAAGGTTTTGGTTGACAGAGGGGCACAAAAAACGTTGGCCAACCAATCAAACAGAAATGTACTACTGACAAAATATGCCAAAGTAAACAGCAAACCCCAGTTAGAAATTTATGCGGATGATGTAGCTTGTTCTCATGGTTCAACAACTGGTCAAATTGACAAAGAAGCATTGTTTTATTTGCAATCCAGGGGGATTAACCGACGACAAGCAGAGACACTTTTATTAAATGCCTTTTTATCCGATGTAATTGAGAACATTCAGGTAGAACCTCTTAAAATATTGACTAAGTTGCTGATTGATAAAAGGTTGAAGGGGGAGAAGGTGGAAGGGCAATGCTCTATGATTGAGGCTTGTCATGGTTGCGACCCGATTGATTGATATTAGTTTTAATAAAAAGTTTTGATATGAGTCAAATTACGATAGATGTAAATCAGCAGGTGGCCGATAAATTTAATAATTTGGTTAAATTATTTGGCAACAAAGACTTATTGTTTGAAAATTTTATTGAATACCACATCAATAAGCTAAAAAGGGAAATAGCTGGTATGCAAGAGGATATTGATAAGTATGAGAAACAATATAAAATGGAAAGTTCTGTTTTTTTTGAGCAATTTGAAAAGGGCGAACTGGGTGATGGTAAGGATTTCATGATTTGGTCTGGTATCTATGAAATGCAAATGAAATGTAAACAGAATTTACAAAAGTTGTTATGATTTTTCAATACTTTAAGTTGCTAAAAGAAAAGATTGAGAAATTCAATTACATTATTACCAATAAAGAACTAACGAAAAAACATATAGCAACAAGAGGGGCTTTATAGAAGGAAAAGTTCATTTTAGTGATAAAAGCTGCCTTGATTTTACTGAAGTAAAAGATATTGAAGAAAAAGAAAAATTAAAGTATAGTTGTCATTATATGAATGAAGAAAACGAGATGGAATTTAGATATGACAATTCTAAACATCATTCAGATGCATCAACTTTTCCTCATCATAAACATACCAAAGATGGAATTGCTCCATGTAATGAGCCTGAGATGGAGGGTGTTTTATCTGAAATTGAAAAGAAAGTGATAAAGAATAAATGAGCATAAACATAAATAAAATACGATCAGATTTTCCGATCCTTAATCAAAAAATATACAACAAAGAGTATGTATATCTTGATAATGGTGCAACTACGCAAAAGCCTAAACAGGTTATTGATGCGATAAGTGATTTTTATCAAAACACGAATAGTAATATTCATCGCGGAGTTCACTTCCTTAGTGAAAAATCAACGGAGGCTTATGAAGCTGTCAGGAAAAAAGTTCAGGATTTTATTAATGCAGAGCACGAACACGAAATAATCTTTACCAAAGGCACAACTGATTCAATTAACCTGGTGGCCTTTTCTTTCGGTGAAAGATTTGTAAAAGAAGGTGATGAAGTAGCAATTACGGCTATGGAGCACCATTCAAACATTGTTCCATGGCAAATGCTGTGCGAAAGAAAAAAAGCAGTACTTAAAATAATACCCTTTGATGAAAATGGAGAACTGGAACTGAGTAAACTTCCTGCTTTGTTGAACGAAAAAACAAAAATACTTGCAGTTACACAGGTCTCAAATTCATTGGGCACGATTAATCCAATTAAAGTAATAATAGCAGAAGCCCATAAAAAAAATGTTCCGGTTTTGATTGATGGTGCACAAAGTATTCAGCATACAAAAATTGACGTACAGGATTTGGACTGTGATTTTTTTGCTTTTTCGGGACATAAAATTTACTCCGAAACTGGTATTGGGGTTTTATATGGTAAAGAAAAGTTTCTTGAAGAAATTCCACCTTATCAGGGTGGAGGAGACATGG
This sequence comes from Bacteroidales bacterium, assembly GCA_050291445.1. GTDB lineage: Bacteria > Bacteroidota > Bacteroidia > Bacteroidales > NBLH01 > NBLH01. Next base: position 32,100 of record JBNKJW010000086.1, on the reverse strand, counting down.
TTGATCAGGTGACTTTGGAGAAAACCACCTACCTAAAGGCCCCTTTTAAATTTGAAGCTGGAACTACAAATTATGTTGGGGCAGTAAGCCTTGGTGTAGCCATTGATTATTTGAACGAAATTGGCATAGATAAGATTGAAAAATACGAAAAGGAGCTGATTGATTACGCAACCGAACAACTTTTAGCCATTGATGGTTTAACCATTTATGGAAATGCAAAGCATAAATCAGCGGCCATTTCTTTTTTACTGGATGGTATCCATCATTACGATACCGGGATGATATTGGACAAATTGGGCATTGCTGTAAGAACAGGCACCCACTGCACACAACCAGTAATGGATTGTTTGGGGATAACCGGAACAGTTAGGGCAAGTTTTGCCTTTTACAATACAAAAGAGGATGTTGATAAGTTGGTTGAAGGAGTAAAGAAAGTGAAGGAAATGTTCAGTTAGAAGCTAGAAATTAGAACTTTGTTTTCTCCTACTAATTTCGAAGTTCTAATACACTAACTTTTTACAGGAGTTTAAGTCGAAACGATAATATAAAAGTAAGAGAAAAATCATTGTTAAAATAAGAATAGATGTCCCTAAAAGAAATACAAGAAGAAATTATTGAAGAATTTGCCGTTTTTGAAGAATGGTTAGACAAGTATGAATACCTTATTGAGCTAGGAAATGAAATGGAACCAATCGACAACCAGTTTAGGACAAATGAACATTTGATAAATGGTTGTCAGTCGAAAGTATGGATAAATGCAGAATTGAATGATGGTAAGGTGTATTTTTATGCAGACAGTGATGCAATTATTACAAAAGGCATTGTAGCATTGCTAATCAGGGTGTTATCCGGAAGAAAACCGGATGAAATAATGAATGCTGATTTGTTTTTTATTGATGCAATTGGGCTAACGCAAAATCTTTCGCCAACTCGTTCTAATGGCTTATTGGCAATGGTTAAACAAATGAAATTATATGGCATGGCATATCATGCAAAAATAAATAAATAGAGTTTAGAACTTTGAAATTAGAACTTTGAAATTAAGATTTTCAACAATAAATCTCTGCTAAGGTCTAATTTCCTATATAAAATTTCGGAGTAATAAGATATGGAAAAGAAAGAAAATCAAGTTGAAAACAATTATCTTCAATTGGAAGTAGAGATAATGAATGCTATAAAAACCATTTATGATCCTGAAATACCTGTGAACATTTATGATTTAGGGTTAATTTATGAAATTGACGTTGATGATTACGATAATGTTGATATAAAAATGACCCTTACAGCACCTAATTGCCCGGTTGCCGATTCCTTACCAATTGAGGTAAAAGAAAAGGTGAAAGAGGTAAATGGGGTGAACAATGTCAATCTTGAGTTGGTTTTTGATCCACCATGGGGGCCAGCAATGATGTCGGAGGAAGCAAAATTGGAGTTAGGCTATCTCTAATACCAACATCTAAGGTGATATAAACTTTGCTTTGTAATTGAAATTGGTGTATTTGTGTGTTGTTTTCTTGCTCAATAATACACAAATAATCCAATACATAAACACACCAGTATACCAATGCACAAATTACAAATTGAGCAAAACAATATAAATAAAAGGAAAATTCGCCAGCACTGCAATCACTCCCAAACTAATTGCAATCCAGCACATTGAATCGCCCCTGTATTTTTCTTCATTTTTGTAAATAAACCTAAGGTATATAACTCCCAATATAATGCCTACAATTGCCAGTACAAAACTGACAAACATATTAATTATCATTAACCATTTTACTGTAGTAAAAAGGTTGAGCACCATTAAAAGTATTGCTGCTAACGAAAGGTAGATCGAAATCCTTGCTTTTGGGTAAAGTGTTTTGCTCATATCTTTATAAAATTGAAAATTCCACTCTTCGGTTTAGTTGCCTGCCTCCAGGTGTTTCATTGGTAGAAACTGGTTTGGTTTCGCCAAACCCAATCTGGCTCACCTGTTGTTTACGAACCTCTTTTTCACGACCAGCCATCCTGGTTATTTTGGCCTCGATAAAATAGTCATCTTCAGGGTTAATAATTAGATCATTTAAAAATACCTGAACCCGTTTTGACTGTAAGCTTTCTAAAATATATTTGCCCTCCTTAATTTTTGACTTTTTATTAGGATAATCAACAAGATCCCATTTTCCGGAATTGTCATCAAAGGAGTCCAAATGAGATATGAAGTTCTGGACTGATATAGAGGTGAAGGTTATTATTGAAATTAGTAAAATGATAAATTTAGTCATTCTTTGTTTAACTCAGTTTTTGTTTATGGCACTGCTAAGCTAATTAAATCTTAGAACCAGGCCAAAACTAAAATTTGAGGTAGTATATGAAAGACTCATTTTCTCGGTTTCCTCACTTACGGTTCTATTTATCAAATCAGCTTCTTTTTTTCTATATTCAATTTCAGGGTTTGAAAAAGAATAATGATAAGAGAACTGAATACCTACTTTCTCTTTTTTAGTGATTGGATACAAATAGCTTAACCTAATTCCTGGTACTAAATCAATCCTTGAACCAGTTTCTTTTTTATAATTTATACTTCTAACCAGGTTATTTTCTTCCCAAAAATAAATATCAGCATAGTAGGGGCCAATTGTCTTGTTATAGCGAACAAGAAATTCAGGCTCAACACACAAGTTGCTAATTTTTAAACGATAAGAAAGTCCTGCAAAAACAGGGATGTCGCGCACCATATCCGACATGTAGGTGCTTATACTATCATCGGAGTACTGTTTTTGTGTTTCATCCTGAAACTCAGAAACACCTAGAAGGTATTTATAGTGTCCAAAACCAAGTTTAAAGCCAATTTGTTTGTAGTAGGCCACACCACCTAACTCAAAACCGGGGTTGCTGGCCGTTTCAGAGGCAATATTTAAAAAGTCTGGCGTATCCATCCTATTAGTAGTACCTATTGGAATATTTAACCCAATACTAAGATGACCTCCAAAACCCCAATTCTTATTTTTTTTATATTGAGCTGTTATATGTTGACCAAGTAAAAACAAACAAACAATCAGAACTAATCGATACATGCCTCTAAAGTTTTATTGTAAGTGTTTCAGTAGTATCTGTTAGTACACGATCATCAGCAAGTGTGACCATAATGATAAATTGCCCTTTAATTTCCTCATCATAGTTTTCTTTCAGGGTCATGTCAAAATATTCAATGGGGTTAGAACTTTCACCATTTATAATGGCCGGAAGATCAAAAACTTCCATTTTATCCTTAGGGCTACTATCTAAAACAGCCTTAAACAAAAAAGTAACTACATTTTTCACCTCAAGGCCATTTTCATTGCTTAGTAAAATGATATCGATATCATCAACCAAATCAATATTTTGGTATTTCCCCTGACAATCAGAAGCATATGCAGATTCAATCAGCTTTGGTAGACGGATTCCTGAATTCGCTGATTTTGAGCTAATTAGATACGCTCTTAACCTGAAGTCATCTCGACTAATAACAGTTTCGGAAACTGGTTCTCCATTAGAAAATTGCTGAACAATAACGTTTTGCCATTTATAATAAAAACCTTCATCGCAACAGGCGTTTATAACAAAAAGCAGCATACCAACTATGCCAAAAGAAAATATTGCTTTTAATCTGGTCATTAAAATAATGTATTCAAATAAATTGTAAATATATTAATTTAGGCTTGAACTTAAATGTATTATTTATAAACGATAAAAGGCCTAATTTATTTAACAAAAAGCTCTAAAAAGCACCGGAATAATTATTTTTTTAACTTTGATGGTGTACTTGTGTTAATAAAACATCCAGAATGACAATAAAACGCAAAAACAATGATGGAAGTAGTGATTAGCTTTAGAGTTTTGCAATTATTGACTAAAATATAAAGTATCAGAAATTAACACTACTAAATAAAGATTATTCTTTTTTCAAATTTCAGGGCTTACCCATATAAAACTTAAATTACAAAGATGAATGAGCTTTTTCAACTAAAACAACATTATTAAAATACAAACTGTAATTTCTGGGCAAAATAAAACTAAATATCACACCCAATATCATAAAAGGTGAAATTAACAGAAAATTCCGTAGTAAATCAATGTATTTATTGTTTGTAGTAGTTAATGTATGAACATACATTGGCACTAACTGAGCTATTACAGCGGCAAAATGCCCTGATTTTTTGTAATTGAGTACCTTAAAACCGTGTTTGTGTAATAAATGCTGAATACCAAACGAAGTGTATCTTCCAAAATCATTTGGAACTTCGTGCTCGTTCCACGCAAAAGGCACCGTCACCAGCATTTTTCCTCCTGGCTTTAAAACCCGCTTTATTTCAGGAATTATCTCATCAATATCAAATACATGTTCAAATACTTCAGAGGTAAAAACAGCATCAAAGTGTGCATCCTCAAAAGGAATTGTTTTTCCATCGTAAAACACATCAACTTCCTCATTTTCATGCGAATGGCCTTCGTTTTCAATATCCAGACCTATGTACGATTTTGCATTTTTAAATAAATATTGATACGGTTTTGTGGCGCACCCAAAATCCAAAATATCACCACTTAACTTTTCAGCTTCTTTTTTGATTGATTGATAAAGTGCCCTGCGAATGATAAAAAAAGGGTTGATAAATAAACTAAGCAGGTTGGGCGTGAATTGCTGTTTTTTGTAGAAGTTGAGTAGTGACATGCTTATTGGTCATTTATTATTAGCCATTAGTCATTCTTGTGAGAGTTCAATTACCAGTATCTAATGACTTTTTTATACTAGTAACCAGATTTAATTACTATCTTTCTCAGGCTATCCTTCTGCGCATCAGTCCATTTTCGGGTATTGTTGTAGAAGGTTTTTTCCCATTCGCCATACATTGGGTTGGGCATCACGATGTATTTTGTGCCAATCAAATCCCTGTTCTTTTCAATCAGTTCTTTGCCCATGGTGGCTTTATTTCTGTCGGCAAATTCTTGCGACATATCATTAAGGTTGTCGCCAATAAGCAGTATAATTTCATAGTTTTCGGCTACTTTGGTTCGCCTTGCAGTTTTATCGCTGGTTTTATTCTTTAAAAATACATGCAACGAATCGGCATTAGGGAAATTTAGGTTTTTAAGGTTCTTAATAGTGGCATCGAGATGTTCAAGTGTCCGGTTTGAAATATAAAAAACTTCCACCCCTTTTTCTTTGGCATCATTAACAAACTCAAGCGAACCTGGTAAAGCTTTGGCTTTGGCTAAATTGACCCATTCGGTCCAGGTTTTGTAGGTGTATTCCTGATTTATTTCGTGTAACTTTAGCTGATAAGGACTATTGTCAAGAACTGTTTCATCAATATCCAATACAACCGCTGGTTTTTTTTCATTTTTATAAGATGACATCTGTGCATCAAGAGACCATTTTGCCATTTTATAGCTCTGAATAAAACAAGCTTCCATTTCGGCTGAATGGTGAAACCATAAATCAGCCATTTCCCTTATTTTAATAGAATTTGTTGCAAGATCTTGCTGCTCATCTGCAGAGTCGCAATTACATGCTGAAACGAAGATGATTGTCAGAATTAAAAAAAAGTTCGCTTTCATTGACTAGAGTGGTTGTTTTTGATTTTATTAGTTATTTATTTCGTTCAATGGTAAACCTGGCTAAATCAATTAATGATTGTCTGGCTTCACAGTCTTCAAATTGATTAAGAATATCGAGTGATTTATTCTTGTAGTAATTCATTTTTTCAGTTGCGTACTCAATTCCTCCATTTGAATTTACATGTTCTATCAGCTCGCTAACTTTATCAGAATCACCACCTTTTTTATTGATGGTCCTTTTTATCTTTCTTTTTTCAGATGAATTAGCATTGTTTAAGGTGTAAATTAATGGTAAGGTCAGTTTTTTTTCCTGAATATCGTTTCCAGAAGGTTTTCCGCTTTTGTTATCTGATTGATAATCAAATAAATCGTCTTTTATTTGAAAGGCAATACCAATATTTTCTCCAAATTGTTTTAGTAACTCAACCTGTTCATCAGTACCTCCCGCCGATTTAGCGCCAGCAGCTGTACAGGCAGCTAAAAGTGTTGCTGTTTTTTTCTTGATGATGTCAAAATAGACCGATTCGTCAGTATTCAGGCTCCTTGCTTTTTCCATTTGCAACAATTCGCCTTCGGCCATTTCTTTTACTGCATCTGAAACAATTTTTAATAGTTGAAACTCTTCGTTATGCACGGCTAATAACAATCCTCTTGAAAGTAGATAATCGCCAACTAAAACGGCTATTTTGTTCTTCCACAGCGCGTTAATAGAGAAAAAGCCACGTCGTTGATAGGATTCATCCACCACATCATCATGCACCAAAGTAGCCGTGTGCATTAATTCAATAAGCGCGGCTGCATGGTGGGTAGATTGATTGGTATTCCCTAGAAGTTTTGCTGTTAAAAAAACAAATAATGGGCGCATTTGTTTTCCTTTGCGCCTGATGATGTAATTGGTAATAATGTCAAGCAGAGGCACTTTACTACGCATCGACTTTTTGAAATACTTCTCAAATTGAGCCATTTCGGATGCTACGGGTGCCTTAATTTGTTTCAATGCCGACATGCAAATGTTTTCGTTTATAAGAGGGCAAATTTAATAATTAAATTGAGCTGTACAGATTTTAACTGTAATTATTGTTTCTAAATTGCTGGATTGTACTTTATGATTAATGAAGATCGAATTAGATGGATGGAATTGATAAGATTGAGAACTTGCGAAAAGGATTTTGTTTGAGAACTTTAGTATTTCTATGTGCTTCCAACCTTACTTTTTTAAAAATTCCAGATTTCTCAATAAACCTTTAAATTTTGTTCTTTTTACAGCTGAATCTTTAAATAAGGCCGAAAATTGCTCCTGCGAAAGTTCATACCATTCTGTTTTGGTCATTTTTAATAGTTCAGGTTTTGGTTCAAATTGCTTTTCGCTGTGTTTTTTTGCTCTTTTTTTGTTAAAGGGGCATACATCCTGACAAATATCGCAGCCAAATACCTTGTTTTGCATTTTTCCTTTAAACGCCGATGGAATTTCATCTTTCAATTCAATTGTCAGGTACGAAATGCATTTACTGCCATTTACGCTGCCGGGTGCAACAATTGCTTGCGTGGGGCAGGCATCAATGCAACGGGTACATTCACCACAGTAATTGCTGGATTTTTCCTCATTGTAATCAAGCTCCAAATCAATAATTAATTCGCTAATAAAAAAGAAGGAACCCAATTGCTTGTTTAACAGGTTGCCGTTTTTACCTATCCATCCCAAACCCGCCTTTTGTGCCCACTCTCTTTCCAAAACTGGCGCAGAATCAACAAATCCGCGGCCTTTTACTTCACCAAAATTTGTGCTGATAAATTCCAGCAGCAGGTTTAGTTTTTCTCGAATAACCAGGTGATAATCTTTACCATAAGCATATTTTGAAATAATTGGAGCCTCTTCATCTTGCTGTTTTTCAGGAGTATAGTAATTATAGAGTAATGAAATGACTGATTTTGCACCTTCTTCGAGCAGTGTAGGATCCAAGCGTTTTTCAAAATGGTTTTCCATGTATTTCATTTTTCCATGGAAGCTTTTTTCGAGGTAGTTTTTAAGTGGCAACTCGCTTTCAACAAGCTTTTCAGCTTTAGCAATACCGCAGGCTAAAAAGCCTAGTTCTTTGGCTTTTTCCTTAATTTCTTGGGTGATTATGGTTTTAGATACGTTCATTTTTTCGGAGCACAAAGTGGCTCAAAGTTTTGCACAAAGTTACACCAGGTTTTGTTCTTTTTTATTTTTAATTTATCATTTTAAATTTTTAAAATGTTTAGGCACTTGTTTACCACTAAATCTAAATGTTGCGGTACTCCGTACCTTTTCAAATCATACAAACATTTAAGCTACAAATATTTTCGGTGCTCTGCACCTATTAAAAAAAACAGGTTCAATATTAAATGCAGCAGAGCTCCTTTTCCGTAATACTATGAAGGAGGAGCTGCGCAATATTTGTAGCTTATTAATTGATAAGCGATTTAAGGTGCAGAGCACCGTAATACCGATTTTACTTTCAAAATAGTCCAATTTTGGCAAAGCCTCATTCGACTATTTTCAAGTAGCATCGGCATTTACCATTGCAATTTATATTTTGCTTTTGGACTAAAATACAAATGCAATTGGTATAACATACTATTTTAAGTTTTGATGGTAGTAAACAACCGCCTAAGCAAATTTTATTTTTACAGTGCTAATTTAATACAATACTAAAATTTTCAAAGTACATTTTAGCAATTAACTTTTTTAACCCATTTGTTTTTATGCAGTCAACCTAAGAACACTTTTATATCGTTTATTAGAGTTTTTTACTCATATAAAAAACAAGTTCTCCTCCTTTCACTAAATCTTTATGTTGTAAGGTAAATTGGTCTATTTTTTCAACATAAACATTACTCTCAAATTGAATTATCATCTTAATCTTCAGCAACTTCCCATTTCAAAATAAATACTCGCCTCTTTTACCAAAGGACTGCCAAGTGCATATTCTGTAGAACCCAGGCAAACCGGATAAACCCCCAGAGAACTAAAAATATACCTGGCCGACATTTGCCCTGCATCATCGTTACCACATAAGCCATCTGTGACATTGGCATACATTGTCCCCATTATCATGCATACCCACTCGGAGAAATCGATGTATCTTTTTATATATGAGGAAAGTTTGTTGTACACAATGTTATAAGAAATTTTAATTAGTAGTAGAGCTTGTCTCAAAAGCCGTCATTCCAAGCAAAGCGAAGGAATCCTTAAAACCCAACAATCTGTTTTTCAAAAGATTAGACACACTAAATCCTACGGAGTTGCTTCTTCGTCCCTTATCGCAATAATGTTCTTTTGGTACTTTTAAGACAACCTTATATTGTGTAAATACCTCATTTCTTTTGGTATTCAACTTCCTTTTTTTTGTAATAATCCCTAAGAATAAAGAATGCTTTTTTCTTCTCCCCAGTTTCCGAAATTAAACCTTTTCGGTTCCATCCGTCCTGAATATCAGCAAGAACTCTTCGGGGCGAACGAAAATCAGCCAAAATCCAAGGGGTAATTCCTCTTAGTTGGGGAATTTTTTCAAGCATTTTAACAGTTTCTTTGTATAAATCCTCCTGAAACTCCTCTGTCCATCTGGCGTTTTTATCACCATGCAAACCCTGCAAAGCTCCTGCACCAAATTCAGAAATTACTATTGGTTTGTTAAATTTGATGTCAAATTCAGCCGTTTTGCATTTTCCAGGTAGGCCATCGTACCAGCCAATGTATTCGTTAAAGGCAATTATATCAACATATTCCTGCAAAGGATCTTCAACTATCTGGGTGTTAGCAGTTCCTTTTTTGGTATGCCTTTCAAGGGCAGCACTAATCAACCGAACCGGATCCATACTTTTTGAAGTTTTTATCAACTTTTTCAGGAATTCTGTTCGATCGGGCGAAATTGGTGTTTCATTTGCCATGGACCAAATAATAACTGATGCACGGTTTTTGTCCCTTGTAATCATATCAGTTAGCTGATTTTTTGCATTGTTAAATGTTGACTGGTTTTTCCACTTTATCGTCCAATAAACAGGAACTTCGGACCAAACCATCATGCCCATTTCGTCGGCAACGCGTGTCATGTTTTCATTGTGTGGGTAGTGAGCCAAACGGACAAAGTTGCAACCCAATTCTTTTGCCCAGCCCAACAACATTCTTGCATCCTCTTTTGAATAAGCACGCCCGCCACGTATACCATTTTCTTCGTGAATTGAAATTCCTCGCAAAAAAGTTGATTTTCCATTCAATAAAATATCAGCACCTTCGGTTTTTAAGGTTCTAAAACCAATTTTATCAGAAAGCACCTGCTTGTTCAGGCTTAAATTGACCTGGTATAATTTTGGATTTTCAGGTGACCAAAGATCCAATTTTTTCACCTCAATCATTGAGCTGGCCACCCCATTTGCATCGGTTTTTAAATCAGCTTTAAATTTTGCTTCAGGTATTTCAATTGTCAACGTTTGATCGGCTTTTTCAGCACCATTTAATTGCACTGAAACCTCCACAAGGTTTCTATCGTCTCTTGCCAGTTGAATATAATAGTCTTGAATAAAAGTTTTTTGAACACTAATTATTTTTACATCACGGGTTATTCCGCCATAATTCCACCAGTCGGTATTGATGGTTGGCACTTTTTCCAAGCCTCTGGTATTGTCCACTTTTAAAATTACAAAGTTTCCGGTTGGTTTTAATTTACCTGTAATTTCAAAGTTAAATGGAGTAAAACCTCCTTCGTGTTTCCCGAGTTTTTTACCGTTTAAATATACATCTGCTTCGTAATTAACTGCTCCAAAATACAGGAATTGTCTGTCATCTTTATTGCTAGCACTATAATCAAAAGCTTTGTAATACCATATTGAGCCTTCGTAATAGAACAATTTTTCTTTTTGCGAATTCCAATCCCTTGGAACCAGAATGTTATCTGCTTTTTCAAAATCATATTCTACCCGCTCTGAAGGATCCTTGGCCACATACCCCAAAAACAAAGCCTCTGAGGCACTTGGGTTGGGGCTTTGATCACGAACATCACGACGATAATTGTAATAACCAGTTTCGTAAGGATCAACAATGTATTTCCAAACACCATTTAAGGTCATTGAAGATCTTCCTTCAATATTGGTAATTAACGGCTCTTGTGCAACCGCTAAAGTTTGCATTAAAAATATAGTTAAAAAAGTGAATAAAATCGACGCTGTTTTTTTCATAATACACTGATTATCTGAATTTAACACATACTCTACCGTTCTTCAACAAGTTTATTTCTTGTAGTTAATGGAATCAATATTTTTAATTCCTTGCAGGATTATTCTCCAAAAGTACATTTTTAAATTTTATGGACAAGATGTACAGACCTAACCCTTAAATATTTTGACCCAAATTCTATCTGAGGAATAGAATTGTGGATAAAAACGCTATTTGTTGCCCGTTGTAATGTTTTTAAACACTGCCCGAGCTCCATTTAACTTTTGTTTCTTCTTGCTTTTAACTCACCAGGTAATATGCAATTATAGACAAACTTGTTTATTGGGGTTTCAATTCCAAATTTTTCGCCCAGCCGGACTACCGTTCCGTTTTGATAATCAATTTCGGATGGTTTTCCTTCCCAAACATCACGGGTTAATGAGGATGTTGATTCATAAGGAAAGGTATCTATAAAAGATACTGTTTTTTCAATAAAATCGGACTCAATATTTACTCCGGCCTTTTTAGAGAGGAAATAAATCTCTGAAAGCAAATCAATCATCATCTGCCTGGTTTCTTTTAATTCTCGCAATTCTCCGTAAGTTGTTTTTGTAACAGCCAATAGTCCACTTACACAAATTGCTATGAATTTTTTCCATATTTCAGCCTCAATATCATCCGATAATTTTGATTTAATCCCTGCGGTTTTAAACAATTCCTGAATCTTTTGGGCCCTGTTTGTTTTAGATTTGTCTAACTCTCCAAATACAATTGTAGGTTGTACTCCAAAATGATTTATAACGCCTGGCGATTCAATTTTACTAATTATCCGGCACAATCCACCCAAAATATTTTGCCTTTCAATCCTTTCGGCTAATTCATCTACGGCCATAACACCATTTTGTAATGGTATAATTATGCTATTTGAAAGAATTATTTTTTGTAAGTCGTCTCTAATCTCCCTTATTTGCCAGGCTTTTACACCAATTAATAATAAATCAGGTGCTTTAATATCAGTTATTTTATCAGTTACTTTTAAATTATCAACCACAAAATCTCCATCAATACTTTTTATGCGTAAACCTTTGTTTGCTATTGCTTTAAGATGTTCACCCCTGGCTACAAAAGTCACATCGAACCCGGATTTTGCAAACTTAGCACCAAAATAGCCTCCTACACCACCGGTTCCTATAATTGCTATTTTCATTAGATATTGTTTTAGTCTGTTATTGCTTTACTGCTTAATAAATTGCTTTGGTTGCAATTTAACCAATATCTTTCAATTTTCTATTTTATCTTTTAAATAGCTTATTAAAAGCCAAGTTATGAAAAGATGCTCAACGTGGCTGATGTAGGTACTTTCGGGTGCACCCAGATAACATCTTTTGTAATGTTTTAAATACTGCCCACCCCTTATTAACCTTTTGGTTCTTCTTGCTTGCAACTCACCAGATAATAATCAGTTAGCCCGAAATTTTAATTTTTGGTAATAAATGAAACTACTGTTGAATTAATCCCTCTTTTAGTATCCAGAAAAAGGATATCTAATAGTGAACTTTTTGAACCTATAAAATTGCACCCGGTTTTTCAGTTCATCATTGATAACCTTTTTTACATCTTGTTTTGGAACTTCTGGACCAATGATTTTCTGCTTTAAAAGATTTTGCTTGTAAACGAAAAGAGCGTTTGCTATCAATTTTGTAACTTTTCGAACTATTGGTAAATCAATCGAGTTTTTTACTACAATGTAAAAATGACATTTTGAAATCATCATTTTATTTTTCCCATGATTAAACTCAATTTCCTTAATTCCAGGTAAGTTATAGTGATAAGATTTATTTATCAAACTCACTAAAGCTACATCATTAATAGCTTCAATATCAATTATCTCGTTCTCACAATATGGGATAGAGTCATTTTCAAGTATAATTATCACAACATTTCTTTCAAAATAATTTGGGTAAGTTGATTGAAAAGGAATTGTATCAGCTTCGTCCTTTAATTTAATTGCTAATTCTAATGCTTCCTTAAAGTGTTCTGAATCAGGATTATTCAGCAAGTAGTTTTCGAGTAACCTATAATCGCCAGTTTGTTTTATTGTTTGCCAGCTATCAAGCGTCTTATCCTGACAAGCTATTAACATGAAGGCAAACAAAATGATAGTCAAAGGTTTAAACGAAGTCATAATTATTTCGGCACCATATCCTTATACTTCATCAAATCCAGGCTTCCGTATACATATACAAAACCAGCAATGCCAATGCTTACTGATTCATCGGTAACCGAAATTTTCCCAACCGAGCAAATATGATAGTTTTTGTAGGCAATTACTTGCTTTACCATATCTCCTGCTCCTAAAGCACCTGTTAATGGATTTTCTTCTTTGTATTTTTCAACTATTTTCTCTTGGTGGTCTTTTTTGTCGGGGTTTAAAATAAACAACACTACAGCAAGAATGATAAGGAAAATAAAAAAATTGCGGACTTTTTTCATCGTTTACTCAAGGTTTGGGTTCATATCTGACAAATATACTTAAAAGTAGTTTTTTCAACGAATTAAAAAAGGTGTTTTACAGGTTGATAGGGTTTAGAAATTGAACTCCTTCGGGGTTCTTTGTCATATATATTTTATCCCCCAGGTTGAAGCTTCGTTTACTCCGCTTCACCTGGGGCTATTATTGTTTAACCACTTTGTGGTTGGGGAAAACGGGATTAGCAAAAAAAATCCAGGTAAGGTTTAAACAATAATACCCCTATACTAAGTGCAGTAGAAACATATGAAACAGGCTAAAACCCTGAAAAGTTTTAACTTAAAACAATATTAAAAGCAATTTCCCCGGTTTTTTAGCCCAGTTTAGCAAGTAAATCTTTAGCCACTTTTTTAGTAAGCCGTTTTAAAACACACCAGTCATCTTCATCGCCGCCCAGGCCCATTGTGCTTTCCGGATCGGAATAAAAATAATGGGCATCCTCATAATAAGTGCCACATTCGGGGCATTCTAAAACTTGAAAAGTTGTAAGTTGTAAAGATTCGCCACGGTAATATTGACCTCTTCCTTTTACAAAAGAAAGTTTTTTTCTAACTTTTTCAATTTTATTGTTCCCCTCAACCCTGTCAGAAATGGTTTTACATATTTTGCAATTAATGGCTCTAAAATAAATTGTTTCACTAATTTTTATGCGGCATTAAATTATAAAAAAGTGCCTGAGACAAAAAATCCCAGGCACTTTTTTGCTGTTGTTTTTTTAGAACTTATTTTGCAGCCAAAACCAAGTCAATATCCAAAATAAAATCATCGTAAATTACCTTATCACCTAAATTATCAAAGAAGGATTTAGAACCATATTTTACATCAAACTTTGAACGATCGACTACAATTTTTGCAGTGTATTTGTCACCACTTTTAGTCACTGAAAACAAAATTGATTCAGTGTTTTTCTTGATTGTTAAATCACCCCTTACATCAGCTTTTCCATTTTTAAAAGCAGTTGCTTTAGTAATAACTAATTTTGCAGTAGGATAAGTACTTACACCGAAAAAATCATCAGATTTCAGGTGACCAACCAACTTTTTGTTGTAACCATCATCTTCAATATCTTTATTTACTATTGAATTCATGTCTATTAAAAAAGTTCCACCGGTAATTTTACCATCTTTCATAGTTAGTTCACCAGATTTCAAATCAATGTAGCCCCAATGTTTTCCTGCAACTTTTTCACCTGTCCATTTAATTTGGGTTTTGCTTGCATCAGCTTTGTAAGTTTGGGCTTGCAAACTACTTATTGCAAATACCATTATCGCTATAAAAAAAATTCTTGTTGTTTTCATTTTTGTTGTTTTTAAATTAGTGTAAATTATAAAAGTTAGTTTTTAATTACTTTAATTTCTTGCCGGAACTTCTATGTTTAAAACACAAGCATTTGAGTTGGCTTTTATGTTAAAACTTCCGGTTCCAACTATTCCAATCGCATCGCGTTGGTTAAATATTTCATTTTCAATTTCAACTTCTCCATCAATTATAAAAACAAAACTGCCATAGGATTGTTCAGAAGGCTGATAATCAATTGTATTACCGTTATCAAGAAAAACCCTTGATATTTTTGCTTCCTGATTAATTTTTAATGCTTCATTTTCATTTTTGAAGGATGAAACCAGTAGTTGCCATTTATTTTGCGCTTCCTTTGGTTCAAAAAACTTCTGGTCGTATCTGGGTTCAATGTTTCTCAACGCTGGATAAATCCATATCTGAAACAACTTAACTTCGTCAGTTGGGCTTTCGTTGAACTCAGAGTGAAAAATGCCTGTGCCTGCACTCATTACCTGAACTTCGTTAGCACCAATGGCTTCTTTATGCCCCATAGAGTCCTCATGTGTCAGGCTTCCTGAAATTGGAACTGTAATTATTTCCATATTATCATGTGGGTGCTTACCAAAACCTGAAGACGGTTGAATAATATCATCATTCAATACGCGCAACAAGCCAAAGTTCAGCCGGTTTCGGTCATAATAATCGGCAAAGCTGAAACTGTACCTGGTATTTAACCAATCATTCTTAAAATGACCTCTTGTATTTGCTTTATATATTATTTTTTCCATGCTTCCCTCACTCTCCGTTTAAATTATAATACAAAGATAGAGGCGATATGATAAGCTATCAATGTCAAAATCCGAATAAAGGATGTATTTTTCCTATTTAATTGTATTTTTTTTCTTTGTGAGGCAGAACCTGATTTTCAGAATGACCAGAAGCAAGATAATTTTGAATGTTTTCAAAAGTTGTTCTGGCGATATTTGTTACCGCCTCGATAGTAAAAAAAGCCTGATGTGAGGTAATAAGCACATTTGGAAAAGTTTCTAAACGAACAAACTGATCATCCTGGATTACTTTTTCAGAAAAATCTTCGAAAAACAAGGCCTCTTCTTCTTCATATACGTCTAAGCCAAGATAGCCAACTTTCCCACTTTTTAACCCGTCAATAATTGCGGATGTATCAATCAAAGGCCCACGACTTGTATTAATAATCATTACGCCTTCTTTCATCGAATTAATTGAAAATTCGTTGATAAGGTGAAAGGTATCAAAACTCAAGGGGCAATGGAGCGAAATAATATCGCTTTTACTGTAAAGTTCCTGCAAATCAACATATTTTACACCAGATTGTGCAAGTAATTTATCCGGAAATTTATCATAAGCAAGAATTGTACAGCCAAACCCTTTTACCAGGTTGATAAATACCTGCCCTATTTTGCCGGTACCAATTATGCCCACTGTTTTTCCATGCAAATCAAAGCCAAGTAAACCATCCAGCGCAAAATTCCCATCCCTGACTCTTGTATATGCTTTATGAAATTTTCTATTTAAAGTCAGGATTAATCCTAAGGTATGTTCTGCAACAGCGTAGGGCGAATAGGCAGGCACCCGCACAACTCCCACTCCAAGATTGGCTGCTTTATCAATTGCCACATTATTAAATCCTGCGCATCGTAAGGCGACTAATTTTACCCCTTCATCCTTTAATTTCGCTAAAACAGGTTCATCTACCACATCATTTACAAATACACAAACGGCATCGTAGCCTTTTGCTAAAGGAACTGTTTTTTTATATAATCGAGGTTCAAAATAGGTAATTGTGTAATTAAAATCCTTATTTACAGTGTCAAATGAATCAATTACCCATTTTTTTGCACTAAAAACTGCTATTTGTGGCTTATCTGATTGTCTGTTTGTTTTTTCCATGCTCCATCTTTTTATAACACCTTGCCCACGAATTAGGAAAAGCAATATTATGAAAACCAAATGTAGGTAATTTATTTTATTTAGAATAATTCTTAATAACAACAAAAAAATAAAACCTATTTTTAGCTTTATTGAGATTGGAGTTCTTTTTCGAGTGATTCTCTGAATTGGGCAAAAGAAATACCCTCGGAGTTTTTAAAAAAGCGACTAAAATGCGAGGGATCATCAAAACCCAATTGATAAGCTATTTCTTTGGTGCTCATTTGGGTATGAATACCAAAACGCTTGGATTCTAAAATTATCCGCTGCTGAATTAATTCTTTGGCTGTTTTGCCAACACCAGATTTGATAACGCTGTTTAAATAATCTGGCGAAATGCTTAATTCTTCGGCATATTCATTCACCTTTCGCATTTTTATAAAATTTTGGTCCAACAGCTCTTTAAAGCGTCTTAATATGGATTTTGCAGATTGAATGGTTTGCGTATTATCAGAATCCAAACTAGGAGCAAATTTATTGCATTCAATTAAAAACAATTTTAAATACGCCCCTATTGAGTCAAAACGAAATTCTTCGTCGGTTAAAATAGCTTCCTGCATTAAAGTTGTTAAATTTTGCAATCTTTCTGCACTTTTTTTATTTACTTTTATAGGTGGCGATTCTTCAATATCGACAAACAAGCCAAGGTTGGTTATAAAGTTGTTGTTGATGTAGTTTTTCTCCATAAAGTCGCAAGTAAACAAAATGACAATACCTTTAGCATCAGCATTATGCAAAACCTGATGCACCTGACCAGGCTTTACAAAAAAAACCTCGTTGGCATGCATTCCATACTCTTTATAATCAATAATATGTTTGCCGGAATTATTCTGCGACCAAAGTACAGTGTAGTAATTGTGCCTGTGCGGAACATCTGCTTGTGTCCCAAACATTTCAATTACTTCTTCTACCGAACGAATAGCAAAATTAACTGTTTCGCCATTGTGCATCAAACTATAAAAAGGTATTTTCGGCTTTCCTAAATCCATATATTAAGGGTTATAGTCAAGTGGCTGTATCAAAAGTCATAAATATGAGGTTCATTGAGTATTTCGACAGGTGGTATACTAAGCCTGTCGAAATACAGCGGCCAAAATTTAGTTTTGATACAGTTCCTTTGCAGAAATTTAATTGTTTTATCAGTGTAATTCTATACAATCTTAAGTACGTCAGGCTTTTAAAAACTGTCTCAACACATAATGCAAAATACCACCATTTTTGTAATACTCAATTTCGATATCCGAATCTAAACGACAAACTGCATCAAATTCAATGACAGCGTTATTTGCTTTCAGAACACTTACTTTCAGTTTTTTTAGCGGCTTTAATCCGTCGGAAATCCCTTTTATCGAATAAGTTTCAGTACCGTCCAATCCTAAAGAAGCTGCATTTTGACCATCGATGTACTGCATTGGTAATACGCCCATTCCAACCAAGTTACTGCGATGAATCCGCTCATAACTTTCGGCTATAACTGCCTTAATTCCAAGCAGATTGGTTCCCTTAGCTGCCCAATCACGCGATGACCCGCTACCGTATTCTTTACCAGCCAAAACAATTAACGGAGTATTATTTTCCTGGTATTTTTTTGATGCATCATAAACACTAAGTTCTGCTCCACTGGGTATATGTTTTGTAAAACCACCCTCCTTTTCTGTTAGTTGATTTTTTATTCGCACGTTAGCAAAAGAGCCACGTACCATTACCTCGTCATTTCCGCGCCTTGAACCATAAGAATTAAACATTTTTCGTTCTACACCTCTATCAATCAAATACTTACCTGCTGGGCTATCTTCAGCAAAGGAACCTGCTGGCGAAATATGATCGGTGGTAATCGAATCACCTAATTTCAATAAAACATTTGCACCTTCTATATCCGATGCCTCCTCCACTTTTTCATTAATATCCACAAAGAAAGGAGCTTCTTTGATATAGGTAGAGGCACTGCTCCATTCGTATATCTTTCCTTCTGGAGCCTGAAGTTTTTTCCATTGCTCATCTCCATCAAAAATGGTACTATAACTATTTTCAAAATCAGTCGGTGACAATACTTTACTCATCACTTCAAAAATTTCTTCATTTGTAGGCCATATATCCTTTAAATAAACTGGTTGACCACCTTTTCCTGTTGCAATGGCATCATTTATTAAATCAATATCAACCCTACCGGCTAAAGCATAAGCCACTACTAGCATTGGCGACATTAAGTAATTCATTTTCACTTTGGGATGTACGCGGGCTTCAAAGTTCCTGTTCCCTGATAACACAGAAGCTACAACCAATTCATTTTCAACAACTGCTTTATCTATTGAATCTGGCAATGGCCCTGAATTTCCAATACACGAAGTACAACCATAGCCTACCAAATGAAATTTTAATTGTTCCAAATCGGTCAATAAACCAGAATTTGCTAAATAATCAGTCACCACCTTTGAACCAGGGGCTAAAGATGTTTTCACCCAGGGCTTTACATCCAAACCTTTTTCAATGGCTTTTCGTGCAAGTAAACCAGCCCCAATCATCACGCTAGGATTGGAAGTATTTGTGCATGAAGTGATTGCAGCAATCACAATAGAGCCATCATGTAAATTAAAAGTATTTGAATCTTGTTTAACAGCAACTGTCTTTAAAGCAGAATGGCTAGAACCGGCTTTTCTGTCTTCTATATTAACATAAGTCCGCTTATGATTTTCTTTCAACAATTCCTTAAACCTGGTTTTAAAGTTTTTGAGCAATATTTTATCTTGCGGGCGTTTTGGTCCTGAAACAGTAGGCTCAATACTACCTAAATCCAACTCTACAGTACTGCTGTATTCAATTTTCTCCTCCTCTTTTCGCCAAAGCATGTTGGCTTTTGTGTAATCTTCAACCAGCTTAATTTGCTCTTCGGCCCGATTGGTCTTTTGCATGTAATCCAATGTCCGATCGTCTATAGGAAAATAAGTTACTGTACATCCAAATTCGGGTGACATGTTTGAAATAGTTGCCCTGTCAGTCACTGTTAAGGTATCCAACCCGGGACCAAAAACCTCTACAAACTTACCAACCACACCATGATTACGAAGTAATTCTGTGATTGTCAGCACCATATCGGTAGCAGTAGTACCAGTTGGAAGTTGTCCTGTTAATTTTAAGCCAACTACCTGTGGCATAATAAAATAAATGGGTTGTCCGAGTATAGCAGCCTCCGCTTCAATGCCACCAACACCCCAGGCAACCACACCTATTCCGTTTACCATTGGTGTATGTGAATCTGTACCAACTAAAGTATCCGGAAAAACATTGCCATCTCTTTCAATCACTCCTTTAGCAAGGTATTCCAGATTTACCTGGTGGCAAATTCCCATTCCCGGAGGAACTACCGAAAAGTTATCAAAGGCTTTTTGCGCCCATTTTAAAAACTGGTAGCGTTCGATATTTCTTTCATATTCGGTCTCTACGTTTCTTAAAAAGGCATTTGGGGTTCCAAAATAATCCACCTGCACCGAATGGTCAATAACCAAATCGACTGGAATTAATGGATTTATTTTGTTTGGGTCTTTTCCTTTGCGGGCAGCCTCTGCCCTTAATGAAGCCAAATCGACTACTGCAGGAACGCCTGTAAAATCCTGCATTAAAACGCGTGCAGGTTTAAATGGGATATCTTTCTCAGAAGCAACTGGTTTCCAGCTGAGTAGCGTTTCTATATTTTTTTTTGTAATGGCAAAATCATCAAAATTTCTCAGTGCATTTTCTAATAAAATACGGATAGAAAAAGGCATTTTTTCAATAGCATAACCCTGCTCTTGTAACGCTTTTAGGCTCCAGTAGGTATATTCGCCTTTTGCCGTTTTTAATTTTGAGATAGCATTGAATGGATTGTTTTGCATAGCTTTGTTTTTAATACATTGTAATAAATTATAACAACTGTGTTAGGTTAGTTGTTCAAATTTAGTAATTAGTTTGCATAAATATAAACGACAATGTAATATTAGTGTAGACTCAGACTTTAAATTTACTCTTAACAAATTTGTAGTCCTTCAACAACTTCAAGAAAAAGAAACGAGCATTGAACAGATCATTTAGAAGCTACCGTATTATAACCTACCTATATTGTAAAAAAAGGTATTTGCATAAGGCGGGCTGTAGGATTTGTCCAGTATGGTCATTTTGCCGCCTTTTTTTGATATAATCAGGGTGGTACTGCTTCTATAACCTTCAAAAAGTTCCTTTTTTGATTCAAAATGGATGAACCCGAGGTCTACCCGTTCGTCATAGCCGGTGTTAGATACCGTATGTCCAGCAAGATTAGAATCGGTTAACTGGCTAACAAAATCAAACCTTGTTTCCTCTTTTTCAATTTCTGAAAGCAATTCCTTTAGTTCATCGCTTGCTTCATACTCTATTAACCTTTCTTCGGCATGCTCCTCTAAAAAAAGTAAAAGCTTTTCTTTATCAAGTCCAAATGATACTATTTTTTCTCCAAAATCATTTAATTCTTCATCAGGCGAAAGCTCAAGGGGTGAAAAATGACCGGAGTAGGAGCCATTAATAAAATGTTTGATATGTACCTTGGATTCGTCACAACCATCCAACAGCCAACTTCCCGACTCCTTTTTTAAGTAAAGGTAGAGTTTGTCACGCACTACCATATCCACTAAAAAATGCAAAGTCAGCACACAAAAGTTGCCATTTTGCTGTTTGATTATTTCTTTTAAGGACTCGTTGGGCTTTAACTGGCAGATTTTTCTGAAAAATGAGGCTCCATGATCCTGGATGGCGTTCCAATAACCATTTGTACAAAGGCTTTTTCCTAATTCAGGTTTATTATTCAGCCTGACATACTCAATTGAGTCCATTATTTCTGATTGGCTATAAGCAGCTACATTTAGCGTCAAAACAACTATTAATATGGTTACTTTCATCTGTTTATTTTTATTTATTTTTAATTATTTTCATTTATTCCCAAAGCATATGAGGGCTTTGCCGTTACAAGATGGAACCGTCCCAAAGCATCAGGACTTGTTTCATTCTTCTTGAATTGTTTGTTAGTAACTGATTATTAAACACTTAATCAAACAGAGTTATAAAACCTCCAAACCCTCCTCCTTCACGTCCACTGTATTTTCCAACAAAGTATCTTTTGTTCCATAAAGCATAATCGCTATCTCAATAAAATTTTCAATCATGGAGTTTACCGTATCTGCATCATTAATTAATGAACTAGCCATGCTACTTGAGATTCTTTGTTCCCTGATTAGTTTGTCAATCGTCCCATTTGTAAAAATACTGTCGGCTTCTATTTCTTTTTGTAAGGTTTCAAGTTTTGTCAGTCTTTTTTCGGGTTCATCATCTTTTCTTAACAAATAAGTCTCACGAAGTACTTTGGAGGCCTTTATCCGTAATTTATCATACTCTTGTTGAATATATTTGTTTTCTGAGCTAGTATAGTCATCTACATTTTTCTGAATACCCTTCATGCTTTTTATAATTTCCACAATTTTGCGATTGGCAATTTTTACTTTTGTTAAAGCATTGGTAATTTCTTTCGACATTTTAAAAGAAAACTGAATATATGAAATGTACTCGATTATTTTTCCATATATATTTTTCACCTTTCGGTAATAAATGTCGTCTACATCCAAATCGATGTCATTCTCCGACATTTTTATGATTTTTTTGATGCTGATATCTGATTTTATATCCTCACGGTGCAGGTTTAACCCATGGGCTACTATTTCGAAAGTAGCATTTTTAAATAAAAACTTTGTTTCATTGGTAATGGCTTCTAAGGCAGCTGCAGGATATTCTAATACAGCCATATTCAAAAACTTTGGTTGTTCAATATCTGCTTCATCAATTTTAGATTTGAAAACTTTTTGTAAGAAGGATTCCAGTTGCTTAATAAATGGAATCATAATAAGCACACCAAGCGTATTAAAAATGGTATGAAATGTGGCCAGTTTCAAAGTGTAATTGTTTTCAGCAATACCAACATGCGTGGCAATAAAATTGACTGCTGTTGCCAATGGATAAATAAATACAAGTGCTACAACACCCGTTACCAGGTTGAAAATAAGATGAGCCCCGGCCAACCGGCGACCAGAAACGTTTGCACTCACTGCCCCAATAACTGCCGTTATGGTAGTTCCTACATTGGCTCCAATTGCCAGTGCTAATGCATTATGATAAGTAATTTGTCCAACTGCAAGAGCAGTTAAAATAAGCGCAAGCGTAGCACTACTTGATTGCAGAATGGTGGTAATCAGAATACCAAGAAGGGTAAAAACAATCAATCCCCAAAAACCTGGAATAGCATATTTGGCCAGATCGAAACTATCTTTAAAAGTGTCAAAGCCTTCTTTCATGTAATGGATGCCTAAAAAGAAGAAACCCAAGCCCATCAATATATTGCCAATTGCTTTCAGGTTTGACTTTTTCTGGAACGACATAACTGTACCAAAAACCAACATAGGCATTGAAAGTGAAGCAATTTTTATGTGTAGCCCAAATCCGGCAACTAACCAGGCTGTTGCAGTGGTACCAATGTTTGCTCCAAATACAATTCCAATACCAGCTGCCAAATCAATTAATCCGGCACTGATAAATGAAATAGCTATGACTGTTAATAAAGAACTTGATTGAATTAATGCTGTCATAATCATTCCGATAGAAATGCTTTTATACAGCTTATTTGTTGCTTTTTTTAGAATTTCCTGCAAAGGTCCTTTGGTAAATGCCCTGAAACCATCTTCAAGCAAAATCATTCCAAATAACAGAATGGCCACACCAAAGGCAACCACCTTAAAATCAGGACTTAAAATCAGTGCCACACCCAATAAGACAAGTACTCCAATAAATGCAATTTTCTTTGCCATTTGACTATATTCTAAAAATTTGAAGCCGTTAAATTAACAAAAACCAATTTACTTAACAATTCCGTTAAATCAGATTATAAATTTTCAGTTTTGGAACAATTACCTACTTTTGAGGCATCTTAAATATTACAAAGCCATGAAAATAAAAAAAGCGTTACCAGTTTTGCTTATTATAATTGTGTTTGCATCGTGTACTTCAAATGAAAATGCAAACTCTCAGACCGATTCTTTAGAATTAGCACAGGCTGAGCCAGAAAAAACTGAATTTATCGGCACCAATGAAGATATTCAAAAATATGACAGCATAATAGCCTATTCGAGAAAACAACACCTTAATGAAAAAATGTTTTCAGAAATTGAAATAGAAGTCGCACAACAGTTACTTGGCATACCGTATGTTGCTGCAACTTTAGAACAAGATAGTGCTGAACAATTGGTGGTTAACCTTCGAGGTCTGGATTGTACTACTTTTCTTGAAAATGTTGTGGCCATCTCTTATTGTATAAAAGCAGGCAATACGAATTTTAATCATTACTGCAAAATACTTCAACTGTTCAGGTACAGGGGCGGCAAAATTGACAAGTACCCTTCGCGCTTACATTATTTTACGGATTGGTTACTAGATAATGAGCAAAAAGGACTCATAAAGATTGTAAGTAATGAATTTGGCAACGCAGATTTTGACCCAACTGTGGGATTTATGTCAAAAAACCCTGACAAGTACAAGCAATTAACGAAACACCCAGAATTCGTGCAACTAATTGCTAATCAAGAAGATTTGCTAGCCAAGGCAAAACTCAACTACCTGACAAAAGACCAAATTGAAGCCAATGCCAGTAAAATTAAGGATGGAGATTTAATCGCTTTCTCTACCACCATTAATGGTCTGGATGTTTCGCATGTAGCCATTGCTGCTTTTCATAACAGAAGGTTGCATTTTTACCATGCATCATCTTCAAAAAAGAAAGTAATACTTTCAGAAAAACCAATGAGTGAATATTTAGCAGGCATGAAAAGGAATGATGGGATTTTGGTGGCCAGGATAGTTGAGTAATTTTATAGAAAGAGGACTGAATAATTTTGTGGCTGGATTGAATTATAAACCCCACTCTACTTTAAAGATCTTTCGCAGCTGTTATATAAACCATTCCTCCTTTTACATTCGTTTTTTCAATTCTAAAACCACTGTTCTCCACTAATCTTTTAACTTTATTGGAATTAATGGGTTTAGCTACAAGTCCTTTTTTGTATAAAACATTTAAATATCTGGCGCTAAATTTCCTGTCTGTGCACAGACTTGATAAGTATAGCTTTCCTTTTGGAACCAGCATTCTGTTAAATTCGGCAAGCAATTTTGAAGAATCAACAATTACATGAAGAAAACCAAAGCTTAAAACCATCTGAACAGATTGGTCGATAAATGGCATATCTAGTGCATCAGAACGAAGAAATGTTACCTTTGATAAATTATTAACCTCTGCATAAAGTCGCTTTTTCCCTAACTTAAGCATTTCGTAAGATAGGTCGCAAAGAAACAAATCCTGGTTGGGGTATTTTGAATATATTTTTGAGGTAAAATTAAGCGTTCCACAACCAACATCAACAATAAGGCCTCCATTATGTCCATCAATAGCTTCTTTGCAAAAAGATGAATAATCGGTTGGGGTATTTCCCCACATTAACCAATTGTAAAGAACATTACCAATTAATTTGTCATATTTATTTGCCTGAGCATCATATTCACCTCTTTCAAGTCCATTTACCTCAAAAATTCCATCGTTCAATTCAACAATATCTTTATTAAATAGTTCTTTTTTCATATTTCAGTTTTCACTTGTACATCCATACTTTTATACCGAATGGTTATCATGTAACAGAAATTAAAATTCCCTAACATGCTAATCCTTCGGCATTATACTAGAACCTTTTTAATTTTCTTGATAGCGGTTTAGTATTAAATGCAAATCAACCATTATACCTATTCAGCAATTTCTGATAAGCTTCAGGTGTGTCAATATCTTCAAGTAGATTGCTGCAAAGGATGCTCTTTACTGCTTGTTGATGTTTTTTTATTATGTTTTTGGCCCCTTCTTCACTATTTAGATGGGTTAATTCATTAAAGTAAAATTTATCAAAAAGCACTGGTACTCCCCTCCAACCAGATGATGATTCGGATACAATAATTTGTTTTTTTTCAGGTTGAAATGAGCCAAGCATTTTTTTAAGATATTCAGCGGTAACAAGTGGTTGATCAAGCAACGAAATAAGAATTCCATCTAATTTTTTATTTTTCCTGATCAACATTTTTGCACCAAATGAGATCGAGTTCCCCAAGCCTTCAGCCCAATGATTGTTTACATAAACAGTTACTGGTAATTTTTCAATAAATGGGAGGATTTTTTCGGAATGACAGCCTAAAACTACGTGTATATCCTGATTAGTTTGTAAACGGGTTTGAATCTGATGTTCAATAAGCGTTTTTTCACCCCAGGGTAACAACTGTTTTGGCTGTCCCATTCTACTGGAACTTCCTGCTGCTAAAAGAAGATGCGGTACCCTAACCATGTATACTTCCAACCTTATCCTTTAATGGTACTGGTTCTTTTTTTCGGATTGTACTTAATATTTCTGCCAGAACTGATACTGCTATTTCCGAAGCACTTTCAGCTCCAATATCTATTCCTGCAGGACCATGAATCTGCTCAAAAAATTCAGGAGATGTTTCAGGAAAATAGTCTAAAAACTTTGATAAAACGCGCTCTCTTCTGTGTTTTGGCCCAAGTAATCCAAAATACGCTGGTTCAACATCCTTTAAAGCCATCAGGTACTGAACATCCTTATTAAAACTATGGGTCATTAAAATAATGGCTGTTTGTTTATCTAAACCGGATGTATCCAGCTGGTCAAATGTGGGAGCAATTAAACGCTTAGCTCCAGGGAAAAAATCAATGGATTTTGCTTCTGTTGGCGAGGCAATAATAGTAACTTCCCAACCTAGTAATTGTGCCGCTTTGCAAAGATGAACGGCATCATGTTCGGCCCCAAAAATATGCAACTGAAAAAGTGGAGGGAAAGTTTGTGAAAAATGTTCCTGCTCTGTTAGTTCCTTAGCATGAAATGAAGGGTTAACAGAAAATGTTTCGTTTTCAATAATCAGCAAAGAACCTATTCCATCATATTCACCTACCGAGGTGTAATAATAAGCCTCCATTTTAAAAGGTTGTCGCTTTTCTAAAGCATTATTTAAGGTCTCAAGCATATTATTGGAAACATAAAACGGCTCTATCAACACATAGATAATGCCCTCACAGCCAACACGTACTGACCCATCATAGTTCATTATTTTAGCTTTGCCGGTTTTGAATACACTTTGTGCTTCAATTTGAATGTTTTTTTCTACACATCCTCCACTCACTGCACCAAAAGTATCTCCATCATTACTTACTAACATTCTTACACCAGGCCTTCTGTAGGAGGAGCCCTTCAAATGGA
This sequence comes from Bacteroidales bacterium, assembly GCA_050291445.1. Lineage (GTDB taxonomy): Bacteria > Bacteroidota > Bacteroidia > Bacteroidales > NBLH01 > NBLH01. The sequence continues at coordinate 5,222 of JBNKJW010000086.1, read as the reverse complement.
CAACCGTAGCTAAAACAGCTTTTTTTCCTGATAGCTGCCAACTTGCAGCTACCTGAAATATTTGCTTTATTTCATTTGTCATGGTTTAATTTAATTAATAGGGTAATTATTTGATTTTAATGTGCAATTTACATGTTTTTTACAAACTTTTGATGTAAGGTTGGTGATAATAACGTTGACCTGTTGCCTTATAAAGTGCATTTGCCAATGCAGCCATAATAGGTGGAAAGGGTGGCTCTCCTAAACCGGTTGGATCTATCTGGTTTTCAGCAAAATGAACCTCAATTGATTTTGGCGCCTCTCCATTTCTGATAATACGGTATTTATCAAAATTACTTTGTTCGGGTTGGCCTTCTTTTATGGTTAATTCACCATACATTGCATTTCCTATTCCATCAACAAAGCCCCCCTCTATCAGGTTAAGGGCGGCATCGGGGTTTACCACAATACCACAATCAACAGCACCGTATACTTTTTTTATTACTGGGGTTCCGTTTTCAAGCACAACATCTAATACATTTGCCACATAGGAGTTATGGCAAAAATAGGCTGCAACTCCTCTGTGAATGTTATCTGATTTTTTACCCCAGCCAGACTTTTCTTTTACCAATTCAAGCACTCCTGCATAACGATCCGCATCGTAATCGTTATTTTCACCAACCGGATTTTCTTTGGCACGTTTGAGTAATTCTAACCGGAATTGAATAGGATCTTTTCCTGCAGCCTCTGCTACTTCGTCAAGGAAGGATTGTTCAGCTCCGGCTATGAAATTTGAACCCGGAGCCCTAAAAGCACCCGTTGAAATGTTGGAGTCCAGCACCCACCTTTCTGCCAAATAATTATCAACAGCGCCAGCCGGAAAGCGGTTTTCTCTTAATGGACTGTCGGACATTCCGCCTGTTCGCACCTGAAAAGCAATCAGGTTATTATCTGTATCTAAAGCAGCACGATAGTAGGCATGATAAGCCGGGCGATAAGTGCCAAATGTCATGTCATCTTCGCGCGTATAAATCAGTTTGACTGGTGCCTCCAATTTTTGCGAAATTACCGCAGCCTCCACCAAAAAATGACCATAAAGGCGTCTTCCAAAACCACCCCCCATCCGTGTCATCTGGATATCAATCTTTTCAAGTGGCATTCCTAAGCGGTCAGAAACGGTTTTTTCCATGAACTCAGGAGTTTGTATGGGACCAACCAGCTCTGCTTTATCCTTGGTAACATGGGCAAAAAAATTCATTGGCTCCATGGTGTTATGCGCCAGATAAGGTGCTGTATAAATTGCTTCAACCGTTTTAGCAGCATTTTTAAATGCATCTTCAGGGTTGCCATCTTTGCGTACAACTGTTCCGGGCTTTGCTCCCATTTCATTCATTCGCTCCATATAAGAACTTGTGCTCTGAAGTTCCGAAACAGTTTCCCATTCTAGTTTCAATGCTTTTTTTGCATTCAACACTTCCCAGGTTGAATTACCAACAACTGCAACCAATTCAGTAAATGCACTAACATCACTCCATGCCAATTTATAATCGTCTTTATAGGTTTTAAAGGTAAAAACATCTTTTATCCCGGGCATGCTTCGGGCAAATTTGTCGTTTACCGATTTCAATTTCATACCAAAAGCAGGAGGATGTGCAATCATGGCAATAAACATTCCTTCTTTGGTATAATCAATCCCATACAAAGGCTTTCCTGTGACAATTTTCTTTCCATCCACATTTTTCCTGGAGGTACCAACTATCTTAAAATTAGTTACTTCTTTTAATTTCACTTCCGCAGGAACTTCTATTTTAGCGGCTGTGGATGCCATTTCACCATAGCCAGCCTCTTTCCCACTACTTTTATGGTATATTTTACCATTTTCAGTGGTAATTTCTTCAACAGGTACCTTCCAGGTATTGGCAGCAGCCATTTTTAACATGGTACGAGCTGTGGCACCAGCCATACGCAAACTTTTCCATCCCTGCCTGATGGCCTGACTACCTCCTGCCAATTGACGGGTGAAAATATCAGTGTTCAAAGGTGCTTGCTCAACTATTACATTGTTCCAATCCGTGTCCAACTCCTCTGCCACAATCATTGGCATGGTAGTTTTTACATTTTGCCCAATTTCCGGGTTAGGCGACATAATTGTTACCACCCCATTTTCTCCAATTTTTAAAAAACCATTGATTTCAAACCATTCTTCGGGCATTTCTAGAGTTTCACCAGAATTTGAAGAGCAGGAAGCTAGCCAGCTAAATCCAAGCATCATGCCTCCACCGGTTAAAGCAATACTTTTTATAAATGAGCGTCGGCCTATTGTAGTTTTTGCAATTGTCATTGTACTTTGTTTTAAGTTTTTTTAATCAATAAAAAGCAAGTATCAGCCAGAAAACTTTTTATGGCTACAATACATGGTCAGGGCACCTGAATTGCTTTGTTCCAAAATGCTTTCTAAAACATTGAACTTTGATGTGAGAGCTTTTATCTCAATTGGCATTTTAGAAACAACTTTATTATGAATTCGCAACGGATTTAATTGCTGCTTTTATTCGTGTATAGGTACCACATCTGCAAATATTGCCATGCATAGTTGCTTCAATTTCTTCTTCGCTAGGATTTGGGTTTGCATTTAGCAATGCCGCTGCATTCATAATTTGCCCTGCCTGACAATAGCCACATTGAGGTACGTCTAAATCTAACCATGCTTTTTGAAGTGGATGATCGCCATTTTCGGACAAACCTTCAATGGTGGTTATGGCTTGCGTGCCTATAGATGAAACAGGTATTTGGCAGGAACGAACTGCAACATCGCCCAAAAGCACAGTACAGGCTCCGCAAAGGTTTACGCCGCATCCATACTTAGTTCCAACAAGCTTTAAATGCTCCCGAATTACCCAAAGTATGGGAGTAGCAGGGTTAACATCTACCTGATGCTCATTGCCATTGACTTTAAGTTTAAATATTGCCATATGTGTAGAATAAAATTAAAAGATTATAAGGTATTTAATTCCTCTAAAAATAGGACAATATTATAAGAAAAACAACTCACTAATTTGATTGTGATGGGCATAGAGCATTAACAAACAACCTAGTATCATGTCAAATTTGATATTTCTGGTAATTAGTCAGGTGACAACACCTGGCAAGTGCACCAGGGGCTATATCAAAACTAACTTTTGGTCGCTGAGCCTGTCGAAGCGAATACTGATAATCAGCAATATAGGCATTTCGACAAGCTCAATGACCCTCACTTTTAAGACTTTTGATACAGCCCCTAATTACCCGAAATATCAAATTTGACTTAACATCAGGAGTAAAAACACAAAGGAAGTAAAAGGATAACCAATGTTTACAGTCAGCCTTATCTTTTAGAAGGGGTGTGCGCTTTTCTCACTTTTTTAAGATCTGCCTTTTAAAAAAAGCATCTCCGGCTTTTATTACTTCACCTGACATATCGTGCCCATAGTGCTCAAATTCATCTCCATCTACAAAAATATACCCAAATCCTATCCTGTCACCAGTTTTATAGCCAGAAATGTATTTTTTTATGGTTGCTTCATCAAAATCCAGGATGTGTTTAATCGTTACGCCCTGCTTAGAAAAGTGTTCTGACACATCATTGACAAACCAGCCCCAGTCTTCGCCACCCTCTTCGTAATACTCATTTTCTGTTTTCGGATCGCTGCATATTATGATCATTTTCTCACTCTTATTTATAGATGATGAATCACAGGTTCCTTTAGGCAGTTTATCGTAAAACCTAATGGGCTTAAAGCGCTCATAAACCAACACGCCTTTTTGCTTTCCTTTTGAAAAGTCTGCCGGGTTAATGTAACCAATTACCAAGGTACTATCATAGCCATAAAATGGTATAGGTTCATCTTTCACTTTATCAAAATGGTAAACTTTTGCATCTGGACATAAAGTTGTTGTTTGGTTTCTAAGAATTTCATCCATTCCAAAAGTGAAAATGTTTTTGAAATTAAAAGGCTCACTCACTTTCTCGCGGCCATTGTTCCATATTTTGTTGTTTTCAAATACAACACCTTCATATTTAGATGTTTCCTCGTCAAAGTTAGTACCATCAATTACTATTGCAGCCTGAGAATTATTATGGATAAAGTTGTTTTTAAACAAATAATTCAAGTTTTCATTTTCGCTTGTAGCATAAAGATTAATTCCGACCACCCCACAACCATTAATATCGCAATTTTCAATAAGTACATTGCTACAGCTAAATGCGTTAATCATAATAACATCAGCTGAACATCCTGCATTTTCCGAGTTTAGGTGCGATAGATATAAATTCTTTAGCTTTACAAAATGTGCATCAATATCCATTACATTATAATCGATATTTGCATAGATAAAACATCCAGGCTCACCTATCAGTGTAACATAATCGGCATATACAGACAATTCATTCTCTAAATTATAAATGCCACTTTTTAGTACAATTGAATCACCCGCATTGGCTTCAAAAATCATTTTTTCAATATCGTTTTCAGGAACCAATTTCAACAGGTTTCTTTTCAAATATTTTTCTGGTTCAAGAAGTTTTAATTCCTCTATTCTGTTCACCTGAATGTGCTCCATAACCAGAGGATGCATTTCAACATAAAAACGCGCACCGATGTATTGTTTGCATTTTTCCTTATCATACAACTTATACCCATGCATACTACCTATGTGTGTGTATACATGGAGCTTCCATATTTTCTTGTCATCATCCGAAAAATAAACTTCACAATTAAAGAAATCATCATAAACCGGATTTTCAAAAAAAACTGTACTATCGTATACCAACTCAACTTCGTATTTTTGATCTTCTATTTGAAAAAATGGGCTATCACTTGCATCTCCAGTATTATTATTCTGGCAAGCAGCTACAAATAAAAAGACAATAAAAGCCGTTGCAAATTGAATTTTTAATATTAGTTTATGAGGTGTTTTTTTCATGATTCTTAATTTATGTGTCCTGTTTTATATTATTTCCTTTAAGTTTATCTTCAGCTAATTGAAATGTCTTACTTTAATTTCGATAGATACGATTTGCGAAAGCTAATTTACAGATTTTTAGCATATTTATTTGTATCGAAATTCGACTACTAGATATTTTCCAATCTGATAATTCTACCTAAAAAAATAAATAGAAAAGGGAGAAAAGTGATATAAAATACTTATTTTTAGTTTGTTAAGAAAGAAAAACAAAGTATAAAAACATCACTTTTCAGATGAAA
>JBNKJW010000085.1:0-26583 GCA_050291445.1 Bacteroidales bacterium | reverse complement strand
TTTCTATTAGATTTGATTAATTTTTGCATAAATCACACCAATTTTTCTAGAACTATCCCGATAGTCCTTCAAAAATTTGTTGCAATTTCTGCTAAAAATTAATTCAAACTGTGTGAATATTTTTAATCGAACTCAGGTTATTATATTGAAATTTAGAAAGAAACATTTTTTCTTCCTTTTTTTTTAGATATAAGTCATTGGTCACTAGTGTTAAGTCAAATTTGATATTTCTGGTAAATTAGCCAGGTGACAACACCTGGCTGGTGCACTTGTCAGGTGTTGTCACCTGACAAACTAGCCTTGACATGACACTAGTCATTACTGAACTAATGACCAGTGACTAATGTTAAGTGACTCTGCCCGACACTTGACATGACACCAGAATTAAGCCAATTATAACTAAATCAATAAAACTATGATTTAAAAAATACCTTAACGTGGTTGTTTTCAAGCCAGTACACCGAAATTTCCTCGTTGTAATAATCGCCGAGTGCTTTTAACAAACCCACAGCAATGTGAATTAAGCCACGATTCGACTGGTAGTTAATCATTGCATTGTGTACACTTTCCCATTTTATTTCAAAAACCGGAGGTTTGGGATCTTTAAGGTTGCTGGTCAACTTTTGATGTGTTTCACTCAATTGGTTAATAAAGTCTTTCAAAGATTTAAATGCGTCAAAAAAGGCAAAATACTTTTTGCGTGCAAAATTCTTTATCCAGTAGTTTCCAAAGGTTTCACCAAACTTTCTGTCACCCAGGTTTAGTTTTTTTGCAGCCGCTTTTATTAGCAACAGTGCATCCCTGTCAACCAGCTCCTTATTCGACAAAGGATGATAATCAGGTTCAAAATTGGCTTCGCGCAAAATCTCCTGCCAAAAGTTTTCATCAAACCTGTTAACGATCATTTCTTTAAGCCCTACAATAAAAGCACCATGCATAATCTGGTTTATAGTTAAGCAAAATTATTAGTAGTACTTTGAAATCAAAGAGCTTATTTAATTACAAATAACGATAGTAACAGATAGGAATACTTGTTCCACGTGAAGCAAGTTGTTAAAGCTGCTCAGGTAAATTGTTTCAAAAAAAAGACAAAAACAGCATGTAACAGGAACTATGCATAATGTAAAAAGAAATTAGATCCAAAAGTAATTATCTGATTATCAGATAATTAACCTTACACCACCTAATTCTTCAATTTTATAAGGGAAATTATCACTTGGCGAACCAATAAACATAAAATTAATAGGAATTTTACTTGTTTTAGAGTATTCATGTATAAAGCTTGGGCTAAATTTTCCAATCACTTTTTCAAACTTAATTTTTATTTCTGGATATTCACGGTTTAGAAATTCAATATCAGAAGTCAGGTTTTGAGGCAGTATCTCACCCTCTTCACAAACTTTAACCACTTTTAGCCTTCTTGTCAGTTCATTCTTTTTTATATATAAAATTACTTTATTTAAACTTGAAATGTTATCGCCTTTTGTAAAGAAAATAAACTCTTGTCCATCTATCTCATGAATCAGGTTTAAAATACTTTTATCTATTTTGTATACCCACTTTCTAATTGTATTAGAGAAATACTGAATAATTGCCAATATAACTCTAAGAATGGTAACACGTTTTAGCATAATTAAAACAAAAACAATGGCTGGAATAAAGTAATCAAGAAAAACCCCAAAATTAGAAGGTGAATTAGGATTTTCAGGCTTAATCAAAACATTGCCTATAAGTGCTATGCCCACCCCAATAAGGGCAACAAATAAACCAGGCCAGCTTGCTTTCTCGGGCCGGGGAAGTTTTGCACGTCGCACTTTAAGTAAAATATTTCCAATAGCAAACAAACCCATTACCGATAAAAACGAAATTGTATACACTCCGGCAAGAAGCTCTACTTTTCCTCCTGTAATAAACAGAACTGAAACACTTAATAAGAAAAAAATGACAATAATACGATACGAGCTTCCTTTTGAATTTTTTCTTAAAAAATACCTGGGCATTATCCGGTCTAAGGTCATTCTTTCAAGCAAACCACTTACACCAACAAAAGAGGTTAATACGGCTCCACTCAAAACTAAAACAGCATCAACTGAAATTATTGTAGCCAACCAACCTCCCGAAGCAACATCGCCCATGTGCGATAACAATGTTGTGGAGTAATTTGCCCTAATTTCGGGGATAGGTACCAACGAAAGTGCAAAAAATGCCATAAGCGGATTAATTATACTTACCACAATCCACATATTTCTTAAGGTTTTTGGGAAAACACCTTTTTTTTGTTCCTCAACAAAATTGGCAGAACTTTCAAATCCACTTATCCCAAGCATGGAAGCTGAAAATCCAAAAAAGATGGCCATCGTAACACTTCCTTCGATTGGAAAGTTCCAGTTTTGGGTGAAAATACTGAAACCATGAGTAAGTAAGTACACTATAATTGAAATAGCCAATACCGCCAGAGCTGTAAGGTGAAAAACAAATATTCCAATAGCCACTTTTGAAGATTCAGAAATACCCATAATTGTTAACCAGGCAAATATCCCCAACAGCACAATTGTAGCAAGAATTAAAAGGCTTACAGAAACTCCGCCGAAAGAAACTGTATTCTTTAAAACCGGCCAAAGATCGGACAAATAGTGAATGGCTTCGTTACCCGAAATAACCGAAGTAGCCATGTACGAAAGTAAGGTTAAGGTAGCAGCTACTGAAGCAGTTGTTTTACTTGTTGTATTTAATAATGCATTATATGCACCCCCATTTAAAGGCAATGCACCAACCACCTCGCCATAAATCCTTCTAAAAACATAGAGTACAAGAGCTACTATCAAAAGTGTAATCCATGCATACTGACCAGCAAATGCTATTGACAAAGCTGAGACATACAAAACTGAAGAACTGATATCATTTCCGCATATTGCGGTTGCTGGTAATTCTGATAACTTTGTGTGAACCTTTTTCATTTGGAAAATATAAAAAACGCGCAAAGTTATAGATTTTGAAGATCAGCTAAAAAAAAATCAGGATATAATAATAATTAAATGCTTATTTATTTTCATTCTACAAAAGAAAACTTAATCAAATACACATATTTATCTAATAATGAACAAGTTGACAAAAGCAGGTACAACAGGAATAATTCTTTGCGGCGGAAAAAACAGCCGAATGGGAAAAAATAAGGCTTTGCTAAAACTGGGCAACCAAACAATTATTGAGCATATTGTTGAAAGCTTACAAGCAATTTGTTCTGAAATTCTATTGAGTACGAATACTAACGAACTTGATTTTTTGCCCTACCAAAAAGTAGCTGATAAAACCAATAACTTAGGTCCAATTGCTGGTTTTGAGAGCACACTTACAAAAAGTGAAACGGCGCATAACCTGATTGTAAGTTGCGATACTCCTTTTGTTTCAGCAGAGCTCCTCTCCTATTTGCTTCAACTCTCACAAAACTATGATGTGGTACTTCCTTCTTTCAATAATCACCTACAACCAATGATTGGTTATTTTAATAAAAATGTTTTAAAAATTATCGAACAACAAGTTAATAAAGGAAACAGAAAGCCTATTAATATTTTTGAAAATGCCAACATGCTTGAAGTTGAAATAACCGAAGAACTTAATTTTTACAATAAACATCTGTTTTTTAACATCAATACCAAAGAAGAATACGAAGAAGCCAAGAGAATCTACCAAAGTATTTCAAAGTGAGTAAAAGAAATCGTATTTTTGTCTTAGGTGGATTGGAGCACAAAGTTCTATAATGTGCAACACAAAGTCTCACAAAGCAAATATTCCTTTGTGGAACTTTGCGCTCCAAAAGATTAAATAACTAAATAAAAACAGATGAAAGTAAACGTACTCTTTTTTGGTATCCTTACTGATATTGTAAAAACAAGTTCAATGCAAATTGAAGATGTTGAAAATGTCAGGCAATTAAAATCGTGGTTGTGGAAAAATTATCCACAAACAAAAGACATGGATTTTCAGATTGCACTGAACAAAAATATTGTAGATGGAAAACATGAATTAAAGGATGGTGATGAAATTGCACTTTTGCCACCATTTGCTGGTGGATAAGGAAGCTATTCTTTAGCGAAGAGGTTACTAAATACAATAATCAAACTTCAATCGGCACACATTTAACTGATTATAAATGCTTTACCGATGTGTTAATTGGGTGCGAAATCCACAAATTTTAAAAAAAACATACAATTATTCAAAAATCGCAGAATTATTTCAGTTTAGGTTGGCAGAATGGTTGAAATTTTTCAATTTTCCATATCTGTTCGCATCTTAATCTATTCACTATAAAAACTTTATACAGGACTCATCAATAAAGACAAAAAGTTAACAACTAACGTAAAAAAATCAATTATGCTTACAGTAAACAAAGATTTTCTACAAGATACTCCTATCTCTCCCGAACAGGTCAGCGAGACTATTTTGTCATCATCAAAACCTAATATTGGTGCCCATTCAATTTTTTTAGGGCAGGTTAGGGAAGACACCATTGATGGAAAAAAAGTAACCGAAATTGAATATTCGGCCTACGATGAAATGGTTGCCAACGAAATGGAAAAAGTCGTTAACATTGTGGTTGATAAATACGCTGATATTAAGCGGATTTACATAAAGCATGCTAAAGGAATTGTTAAAGTAGGCGAAATTTCGCTGCTGGTATTTATTGCTTGCGGCCACCGGGTGCAGGCCTTTAGGGCTGTTGCCGAAACAGTAAACCTGATAAAAGAAAGGGTGCCTATTTGGAAAAAAGAGTTTTTAGAAGATAATTCGCACACATGGCCAGAAAATAAATAGTGACTCTAAGAAAACTCAACATTTCCCAGTCATTGCGAGGAACGAAGCAATCCTTTCAGTTTAGCAATCTAAATATTGAGATTACTTCACTCCGTTCGTAATGACGCTCAAGTGAGTTTTCATAGTAACACTAAATACACCTCTCATGGTGCTAAAATGTAATTTTATCTCCTCTTAGCTTTTCCCGACTTTTCTTTGTTCTTTACAAAAATTAGTTTGTATTTGCTTTTGGGGTTTTCTCGCTGTTCTATTTCAAACCTGCCAATTGACTTTATTAATGGGGTTAATTTTTCAAACCCAAAATTTCTCGAATCAAAGTTGGGCTGCTTTTTTTGTAATAAACTACCTACATCGCCAAGAAATGCCCAGCCATCTTCATCAGATAAATCGTTAATTGTTGATTGAATGAGTTTTATTTCCTTGTTGGTAATTTTGTCAACTACAGGTTCAGCAACATCTTTACTTTCCTCTTTTTCCTCGCTTAATTTCTTTAAAATCTCTACATAAATAAACCTGTCGCAGGCAACAATAAAGGGGTTGGGTGTCTTTTTTTCGCCAATTCCTATCACCAGCATACCGGCTTCTCTTAATCTGGTGGCCAGTTTGGTAAAATCGCTATCGCTTGATACCAAACAAAAACCATTTACCTTACCACTGTAAAGTATATCCATGGCATCAATTATCATGGCCGAATCGGTAGCATTTTTTCCTGAGGTGTAGGCATACTGCTGAATGGGTGTTATTGCGTTTTCGAGCAACAGATTTTTCCATTTATTTAAGCCCGGCCTTGTCCAGTCGCCATAAATTCTTTTTATAGTTGGATTGCCATATTTGGCAATTTCTTCCATCATTTCTTTAACATTAGAGGATGGAATGTTGTCGCCATCGATAAGAACGGCCATATTGATATTATTGCTCATTATCTTTTTATTTCATTATTGAAATTGATTTGTTGTTCTTTTTTTGCCATCAAAGTTAATTACTTATTGCTAAATAATTGCTTTGCATGGCTTGAACTTGGAAGATTGAAGTAAAGATAATTTCTGTATCATTTTTCTACCCACTCAGTGTTTTTCGCTTCATGCCTTTTTTAATAGGACACAAATTTTGTGGTAAACTAACGTAGAATCTGTTTATTCCCCATTATGCGATTGCACAATTCTGTTAAGAATAACTAATTGATTTACAGCAAAATACAAGGAGGCTTAGCAAGCCTATTTGTTTGAATCCCTAAGTTGCTCTATCCTAAAGTACCGTGAAGAAATTACCGGGGCTTGTCATTCGTTAACTTTGCTGCACTCGCTGTTCCTCCTCGGGTCGAATGCCTATTTCCATTTTAATAATTTCAACAATTCTTTGTCTTGTGTCATATCAAAAACAGTGGTTTCGTATTTGCTAACTACCGATAAATCAGGATTGTATTCTAATAGTAGCGAAACAAAATTCTTGTTTTGGTAAAGTGTTGCCCACATAATTGGGGTAAAATTATTTATTCCATCTGCTGTGTTAATTTCGGCCCCTTTTCCTAACAAAATTTTGCCCATTTCAAGATTATTACTTCTAATGGCCGCCGTTAATGGCGAAAGCCTAAAAAAGGTATCCACCTTATTTACATCAGCCCCATGATTGATAAGTAATTTTGCAATAGAATTTTTTTTGGAATATACAGCTTTGTTTAAGGCGGTTTGTCCTACTGAATTCATTGCATCAATGTTGGCACCAACAGACAACAGCAATTCTACAATTTCAGCATATCCTTTATTAGCTGCAATAATAAGAAGTGTATTACTGGCTGCATCTCTGGCGTTTTTATTGTTTTTGTTTAAAAGCGACTTTGCTAATTCAACATTATTGGTTTTTATGGCATTTATTAACTCAACGGATTCTTTTTCAACTTCCTCTAATTTCACTCCATTCTTAAGCAACAAATCAACAACGCTATCTTGCCATTCTTTTAGTGCTACCTGCATAACACAATCGGAATGAATACTTTTTAAATCGGTTTTTGCCCCCAGATCTAACATTAATTTTGTGAATGGGACATTTCCATAATAGGCTGACCAGTTAATAACCGGGTCGCCATTATTATCTTGTATGTTGATATCTGCACCCTTTTCAATAAGATATTTTGCTATTTTCAAATCTGTGTATTCGCTTGACATCATTAAAGGGGTTGAACCCATTGAGGTTTTATTCTTCAAATTTGGATTTGCTCCATTATCGCCAACTATTTTTACAATGTTTAAATCACCTGTCATTACCGCATAGGTCAACAGGTTTACACCAGAACTATCGAAAGTATTAACATTGTACCCTTTTATCATTTCCTTTAGTGATACATTATCTTTGTCTGTTATTAATTTAACAATTTCAGGTACATCTTCATTGGCTATTTCCTTTGCTTTTTGTGGTGTATTATTACAGCTTACAATTAAAATACACAAATGGACTAATAAAAAAAAAGTTAATGTTTTCATTTTGCTACAAGGTTTAATTAATATTAATATACTGGTTAATAGTTAATTATACTTTTTCCGATTGGGGTTACATAATGCATTCAAGAGGACTAACACATTTTGCCACCCTCTGAAACCCTTATTGGCTATAATTGGGTTAATGGGTTGTTGTTGTTTTTATCTATGTCAAAATTATTCAAAATAAATGCCATTTCATTACCAAAGCTTACATATATTGCTAATTGGTAACTTATAATTAGGGCTCGCTGAAAAACGCCTAAGCCTGTTAAAATTAAATATTTATACCGAATGGTTATCATGTAACGGAAATTAAAATTCCCCAACATGCTAATCCTTCGGTATTATTCCCTTTGGTCATGAGAACGTTCACTTCGTTCTCTAAGTTACACCAAAACCTTTTTTTACTATCTTGATAGCGGTTTGGTATTACATGAAAAAGTGGTAAGAAAGTGCAAAGGTTTTAAAAAATTAGTAATTTTTCCTTGCATTAACTTTATCTTCAAGTAACAAAAAACGAATGATTATTACGCTAGTGTTAAGTCAAATTTGATATTTCTGGTAATTAGCCAGGTGACAACACCTGGCTAGTGCACTTGTCAGGTGTTGTCACCTGACAAGCTAGTCTTGACATGACACTAATGCAATTATCTAATATTGTTTTCAATTTCAAATATATGAAAGATAAATGAACAATTTACTGCTTTTATTTATGAAAAGTTGGCGGCGATTTCCAATGCATTATTTATACAATAATCTAATAATCAAGCTATTACCAAACCTATTTCCTGACTTCCGTAATAGGACACCCAAATTCTTCTTCATTTTTGGCATTGCCCCAAAAACGAAGCAAAAAGGTCTAGGCACCATGAAAAATTCCCCCCATCTTTTATCAAACCTAAGTTCAGCCGGGTGATCTTCGAAACAAGTTCGAAGCTTCCCGGTTTTACTAAGGTTTGATTGCAACCTGGGTGAAATTTTTCATGAGGCCGGTCGCTTAGCATTTTATAATCAGATCCACTTAGCGGTTTTTATACCATAAAAATATCATTGACATGACACTAATGTCAAGTCAAATTTGATATTTCTGGTAAATTAGCCAGGTGAAAACACCTGGCTGGTGCACTTGTCAGGTGTTGTCACCTGACAAGCTAGTCTTGACATGACACTAATGCAATTATCTAATGTTGTTTTCAATTTCAAATATATGAAAGATAAATGAACAATTTACTGCTTTTATTCATGAGAAGTTGGCGGCGATTTTCAACGTTCTGCCTTTTCAGCAAACTGAAAATCAGCTTTTTGTTTTAGATCATTGTTAGTATGTTTCACTCTAATCATCCAATGTTGTTTAGTTAAGCGGTTCCGTGCGTACCCTGAGCGGAGCCGAAGGGTTTGTCACAAAACAAAGAATAGTATTTTCACTAACTTAACAGCATTGCCTTATCTTATTAGTTTTATCCTTATTTTCCGCTCGTAAGCCTTTGGAAATGCACGATAGGATTCTAAAACAGGACGAGCCGTTCCTCCCACTCCTGTAGTGGCATAATCGAGGTTTAGGGTAATTCCATTGGCTTTTTGTAACTGATAAGTGTAATAAGCACGAGTTAAGTTTTTGGTTGAGTATGAATAAGCATTAAAATTGAAATGTTCATCCATAGAAAATTCTAAACCTTTTCCTTGTTCATTTGTAAATCTAACCCATCGATTATCCGTTCTTAGCCCATGATCCTGAGGTATAAGGTAAGGTTCATATAAATCTTTAATGGAGCTTTGATAAATACCAATTTTGTAACCTGTTTTTCTATCTGGATAATTTTCTTGTGGACCTCTTCCATACCATTCTACATTTTGAAGTTGTGGGGTCAGCATTAAAGTAATCCCAATTCTTGGTAGAAATTGTGGCATACTACCGTGGGGTTGCACTTTATGCTTGATTTCCACAGAACCATCATTGTAAAAATGGTATTCATAGATACTTTCAAATCCTGCTACCGTTAATCCAGTTATATATCTGTCGAGACTTGTAACCTTTCTTTTCCCACCATGGGTTAGCATCAATTCTCTTGTATACAAAACTGCCTTACCATCTGCTTTCATTGCTCTCACATCTAAAGACTGATTTTTTAAATTATGAATACCTGCTGAATAATAATCAGTACTGAGTGTACCACCAAAACCTTCCTGCCATCTTTTAGTTCGCATTGTACTGCCATTCCATCGATCCAATTCATTGGCAATTGGTGCTCTCCAAACATTTAAGTTCAAAGGGGTAACCAGCAATTCTTTATTGTTGATAGTGATAGAATTAAGTTTGCCATTATTTTTATTCAATTGGTAGCTAAATCCATCTCCAGCTATCACAAATGCAGTATCGTTTTCCGTTAAATCCGCTAATACTTTTGCCCCATTTATGTCATCATTTCTGTTCCATTCCAACAATTCAAACTGTTCCCATGAAATTTCAAAGCCTTTGCTTGCCCAGATTTCATCATTTTTAAGAGCGGCATAAATATTCAATCGATATTCCTTTCCTGGTGTAATTGATGGTTTTGTGAATGGAATTTTCACCATGCCTTTGCTTTGTGGATTCACATTTAAGTCAAGCATTCCACTTTGCAACACTTTTTCATCTTCGGTCAATGTCCAGGTGGTTTCCCAGTAATTGGCATTTGTAAAATTACTTCTGTTCCAAACTTCTACGACACCCTCTTTTAGGTTAACTAACGAAAAATCAAGTGGTTGTACTGATTTTTTCATTTGCCACATTTCTGGTTGTGGTACTCTGTTTGGCCAAATGGCACCATAAGTTCTTGCACCAATGCCAATGCTATAAAATCTACCATCATTGGTTTCTTTTTCAAAATCTAACCAAAGAACCGCATCTTTTTCATTAAGTTTAGATTGAGGTGTAAGCGCTTTTGTAAAAACACCTACATTATCCAATTGTATATCTGCTGTATATTGGCTCAAATCCTGCCCCTGAGACTCAAAATTTCGTCCAATGTTGATTGGGATGGGAAAATTTTTAATATTGCCTGAAACGGCTCTTTTTCCAACTTCCTTCTCATCAATAAAAATCTTCATTTGTGTACTGTCATAAACAGCCAATAACTGATGCCATTTATTTTCCCAATTGTCAGGAAGAGCGCATGTTAATACATGTTTTTTATCGGTATAAATGTAAAATTCAAGAGCATCTTTCCCTATCTGTTGTACACCAAATTGGAAATCGCCTTTTGAAAGAAATACACCACTACTTTGGTTTAGCTTTCTTGGGAAAACATCCATTACGATGGTGAGTTGATTGCTATTAATCTCCACATTATCAGAACGATACACTTCCAACCACTGGTCGTGACCATTCAAGTCAATAGCTTGTCCATCTTTTCCTTCCACCAAATGTGCATTGCCCATAATGTGTACAGGAGTTTGATAAGGTGACTGATCTTCCAGTAATCGAACAGGTTCGGTCAAACCCGGGCTAACATAGTCCCAAAGTGCTCCTCCCATCAATCGGGGATGCCTGTAAATGACCCGCCAGAATTCATCTAATCCGCCACCTCCATTACCTGCAATGGACAAATATTCGTCCATGAATGAAGGACGTTTATCAAGGTCATCCAATCCTATATTTAATTCCAATTCAATTGGTGTTGGATACCTGGGGCCAATGATTTCTTCTCCGGGATGTTTGTCTGCATTTCCGCCATACATCCAATATCTGCTCGGATCAAGTCGCTTTCCTTCTTTGATTACTTTGGTTATGTTTTCACCTTCACCACTTTCGTTGCCTGCACTCCAAAACAGTACGCTTGGATGATTTCTGTCTCGAATAACCATTTTCTTAACCCGATCAAGGTACATTGGAAGGTATTCAGGCATTTCGGACATGTACTCGGTTGCATGCGCTTCGGTACCTGCTTCATCGATAATATACAACCCGTATTCATCCGCTAGTTGCAAATACTTATTTGTTGGCGGATAATGAGAAGTACGAATTGAGTTAAAATTAAACTGTTTGAGAATTTCAAAATCTTTTCGAATTGTGGCTTCATCCATTACATGACCGAGTTCCGGGTGTTGCATGTGCGAATTAATACTGTGTAGTTTAACAGGAACTCCATTTAAATAGAAAGTATTATCCATAATTTCCGTTTTTTTAAACCCTATTCTTAAATTCACCTCATCAACTTTATCCTCCTTGTTATCAAGTAGTTCCAGCTTTAAATCATAAAGGTTTGGCGTGGCTGCTGTCCATTTATTTGGTTTTAAAATATTTTCGGACAAGGAAATTGATGATTTAGTATTTGCGCCAATTTTAAAGGTTTTGCTTTGATTGTTTGATATTAATTTGCCTTTGTACTTCAGCACTGTTCGTACCCGATATTTCCCCGCTGAACTGCCCTGATTTTTTATAGCTACCTTTAGCTTTAAATTGGCATTGACAAAATTTTTATCAAAATCTGTTGTAACCTGCCAGTCAAATAAGCGCACCTTTGGGGTAGCAAAAACCCAAACATCATCAAAAATACCTGCCAACCTCCAGTAATCCTGCCCTTCAAGATAATAGCCATCCGAAAATTTAACCACCATTACTGCAATGGTATTTTCACCTGCTTTTAGATAAGGCGTAATATTGTATTCTGAAGGCTCTTGTGCACCCTCGTTATAGCCAACTTCTTGCCCGTTAACCCAAACAAAGGAAGCCGAAGCTACTTTTTCAAAGCGCAAAAAAACTTCTTTCCCATCCCAATTATCTGGTAAGGTAAATGAAGTTCGATAAGCACCCGTAGGATTGTATTCATGGGGAACATTGGGAGGAGTGACAGTAAATTCGGTGTCTTTAGGCTGAACACTATTATTATTGTACACAGAGGGTGCATTTTTAGGAAGATCAATTAAGTAGGTAGTAGAGATATTCCTGAATTGTTTATCACCAAAACCAGCCATTTCCCAATTTGAAGG
Source organism: Bacteroidales bacterium (assembly GCA_050291445.1). Classification (GTDB taxonomy): domain Bacteria; phylum Bacteroidota; class Bacteroidia; order Bacteroidales; family NBLH01; genus NBLH01. Next base: position 14,329 of record JBNKJW010000085.1, on the reverse strand, counting down.
GACTTTTATTTCGTTCCATTCTCTATCGTCAAAATTAGTCAGATAAAAATTTTCGGGAATTTGCGCTGGTATTTCAGCAAAATAGAATTTCCATTTTCCATTTAACGATAAATGGTTTTCCGGAATGAAAAACGCTCTTGGTTCTTCTTGTCCTTGTTCATAAACGCTAAGGTTCTCAATATAATTTGAAAGATTGGCCATGAAGCCTTGTTTTTGCGCTGCCATCGAATAGGAGATGATAAGACAAAAAATTGCAGATAATGTACGTATTTTCATGAATTCAATATTTAAGTATTCTCCCAATTTCTGATTAAATTCTTTTATGTTAATGCCTGTTTAAATTATTGCAATGGTTAGTGGTATAAAATGTTTGGCGTTTTGAAACACGACCTCTTTAAATCGCTGATTAAATGCCACTTAGATCAAACATAGCACAATCTGCGCAATGTTTTATGACTGCATGTTGTAGCCTTTTAATTATTACCATTATTTTGTTTTTTATATTTTAAAAACCAATCATACAATTCTTGCTCTGGATATACTAACCATTGAATCCAATGTCCTATCTCAGGCAGTCTTGTATATTTCAGGTTTTTATTTTTTCCTTTTAGCTTTTCAATCATTCTATCTGTTTCTTCAACTGGTACGGTTTCATCAATCACTCCATGAAATGCCCAAATTGGAATAGCTCTCAAGTTATCTGAATTTTTATAAATATAATCGATATGGCTTGTAAAACCGCTCATAGGAGCAATTGCTGCAAATTTTTCAGGATATTTTATTGCAAGATACCAGGTTCCTGCTCCACCGAGACTTACACCTGTCAAATAAACTCTGTTTGTATCTATTCGATATTTTGATTTTATTTCAGTGAAGAAGTTTTCAAACCAATTATCGGTTGACCAACGTAACAGCACAGGACATTGGGGAGCTGCAATGATAAAAGGAAATTCTCTGCCTCGATAAATTTGGTCGGGAATCCCATATCCATATAGTTTATTTAAATCTGTTCCTCTATGTGAACCTCCATGCAGATAAATGATAAGGGGATATGTTTTTAATGTATCTAATTCATAATCAGCCGGTTTATAAAGTAGGTAATGATAATTCGTATCTATTGGATTTATTTTTAATCCGTGGTCGTAATCAAAATCATACAGTAATTCTCCATTTTTTGACCAACCTTTAAAATTACCATGTCTCATTCCTCGTGTATTCCCTTTGATATCACCTGGTATCCAATATCCTCTATCACTTATTTGTCCATTTGAATAGAATTCCTCACAAAGTCCATTTTTTTTGCCATCAAGATAATTGTATCTACTTTGTGCATTACCATTCTCATACCAGGTTTGATAGCGTCCTTGTTTTGTATTTGTTCTATAATTGCACCAATAATCTTCTTTTACGTTTTTATCCAATGAACTATATGTACCTTTCATTTGAATCTGTCCACTCTCAAAATAATCTTCAACATAATACAAGCTATCATCCTTGTCAAATCTAATTATCCGCTTATAAGCAATTGTATCATATTTTGAAATTGGTTGATGCAAAATTAAAGTATCAATCGATTGGGCACTTAATCCAATTGATATTAAAATAAGGGTTAATAATACTGCAGATTGTTTCATTTTAATGGGCTAGTAGAGTAGAGCCTGATGGCCCACTCAAATTAATACCCTAAAAGTAATCGTTTTATTGGAATTCGTAAATGCTTTGCAGGTCGGTTTGGTTATTTGCGCTTGCAGAGCTTCAACATCAATCTCACGGGATTAGCTGTCTGCAACGCTTCGATGTGAGCGGCATATTACTTAGGCAGGATTTGCACCTGTAGGAAAACTAATGTCTTGTGGTAAACTAATGTGAGTTTTCTTCCGTTATTTCAAATCCTGCGAGGTTATAATATTTTTTGTCAAAATACATTTCTTTTGCTTTTTTAAGAGAAATTAATCTGAAAAGATATAACGATAACAAACTAATATTCAATGCATTAACTCCAGCTTTTTATTCATTTCTTATCATTTTTTGGCAATACTATTTTCACTATTGTACCTTTTCCAACTTCTGATTCAAATTCAATTTTTCCTTTATGTTCCTTAATTATGTTGTATGTGATTGAAAGCCCTAAACCAGTGCCTTTTCCTGGGGGTTTGGTGGTAAAGAAAGGGTCTGTGATTTTTTTTAAATTCTCAGCAGAAATACCTGTACCTGTATCAGAAATTTTTACTATTACACCTGATTTTTCTAGTTCTGTTTTGATTGAAATTGTCCCTTTTAACTCAATTGCTTGAATGGCATTATTCAACACATTAGTGAACACCTGATGCAGTTCACCTACATTGCCTTTCATTAATAATTCAGAGTTGCAAAAACTTTTTTCTATTGTTATATGCCCTTTATACTGATTATATAATATATTCAGACAGTTATCAATGATATCATGCAGATCGCACTCTTCACTTAACGACTTATTGTTTCTACTGAATTGATTAAGGCTTTTTACTATTGATGAAGAACGGTCAACACCGATTTTTACTGCATCAAGTAATACTCTAATTTCGTCATAGTTTTCTGACAATGTTTTATTTTTGTAATGAAAAGATAACCCTTCATAAGCTCCCATTATATAGTTAAGGGGGTTATTAATTTCATGGGATACACCTGCAGTTAATATTCCGAGGGACGCCATTTTTTCGGACTGCAATAATTGAGCTTGAGTTTCCTTGAGATGCTTTAAAGTCTGTTCTAATTTTTCGTTTTTTGAATTGATAATTATTCCTTTTTCATATAATTCTTCATTTGAGGCACGAAGCTCTTCATTTGCTGTTTCTAATTCATCGGTTCGGATTTTTACCAACTCCTCTAACTTGTCCTTGTAGTTTTCAAGTTCTTCCTGAGCCTGTTTCTCTTTTGAAATATCAACCAGAGTACCCGAAACCGCAGGTCTCCCATTATAAATTATTGAATAACCCAAGACCTTTATCCATACAAATGTGCCATTTTTTCGCAAACCTCTAAATTCATATTCTTCAACTAAACTTTCCCCATCAATTCGTTTGCGAATATTTTCACTCACTATTTTTCTATCTTCCTCATAAACTAAATCAAGTAAACTAATATTGGTGATTATCTCGTTTTCCTCATAACCAAAAATTTCAGAAAAACGATGATTCACATATTTAAACTTACTGTCTTGAATAATATATATACCAACAATGGCTCCTTCAATCAGGCTTTCATATTTATCACTAGACTGAAAAGTGTCTGATTTTAAAAATTGAGTAATAAATTTTCTAATTTTATTGAGAACAAGCATTTATCCAATTATAAAATTTAACTTTCTCTAAGTTAAAACAAATTTAAGAATTTCAGTTTTTGATTCTTTTATGTTCTGGAAGAACGAGTAAAAAAGTCAAGGCTATAAGTAGCTAAATTTTTAATTTGGTGGTGTTTTGCAATGCATGAATCCCTTTATATAATTGATAATCAGCGTTGTATTTTAGTTTAATCTATACCTTTTCTATATTTTAAATCCTTTTTTTTTAATTTTATCTGTGCTCAATTTCTTTTAAAATTCTTTTTTAATGCACCAACGGTCCCACCCTTAATAGTCTGTTCAGCTTTAGGGGGCATCATGTATGAATTTCCAGCTAATGTATTATGTTTCGTATGAATTATTAACCTACCACTACTATCAAATAACTTCATTTCAACGTAAGCATCTTCGCTTTTACCAAATGGAATAGCCGTGTAATAATTGTCAACAAATCTATAGGTAATTTGGGTACACAAGTAGGCATCCAAATTGTTGTCAAAGCAAATTCTGCTTATTTCTTCGCGGTCTATTTCAGTCACAATTTCAAATTTGGACAAGCTATGTTTTTCTATTGTGGTTCCACCATTTGATAAGAAATCCTCAAGTACACTTTGAAAGATCTTTGAAGTTCCTGGTCTAATCTTGTTCAAGGTTTCTTCACTAGCAAGTTGACTATAACCTAATCTTGAGAAGTTAAAAGAGGCCTGATCTTTCGATTTGTAGATGGTTTTGGTACCAATTGCAGCACATCCAGAGAACAAAAAAGTTGCTATAATTAATCCAAGCACTATTCTATTTGTAAAAACAAAGTATTTCATTTTTTTCTAAATTGCATAGAACGGAAAAGTATATGCAAACGTGGGCGATTGCGGGCTTCAAACCTATCAAACCGTGATAATTTTAAAGCGGGCTACAGCCTGAATTTACTACTATTTCGCCCATTTTGTATATACAGTGTTGTGCGTTCGGCTTTTATTTGTCCTTATTCATTTTCTTTATAATCAGTTGTGTATTTCTATTTATTCCATCAAGTATTTCATTCCTTTTATACGTCAATTCAATCAATGAGTCCAACTCGTAGTTTATAGAATCCGCTGATTCAATAGCCGAAATAATAGAGTCCTTACTTTTATAAATACTATCAAGTTGATGTATAATTATCACTGAATTTGAATCGATATTGTTTAAACTTTGTTTCAACTCATTTTCACCAGAATCATTAAGCACAGATACAAAAAAGAACACAAATCCACTCAATCCAACTGTAAGTACAAATTTTAAAACACTTTTACTAAACTCTCCAAATTTTGTCGGTTGCCAAATTTTATTTACAACAAGATTTTTAAAATGTCTAAAATAGAATATTCTGAATCTTTGTCGAAGAGTTGGAGAACCATCAAGGCTTGTACATTCCATATATGCCATAAAATCATTCCAAAGTGATTTTACAAACCTCTTATTATTTAATTTTTGAGGGTCTAACCATTTGTAAATAGCTATTGAATCCTCAATTGGTTTAATAAATTCTGTTTTTGCTGGATAAAGAGAAACCGTAATATGTCCAGTATCATTTCTATACATTGACAATGTTACTCCTGTTTCATTCAAAGATTTCCAACTTTTTCCTTTAGTTTCAAACTCATATGCTCTACCACCCCAAAATACTTCAATGATTCTTTTCTCTTGTCCTCCCGCTCTACTTCCAGGACAAACACATAACATATATTCATTTTGATATCGTTCTGCTTTTTTATCGTTATCTCTGAGTGTTTTAAAAATCTCCTCACATTTATCGAAAAAGCTATCAAAATCTTTTGTTCTATCAAATCGAGTCCTTTTCATATTTTGTCCAAGTTTATGCAGTATGGCACGTCCTTCCTAGCTGCCGCACAACGGTGAGCGTATGGTGTCGTAAGGGATTGCGGGCTTCAAACCTATCAAGTTACCACCCAAAATTGATGCGGGTGATGCCGCTCGAAAACCTCTGAAACCCTTATGCACTATACACATTGTTGGGCGTATGTGCATTGTCACTTATTTCTTTTACCCCTAATTATCAAGTTTAAGCTTCCTTCAATCCGGAAATCAAGTCCGTCTTCAAAGAAGTATTCCCCGTACATCCCTAGGTCAAAATACATTCTATGTGCAATAGCAAATTGTTGCCCTGCTCCAAATTGAATATTTGGGGAAATTTGAAAGTAGTTATAATCTTTCGTGGAATAGTTTTTATCTGGGTGACGATAAGAAATAATATCACTTATTCCGAATAAAATATATGAACCAAAGAAGTTGTTTGCACTTACATTATTCTGTATTTCTTTGTTTTTCAAGAAGTAATATTTCCCTTGTAAGCCAAAATCAAAGGTTAAAGTTGTATCAAATGACTCAAACTCTTTGACCTGCGCCAACAATGAGAAACTGTTTCCAATTTTTTGTTCGTAACCAATTGAAAGTGCTGGAATCCAGTTATAAAAGTAGGATTCTTCATTATTTGTCACCAAAATATATTTCACTCCCACTTTAAATAGTGATTTTTCTTCTACTAAATTATAGTCTAAATACTTATACTTGCGCTGAAATTTATAGTCTGAAGAATCCTCGATGGTCTTTTTAATTATAAATGATTCTTCTTGAGCTTTTAATTGTATAGTTATACACACTAATGAAACTATAATAATTCCTTGACTTAAGATACTATTTACTTTCATAATATTTTTTATTTTACGGTTATTGGACAATATGTCGTCTTAATGTTCAACATATTATTGTTAGCACTAAATTTATTCTTGTATGAACTCGTTGAGGACGCTTTAATTATTTTATCTCTATACACCTCAGGAATAATAATTTCGTTCTTAAATGTTTCTAATTCATAATTATAATCCTTAAAACGTTCTACAGTAAGAAATACTGAACTCCTTTGAGCTGAAATTTTTAATTCTTTTAGATTCTGCAAAGATTCAATATGTATTTCACCATACGTTGCATATAACTCATAAATTCCCGAGATATTTTTCAAGGTAAGATTAGAGTTTTCTGCATTAACCTTTAACTCTCCGTTAGTTGAATTGCTTGTGAATTTTGAATAGTATAGATTAACCAAACAATTTCCTGAAGTATTTTGAAGCGAAGTACTTCCAAATGAATTATCTATCTTTCCATAAATTCGAACATTATGAATATTTACTTTTCCATACAAGTTTTTAATATCAACATAACATTTCAAAGGAATATAGATATGGTAATCAACACTCAAATTACTGCTTATGCCAACTATCTTGTTTGATTTAAAAAAGTTGCCTAAATTTATTGAATCACCCTTTTGACCAATCGAATATTGCAAAACCTCAATATCTTTTTCTGCTTTTAATTTTGAAGGATTTTTTGCAATTAAATCAATTTGAATTTTCAATTTATCCCCTTGCCATTGATAAATATTTATGTTCGATTTTTCACCTCTAATAATTATTTTTTCTTGTTCATAATCAAACTCCTTTTTAATGGTTTTTGTAATTACATTAACTTTTTGTTGTGCAATAGTATAATTACTAAAACTCAAAAATAGGATTACAACATATATTAAAGTTTTTTTCATACTCTTAAGTTTTTAATAGTTCATCAATAAATGCCAATTTCTGATTCTCCATTCTAATCAGGCATTGAATTAATTCATCTGATTCACCAAAGTTTAAAATGACCTGATTAAGTTTATTTATATCATTTTCTAGCTTAATCAGTTCTGATTTTATGCGCATAAAATCGGGGGTGTTACAATTTATATTTGAATAATTACAATATTGTTGAAGCAAAGTATTGACATCTTCGGCATTTGATTTTGTTGTTGGATGATTTGCGCTCTCAATAATCTCAATAGAATGTCTTTTACTGTATTCCTTTTTATAGGGTATATATTGAATAATTGAAATAAAGACAATTATCGAAGCTGCAATTCCTGATAAGTAGTAAAGCTTAATCCGTTTTACTCCCTTTTTTGATTTGTTCAGAATATTATCCCACATTTTTGGATTATGTGCATATTCTGGAAGTTTCTTTGCCAAAGAATTAAGCCTGTCTTCAAAACCCAATTCTGACTGAACTTTGTTCCATAAATCGCTGCTATGCTTTTTTATAGGCAAAGACTTTAATTGTTGTTTTAATTGTAATTCAAAATTATCTTCCATCGTAAATTTCTTTTAGTAACTTCCTCAGTAGCTTTTTTGAATAATTCAATTGAGACTTAGAGGTACCTTCCGAGATATTAAGTAACTCAGCAACTTCTTTGTGTTTATACCCTTCAACCTCAATCATTACAAATACGCTTCGGCAACTATGCGGAAGTTTTAAAATAGCTTTATCAAGTTCCTCGGCAGTAAAATCACTATTAAAGTCTGTAGTCGCTATATCGTCTTCTAATATTTCAAACCTCCTGTTTTTCTTTAATGCTTTAATTGCCTTTCTTACTACTATTGCCCTAATCCAATAAAATAATGGGCATGTATTTTTAAACGATTTTAAATCTCGAAATACTGCAATGAATGATTCTTGAATTATATCTTGAGCTAAATCATAATCGCTCACAATTCGGAATGCTGTTGAGAATAAACTATTTGAATAATTGTCAAATAACATTTTCTGAGCCAGTCTATCTTTCTTTATTGAAAGTTGTATTAATTCCTTTTCTTCAATCATACTTTTATCAAGCTTTCAATGTATAGGGTCTCGAAAACAAAAAATGGTTGGAATTAAAACGAAAAAAATAAAAAATCTGATTAGTATATGGATGGAATGTTGTAGTTGGTGGCATTACGCCCAACATCTGTGCTATGAATAGTTGCCGATTGCGGAGTGTTTTTCTGTCAAGTTACACCTATCTTGATGCGAGCTACAACTCTCTAATCTACTACTGTCTCGGCAATTATTTATGAGCACGTGTTACCCGCTGGTATTTTTATGTATGCTTCTTTTTACTTGGATAAAATAAATGTTCTTTATCAAGAAAAACTATCTGAAAAATGAAACCTTGTTCAATAAATCCAATTATTCTTTCTTTGCCTTGAATCCTAATTGAAGCCCATTCCGTGTCTTCTGGTAAATGATTAGGTAAATAAAAATCTGATTTTGGAGGAATTCCTTTGCCATAGATTTTTATTATTTGTGAACTTATGGCTTGTTGTAAAGTCATACTACATAATCCAGAAATTCGTTCTAAAGCTTTTGAGAGCAATATATTTATCTCCCAATTCTCAAAATTTTGACCCTGTGACCTATCTAAATTTTTTAATCCAAAAACAAGAAGGTTACTTTTTTCAAGTCCTTGCTGTTTTATTTCTAAAGATTTACCTTTCCTTAAGTATTTACTTGAATCTCTTTGATTAAATCTATTCTTCCCCATAAAGCGATTCAATTAAATCATTCATATTATCAATATAAGGAACAGCTCCATAATCTCCTTTTAGATAGTTTTTTTCAAACTTAGCATCTTTCCTAACTTTCCCATAATCATATAATGAATTTAGTGATGTTGCACCAAATTGGTCTTTTTCAGTAAACCAAATTTGGTCTCTTCGAAATGACTCGGAATTTAAAACATTAGTATCATGTAAAATAAATGCAAATTGTGCATTACGTTTATTAAGACCATGAAAAAGTTTCAATAAATACTTACTTAATAATGTATGAAGCCTAGAATCTAATTCATCAATTAATAATACTTTGCCATTTATTAGAGTGTCATATATTGGTCCAAGAATATATACTAATTTTTGTGTTCCTTTTGATTCCTCTTGATGAAAATCAAATGGAATAGTATCGTGTATGATATTAGTTTTGTCATAAACTTTGTGCCACGATTTTAGTTTTGGAATTGTCTTTTGTTTTTCTTGTAAATTACTAATTGCTTCTAATGCAAGCCTTAATTCCTTCTTTTCTTCAGGAATTTCCAATTCTTCAATATTTAATTGCTCTAGCAATTCATCTTCAACTGAGAGTTTCGATATTTCAAGAAATGAAATAAATTTATTAACCCAAAGTCGAAACTTTTCATCATTCTTGATTTTATTTGTGGTATACCCACTGTACCTATCATCATCTATACCAGATACAGACTTTACGTCTTTAAACCATTCAATTATGCTATTTGAAATTTGACCATTAAATTGAGAACATACTGATAAAAACAAAACATTATCTCTTGTTTTATCTTCTAAACCTATCCCTTCTTTGAATTGGGTTTTATTTATTTTTATTTCTTTTTCCTCTCGAATAAATAGGGATGTTTCTATTTTCTTTGGAATATGAAATAACCATTCGGATTTAATTAATCCATCTTGGATATCAAAGCCATATCTGTACTGCTTCTCATTTTTAACAAATACTACTTCAAAAGTTGATGGTTTAGAATTTGTTTCAACACTTAATTTAAAAGGTTGAATCGATTTTTCTTTAAAGTTTTCACTAATAGCATTCTGAAAGGAAGATAGTACCACTCTCTTCATATCTTTTATAGCTTTTAACAAATTACTTTTTCCACTAGCATTTGCTCCATAAATAGCATTTGCTTTTAGAACTTTATAGTTATTCCAGAAGAAAACATTTTCAGCCTCGTGCTCTTTAGCAGTTCCGCTTCCAATGAAACTCAATATAGTTTCATTTTTGAAGGATTTATAGTTATCAACTAAGAATTGAATTATCATGATTCTGTATTTTTTTCACAAAAATAGAGAAAGTTGATTTAAGTTCCTAATGTTTTGTGAAAATTCTACAATCTCACTCATACTTGAGGGTAACGGTGAGTATATGGCAAGTAGGCGATTGCGGGCTTCAAATCTATCAAATCGAGAAGAAGTTGAAGCGGGCTACAACCGTTGATTTTACTACTATCTCGCCTATTTTGTATATACATTGTTATGCCCTGTGCTTTATTCATTCAAAATCATTTCTCTATATTTCAAATCCATTACCGCTTTATAATAAAATGGATTGTGACTTTTTCTAAATCCCGAAACCTCTGTCCTTTCAATCTCATGTCTAATTGCCTTTCTCCAGTTTTCAAACAATACTTGGTCTTTTGAAAATATTATGTCACTATCAAATTGAACCCAAAGTGCTTGTTGAACTTTATTCGTGTAAAAATATCCTTCTGTTATTTTCGCACCAGCATAATCAGTTAGAATGTCCCGAAATTCAAGTGGTAAAATCAAACCTATTGTGTTTCCGCTGTCTTTAGGGCGGATTACATAACGCTGTCCTATCGAAATTGGCATTTTTAATCCAGAAGTAACCGACATCGTAATCTTCGGCGAATCCTCTCCGATATTAAATTCCTCGAATATTTCTTTCACAAGGTCAAAGTACCTGTTTAACCACTCTTTAGTTTGTTTAGTTTTTCGAATCGCTTTTATCAGTTCTTGTTCATAATCGTTGTCAATCTTAAAATATGTCTCAATTGGAACTAATGCAGATTTTCTTTTTATATTTTTTTTGGTTGATTTAAAACTCTTGATTTTCGGTTTCGGATTTATATTCTCGTTCTTGTTAATAAATTCTGTTATCTCTTTTTCAGAAAAATCCTCTGAATTAATCCATACAGATTGAAACCAATTTCTCAATTCTTCAACTTTTTCTTTTTCTGAAAACGAAACAGACATTTCTGTCTTTTTCTGTATCCCATTTTCTGTGAAATTTGCAGAACCTAAAAATCCAAAGTTCTCTGTAATCAAAACTTTTGCATGAATATCAGGAACATGCCTGATTTTATCTGAATGTTTGACAATAAAATCACAGATTTCCAATCGCTGCTTTTTATTCGGATGAGAAATAATCCACTCTTGAAAATCGGATATCAATTTCCATGATTTTGAAATGTTTATTAACCTTTTCAAATAACTGAGTCCAATATACGGTGAAACTAACAACAAATCTTGATTTTTTGACAATTCAACAAGTTCTTTGTCAAATGGCGAATATTCTTCTGTTCCTTGTATGTTATGATAAATCAATTTCATTTATTGTAGTTCGTTTCTTTGCATTGGGCATAACGGTGGCGGTATGAAATCGTTGGGGAATTCGGAGCTGCGAACCTATCAACCGATAAGAACCTTGCCAGCGAGTGGCACACTTAGCAAACTGCTTTAACCCCAATGTTTTATGACCGCGTGTTAGGTAACGTGCATTTTTTCACTTTTGATTCTGACAATAAAGATCATATATCTTAAATTTTTCATCTACTAACGAATTATATTTTTGAATAAAATATTGAGGCTCCAAAGAAATAGTTTCTATTAATGCTTGCCTTCCTAATTTTTCATCTATCACTTTGGACATATAACACCCTACAACATAATCTGCTCTATTTGTTGAACCTAACTGCCAGATGGAATCTTTCAATTCTTTTTCTGACAATACAGAAGCTTTCTTTAATAGGTCATTCATAGAATTAAGCAGAGATTTCACGTCTTCGATATTCTCAAACATTTTATAATCATCTTTTAACATATCGGTTCGGCAATGAGGAAACTCCTTGAGAGCTTTATAGCCAACATATGTGGCCATACCTTCATTCTGGAGATCATTGTATATTTGAGATATTACGGAATCCTGATGGTTTGAGCAAAATCTCATATGGTCATATTGGTTGAATCCACGATGAAATAGCTCATGAATAAACAAATTGTCTTTATCAGAATTAGCACCATATATTACAATATTGTTTTTCATTTGAAAACCAGACGCAACAATAGCTGTTGTAAAATAAAAAGTTGTGGTTATTTTCGGACAGTCTTTAGGTAAAAATGAACAAATATATGGAATTGCCCTTTCGTTAAATTCTTTCGCATTCCTTATTGTCGTTTGAGCAGCTATAAGCTGAGGATTATTTGCCCTTTCATTGATGGGAACAGCTTTTAAATCCTGTATCCATTTATTCCATTGATCCATTGGAATAGGAAATGAAATATTTTGATGCCATTCCTTCACTAATTGATAGGCTGAATCACTTGACCAAAAAGTATCAGGATTAGCGAGTATTTCCTCAGGGTGCATAACTATTTTCTCAATAGATGAATTGTCAAATCGAATTTTTGATTGGAGACAAGAGCAATCTGGTCTATCCTTTTGATTAAGTTGTTGAGATTTCAAAGGGTTTGAACCCAAAAAGCCTAGAATAATCGAAATTAATAATAAGTTTCTCATATTTTTCAATTTTGAAATTTTGTATTTGTTTTGATTTATCCAAATATAAAATCACATGAATTATAAAATGTCACCATCATGTAAATACTTGTAAAAATGTGTCATTGCATGTTACCTAACGGCTGGCTAAACTCTGAAAGGGAACAAAAGTACAACCTTTTCGTTTAGCATATAGCCAAATTATTGATTTTGTTGTTAATTTTTATTTTTAAACGACCAAATCGATGATTTGGCGGGTTTTATTTCTTGTACAATACTCAAAATAAGCAAGTTGCCCTTTTTGAGTTTTAGCTATTTGTTGTGTGCATTTATTCATTTTCATTCCAGAGTAAAGCTTCCCATCCTCCTTCTTTATTGTAAGGTCGATTTTCTTTCTCAAGAGTAATTAAATATGTATACACATTTGAAATCCATTCTTCTATTTGGCTTGAAATTAGAATAAGTCTTCCAATATCATGCTTATGTTCGCTGTTATCAATATTTAGCCTTTGAATGAACTTATTTACTGGTTTTAAAATATCCTTTTCCTGACAACCATGTACTACTTTTGAACGAATTGTATAGATGTCGCCAAGTGCTGAAAAAATATCTCTCTTATCTAATTTACAGAAAGCAGAAATCAAAGAACAACCATTTAATTTAAATCTATAAGAAAGTTCCCCTTTTTCATCTGAGTTTTTATTAATTGTTAGAAATAAAGTTTCACAAGCAATTACATAATCAACAATCTTATCCCAGTTAGGTACATTAACTTTATTGGGATGTTGAAAGTCTCTTTTTAATCCAATTAAAAACCTGTCAATTGAAGTTTGCAAAACTTTGTCAGTTTTAGTCTTACTTATAACATTGTAATTCCTTTTAACATTTTCAATATCTTCTTTTGTAAATTGTACAGGGTTAAAAGTGTATCCACCAAAACCTCTTGACAATAATATTTTTTTCATTGGAGCTTCTAACAACATATGAGTAGAATATACTTCTGAATTTCTCAAAATTCTGCTGATAGTAATTGAATTTGTAATTGTTTTTATTAAATCATCTTCGCCTTTAATATTTGTATGTTCTTCCACATCTTTGGGTAGTCCAACAAATTCAAAAACAACTTCTACTTTATGATTTTTCCAATGAGGGCGACAAATTTGATTTACAAAATCATCAGGTGGGTACTTTTTTAAAAGTTCTTCATCCGAAATATTTTGCAAAAAAACTTTTCTGTTTTCCGTTTCTTCAATAATAAAACTCTTATCAATTGCAATATTAACTAATCTATGCCTAATGGAATAAGGCATTTTTCCTTCTGAAATTATTTTATTCCAAAATGTAAGGATCTTTTTAAGGAGATTTTTATTTATAACATAACGAGTATCAGCTTTTTCAACACATTGGGAAATAATGTTTGGGAAATGAGTTGGAAATTTCTCTTTCGCATCTTTAAAGAATTTATCACATTTATTATCTTCTACTATTTGACAAAAATCTTCTGAATATTTTTTATAGTTAATTTGGTATCCAAGAGAGCTTCTTATCAAATATTCATCAGAAATTGCAGGCAATTTTATTTCTGCTGTTTCTAACTCCAAGGCAATTTCATTTACAATGTTGTCTATTAAATTCTCAAATTCCATATTAATATTGCTCTCAATATTCAATTTAATGATTTTCGTGTTATCTCAATTGCACCCAACGCCTGGCTATGCCCAGCCAGGATTTAAAAGTACAAAATTTTCAATTAAGCGTATAGGCAAATCTGTGATTTACCATAAAAATTAATCCACATCGTCAAATCGCAGATTTGGCGGTGTTTCTAAACCCATGCAACTG
>JBNKJW010000084.1:0-8715 GCA_050291445.1 Bacteroidales bacterium | reverse complement strand
TGACTGCTTCGCAGTTCCGAATTTTTATTAGATTTGATTAATTTTTGCATAAATTACACCAATTTTTCTAGAACTATCCCGATAGTCCTTCAAAAATTTGTTGCAATTTCTGCTAAAAATTAATTCAAACTGTGTGAATATTTTTAATCGAACTCTGGTTAATAATTATAATGCTAGCCCTAAATATTCTTAAAACAACGAAAGTTGCTGCGGAATTTCCGGTTTTTCGCTTTCTTTTTTGCCTATAAACAATTCCATCATGCCAAACTGTTTGTCGGTTACACGCAGTATGCCCACGTGCCCGTGCGGAGGAAGAAAAGACTTTACGCGTTTTATATGTACTTCGGCATTTTCGCGGCTGTTGCAATGCCTTAAGTAAATAGAAAACTGAAACATGGTAAAACCATCTTTTTCTAATCGTTTCCTGAACAAGGTATAGTTTCTTCTGTCCTTTTTAGTTTCGGTTGGCAAATCAAAAAACACCATTACCCACATAACTCTGTATTCGTTTAATCGGTTAAGGTTGCTCATATTAAATGGGTTATAGTGGGAGTGCGACTCCAAGTCGCACCCCCACTAAATTTACAAAACCGGATAAAGCAATTTCCGCTGGTTACCAGCATAACAATGAAACAAGCTGGCCGTAGTCCGTTGCATGGCCACCATTAACGGGCTGCGACTGTCATCAATCAACACATCAACTACCGGAATTTGCAACAGTTCTGCTTTTATTTCTGTGCTTAATTCAAAACCCTCTTCGTGCCAGCTTTCCGAATAATATTTTTCAACTATATTTCGTACAATTCTATCTACATAAGGCCGGTAAGGCTCCATAATATCATCGGCCAGTGCATAAGCATTGTATTTATTATGATGATGAATACCTAATGTTGGCAGCAATCCGGAAGCTACCAGGCTACGTGCTACTATGGCACGCAATACGGCATATCCATAGTTTAATAGGTTGTTAGGCTCAATTTCAAATCGCCCGCGCTTAAACCCTCCTATAATATCCACAAAAATATTTCGCCAGTAAAATGCCGCAGCCCTGCCTTCGTAATTATCCGGGTCGCCCGATTTTACGCTTTCTATCCAATAATCCATGTTTTCAAATGGATATTCGGCAATGTCCAAATCTCCATCATCGCATAACTGCCTTAGCAGGTTGGCCTGGTTTCTAATTTTGGCCTTTATGGTTTGCTGCCATAATTGTTTTTTTAGTGGCTGGCTGGCTTCTAGCTGAATATTAAACCGTTCCTGCTGAATATGGTTACCATCAAGGTTTAACATTAGGCCCTGTGGCATATGTTTACTATCGCAGGTAATAAGTGCTGCATTATTATCCAGCAATTTACTGATTAGTTTATGCGAAAGGGTGGATTGATAGGCATCTAATATCACCACCCCAACATCTTCAATAGGTACTTTTTGTTGTTCTTTTTCTTTATCTGCAAAATCGATTAACAATTGTTCGTCTTTGGTATGCAAATAGGCGTTATTGCCAAAATAAAGGGTCCGTTTTATCATAATTATCCATTATTTGGGTTAAATTTATCGCCCGTCCAATTTTTTGGGTTGTTTATTATGTATTGTTTTATCCTGTTATATTCCTGTTGGTTACGAATTACACGATCGTGATAATTGGGTTGCCAAAAATGGTTGTTCTTGTTGTATTTGGGTATATTCAATTGGTGATTGTCAATATAATCGTCAATTTTTGTGTTTGTGGCCGATTTAAAACCTGCTATAAATGATGACAGGGATTTGGGTTTGCGGTGAAATGGGTGTTGGGGGTGTTGGGGATGGTTCGCACGTAGAGACGCACGGCCGTGCGTCTCTACGTGCGAACCATTATCTACGTGTGAATCATCATCAACGTGCGAACCATTATCAACATGCGAACCATCATAAACACGCGAACCATCATCAACATGCGAACCATCATAAACGTGCGAACCATCATCAACATTTGTTTTATTATCAGATTTATTTATCACCACAATTGCATGCAAATGGTTCGGCATAACAATATATTCATCACAAAATAATTCTGCACGAATTTCAAACGATTTTACCCATTCGGTTTTCACAATTTTGCCATAATCGGCCAATATCATTTTGTGGTTTTTGATTTCGCCTAAAAGACATTCCCAATTTTGTACCACCATGGTAATAAAATAGCTACCATTGCCTGAATAATCCCAACCCGGCATCCGGTGCGATTCAATACGGTATTTGTTTTTAAATTTATCGGGCATTGGGTTTATTTTTTTTATAATGTGTAGAGACGCACGGCCGTGCGTCTCTACGTGAAAATAGGCCGTGCGTCTCTACGTGAAAATAGACCATGCGTCCCTACGCGAAAATAGACCATGCGTCCCTACGTAAAAATAGACCATGCGTCCCTACGTAAAAATGAGCCGTGCGTCCCTACATGATATTAATTTATTCTTCCAACAACACCTCTTCTTCTTCAACTTTTTCGTTTCTTCCTGCTTTGCTTTTCAGGTAGGTAGCTTCTTCGGCTATTAATACATTCATGCGGCTCAGGGCTTTGTGGCACAGTTCATCTTTGGTGAGGTTGGCAAGTCCTTTTAATACATCCAACAAATCGATATAGATTTTATATACCTCCTTGCGTTTAGAGGTGGTATTGCCATTTTCTCCCTCTGATTCCTGGGTCCTGTTTACATCATATTCGTTAAATGCATTTACCGATTTTTTTAGTTCCGAATAATCGTCTGTCATACCAAGTGTAGTTAAGTGGGCCTGGTTTTCATCTTTGTCCCAAAAAGCCATAATGCGTGCCATTACAGTTGTTTGATCGTTCATGTCTAAGCGGGTGAGCCCGGCACGTTTTTCGGTTTCAAAAATCTTCAGCAGTGCCTCGGCAGCTTCTTTAATCTCAGGTTTCCGGCTGGTGGCATACGTATCCAAAAAACCGGTCAGGTGCATAAAATCAGCATCCCGCACAGCATCCAGTTGCATGCGCTTTGAGTAGTTTACCATTCGGCTGAGTATTTTAAATAGCTCTTGTTTGTGTTTTGAAAGTAGTGCAAGGCCTGTTCTTATTACATGAGTTGCCGGGAAACCGCTCTTTTCGACAATCTCTACCGAGCGGTGTATAAGGTTGTAAAAGCGGTTGTTGGTAACTTTTGTAAATGCCAATGATTCAATTTCAATTCTTTCCATTATTAAAAATTTAAAGTTAAACATAATAGTATTTATTCACCGGGTGACTATTCTTTGGAATAGGGAGTCAACTGGTGAATTATATTTTGTTATAATACCATCTTATTCGGAGTGCAACTTTAAGTCGCACCCCGAATGAAACGCATTTGCTCTCTCCATTAAGCCCTTACAGCGCTGAAAGTTGTCATTTCTTGCTCCGATGACTTCTCGCGGCACTGAAAGTTTTTATTTCTTGCTCCGATGGCTCCTTGCAGCACTGAAAGTTCCTATTTCTTGCTTCTTTGGCTTCTTACAGCACTGGAAATTACCATTTCTTGCTACTTTAGCTTCTTGCAGTACTGAAAGTTACTTTTGCCAGCTTCTTTGGCTCCTTGCGGCACTGCAAGCTGTTTTTGACCTGGTTTATGTTTTATTCATGGGGTGGCTGTATTTGCCGATTAGGAGTCAACCCCGTAAATTTAACATGTGACTCCAGGTAGCGCCCAGAATTACGAACTTAACTACTTTTCAATTCCGACAATATTGCCTAAACGGTTTACTTTTAGTTTCCGACAAAAATCTACTATCATCTCCCCTTATATACCAAATTATATTTATCAATTTATATTTTCAATATCTCCTTTAACCTTTATAAAACTACCTAGTCTATCTAAATCAACAGGAAAACAATATTTGACTATTTTTCGCCCATTATAATGCTGTAATTTATCTTGTGAGCCCAACTCTACTTTTTTCTCAATTACCTCTGCTGTAGTATGTGGTAAAAAATAAATTTCTTTTCCGCTAAACTTTTCAACTGTAAAGAAGTTTTTTACTCGTTCTTTACTATTCCAAAAATCATTGTAAAACGGGCTATTTTGATCGAAAACGACTTCTTCGCTCTCATCAGGTAAGTAAACCATATCTAATTGTTTAAGGGTAAAAAGCAAGCTAGCTTCACCTTTTTCATCAGAATTATTTCGTTCAAAATATTCTTTGAAGATTTTTTCTTTGTCAAAACTGGTTTTATCAATAGTATTTTTAAATTTATCTTTTATAAATTCAACAGCTCTAAAAAATGAAACTATATCGTAAATTCTTTCCCCATTTTTTTCTAAAATTGCAAAAAGGTAATTATTTCCACTATTAACATATAGGCTTTTATTATAACTTTTTGTTCTATCTAATTTCTGTAAAGAAATTTCATATTTATTCTTGTCTTTTATTGCTTTTCTATAGACTTTTACTGATGAAATAGGAGGATGTGGCTTTTTAATCTCTTCACCATTTTTAATAACAACCCTATCGCTCAGCTTTTTATTCAAAGCAAGAAGCCCTTCTTCATTAAATGCATCTGTTTTGCTTTTATTATAGGTGCTAATAAAATGATCTCTTATAACTCCTTTTAAAAACTTATTTGTAATTTTTTCAATATTCCCCATTGTGTCAAACTGACTTCCAGCAAATTTTGTTAAAGGGATCCTATATGCTTCGTATTTTTCCTCAGATAAACCGTATATTGTATCTTCATGTAATGCTCCTCTTATCCGTATAGTTTGTTCCTTTGTCTTTTTAATATTCCCAGACTTATCTTTCTCTTCTTTATTTTGAATAAGGATTTTATCCTTTGGTTTATGTGATACAATTATATCTTCTAAGGCTTCTTTTGCATCTTTCTGAAAACCTGTCCATGGTTCTTTTACATTTCTGAACTTATCAATATCTGAAAGAACTTTTTTTCGGATATTTTCTTCTAATTCTAAAAAGTTCTCAAGAAGGGTTTCGTTGTCTGATTTTAAATCTAAATCAAATTGATTTAGATTGTCTTTTAACCAATCTTGTAAATGCTTATTAAGATCATTAAGTCTTTTTACTGCTTTTTGATCTGTTACTGCAACAATCAATGCATCCATTGCATGATGACGATGATCATATCTTTTACTATAACCTTTCAGAATTAGGTTATTTGATTGTTTATGAGAATGGCATCTTATATATAATTCTTCAAATTTTTCTTGTGTAAGTTCAACATTTAAATCAGAAATAAAACTCTTATAATTTTTTTCATTTAAGTGAGACTTTGCTAGCTGATTAAGATATTCTTTGCAAAATGATTCTTCTGTAGTAAAATTATTTTCTTCCTTATTTCCTAGTTTCTGTTTAATATAGTCTTTTTTTACTTTATCAAATTCTAATTTAGCTTTCAGTTCAAAAAAGTTTAGGAATCGTTCTTCTAAAAGTTTCTTAAAGACATCGGTTATCCCCCAATGATTCCTCAAATAATGTGTTACTCCACCCGAAGATGTTTTCAAATTTGCAGTCCCAACTATTTTTGCTAATTCTTCTTTTACTTTTATTGTAATGTATTGGGTTTCTTTCTTCTGTCTTTCAATTGGATTATCTGGTATTTCTGTAGCAAGCATAAATTTTCTTTTTTTTCCAAAAAATTTCGTTGCAGCATTTTTCATAAATTCTTCTTTCGATAATAAGTCACATTTTACAGATCTGACATCAAAATACTCCATTGCAGTACGGTTTCCTTTATCCTCATTTACTTTTCGTGCACAAACTACTTTATTCCCAAATGAGTCATCAAAATATCTTGATTTTGGGATTATATGATCTACATCATAAGCTCCCTTATTAAACAAAAGAGATAGCGGGATAGGTTTTCCTGTATAGGGATCAATATGTCCTTGTTGTTCCCAAAGTTTCATTTTCTCTATTTCGCTTTTTGTCGAATCATATTTCTCTATATACTCAAGTGTTGTATTTCTTTGTTTTGTCCAAAGTTTATATTTTTCAATATTGCCTGATGAAAGCTCATGTTTCAATTCTGATAGTCGCTTTTTTATTCGTTCGTTTTCTTTTCTGCTTTCTTGGTTAGCTTCATTAATCTTTACTCTTTCTTTGGCACTATTTTGTAATTCACGAGCGAGTTCAATTCTTATTTCATCTGGCTTTCCATGTTGTCTCCATATGTCTTTAACAACCATTAATGTTTCATTAATCATTTGTTCTACCAATGGATTTCTTAATGAGTTTTGTTTAATGGGGGTTATTTTATTCAGATCTTGAATTATATCATTATCTGTAATTTCTTTGGCGGTATGTTGACCATACAGTAACATTAATGCATGTGCATTTAAAAAACCACCTTCTGTTAAAATTATGCTTTCATTATTTTCAAGGTAATTTTGAAGGGATAATTCATAAGGATCATCTGTAAATTCATTTAATAGTTTTGTGATTTTATCATTTAATTGTTCTGTAAAATTGTCTAAACTAAAGTACTTACCGGCTCTGACTAATGGCAATGCTTTTTTAACAGTTAGTAAAGAAATTGAAGCATAATTTCTTGGGAATTTAATGCAAGAAATTGCTACAACTATCTTTTCAAAATCTTTATCGTTTATACCTTTTTCTTTCAAGTATTTTGCGATGTCCCTATTTCTTTGACTTTCTAAATCATATTCATTCCCTTTACCATTATAAAGCAAACTCCACATCTCAATTTGATTTTCAATATTATCAAGTTCTAATGCCTCCCAGAACCTGCCGAGACGTTTTTTCAGACTTATTTTTGTTGTATTACCAATAAGTTTGCTTTTTTTGTCTAGGCCATTAAAAAAGTCTTCTGTTTCATTAAAATCATCTTGTTTTTTTAGCTGGTTAAAAACTGTTGAAAAAGCAAGTTCTTTTTTATCTTGTAATTCTTCATATAAATACTCTTTAAATTTTGAAGAAATATTTCGCTCCAAATATTCGTATTTAGGCTTTCCATTTTTTCTCACCTCCTTTTGTATTCTTCGAGTTATTGAAAGCTTATTTATTTGCTCCCATATTTTGTATTCCTGGAACAAAGGATGACTTTTGGCAATTGCTTTTTCTCCTCTTTCAAATCGACACTCAGAAATCAAGTGACTCTGATCTTTTAAACGTCTTTGGAAATAGATTATTTGGTCTCTAATTATATGCTTTAACCCTTTATTTACTGCTTCCTGCCTTAATTTCTGCTGACTTTCTCTTATACCAGGAAATAGAAAATAAGCAATTTCTTCGATAGTTTCTTTTTTTACATTTTTAATATGTCTTTCAAACTGCATATCCCAAATAGCATCAAACTCCTCCTGATATCTTGCTCTTAGAATGACATTATCTCGAATTTTATTAAAAACACCTTCGTTTATACTATCTAAAAAAAATTCACTTAAATACGTTTTTCTTCCTTTTTCTTCACAATGTTCATCAAGTGCTTCTTCTAAATTCTCCATTTTTTTTCGCCACCCACTTTTTTTTGGTATTGAAAATTCTGTACTTGTCACTTTACCTGTTTTAGTATTTTGCCGGATTAATTGTCTTAATTCAATCGTTTCACCAATTGTTAAGCTATCTATTAAAGTCGTACCTTCCCATTCTTCTAAATCATTGTCAATAACCTTCAAAAAATAGATGGTTTTCTTTTTACTTTTTTCATCTGTAGCTTTAAATTCAATAATTTTGAAAGGTAGTATTCTGCTGACTTGTGCTGGATATATTTTATCTGATTTTATACCCAATACTTCATTTAATTCATCTTGAATATCTTCATCATCTCCTCCAGCATACCCTCGTAACTGATTAAATCTATACAGTATTCTTCCAAAATCTTTTGCATCAGCAAGAGGGTTATGAATTGCCTTTACTTTTAATTCAAGAAACTCATTCGCTGTTAATTGTTCTGTTTTTTCTTCAATGGGAAGAATATTTATTTTTTGTATTCTTAAAGGATCTAAAAAGGGTTCAGAAAGCTTAATTTGCTCAGGTAACATATCTAATTTTTGAAGAACATAAATAAGTTTGTTCCTTCTTTGTTTATATCTTTTATTCCCTACCCTTGCTCCTTTTTTTTCTCTTTTCTTTGCGTTTTTTGTTTGTGGCAAGCCTTTTTTGAAATTCGACATTTCGGCCCCATCCATTGGGACTATCCTGCTACCTAGTTTGACAATTCTCTTTATACCATCTTCTAGTATCTCAACCAAAGCCCATCCAATACTATTTGTCCCTAAATCCAATCCAAGTATTCTTTTCATATCCAGTTCATTTAACAAAAAAGGCGATCTTAGGTAGCCCACACAAATACATAATTGTGTTTACTACCTAAAATCGCCCTTTAGTTTTATTAAAAATTAAGTTCCTAACCGTAAACTTAAAAAAATATTTGTTAATCCAAAAAAAAGATGTAATTTCACATTACAAAATGACACAATTCACAATAAGGATTATTCCGTTGTGAAAACATTTAGCTGCCTCGACTATCTTCGGGGCTTTTTTTATGCCCAAATGTTTTGTAGATACCACAAAGAATAGAAAATGGATCACTTTAAAAAGTTGTGGAATTAATTCTAAAGATAGAACTTAGTAGACTTTTTATACAAGGTTTATGCATTCAGATAATGAACATTTCAATAGCTTAATTCGATTAATCTTACCACAAGAAATATTTGATTACTTCGAAATAATTAAGATTAATATTGCAGAACAAGAAGTACATGTTTATTTAGA
>JBNKJW010000083.1:0-6325 GCA_050291445.1 Bacteroidales bacterium | reverse complement strand
AATACCGAAGGATTAGCATGTTAGGGAATTTTAATTTCCGTTACATGATAACCATTCGGTATAAATGTTTAATTTTAATAGGCTTAGGCGTTTTTCAGCGAGCCCTAACTATCAAATAACCTCTCGTAAACATCATTTCTTTTATCTTTTATAAGATTTTTTATTTGAGTTGCTACTAAACTGCTATTTAATATAGCCTTAATAGCTGCTTTTTGGGTGTAAAAAGTGAATTCATTTGCATTTATTTCAACCCTTTTTATTAACTCCCAGCCAATTCGCTTTTCGTTGTAATGCCGCCTGATTCCATTTTTGCTAAAAAC
The DNA here is from genome assembly GCA_050291445.1 of Bacteroidales bacterium. Classification (GTDB taxonomy): domain Bacteria; phylum Bacteroidota; class Bacteroidia; order Bacteroidales; family NBLH01; genus NBLH01. Next base: position 6,005 of record JBNKJW010000083.1, on the reverse strand, counting down.
AAAGTAACCATCTGGTGAAATAAAACTGTTTAAAATTTGGGTCAGCGCTAAAATATTCCAAAGCACAATTATATACTCAAATTCATAGATCCTATAAAAAACAAAACCCGCCACGGAAGCAGCAATGCCACCAAAAAAATAAAATTTATTAAAAAACTTATAACCAGGTTGTTTTATAAAAATCACCTCACCTTTATTCTGTTTATTTTTAAAAACAAGAAAACCAACTAGCTTATAAGTAAATGATAATGAGATAAATAAAACTGCAAGGAAGAGAAAAATACGCATACAAAAATATTAAAAATTAATGTTTGCAAAGCTATTAAATATTGCCAATTATTGCCTGTTTATTAAAAATTCATAAAGAAAACAAATATATCAATATATTGACATGTTTATATATTTAAACTATATTTGCATCAAATTACAAATCTAAAATTATGGACATCTATTTTAAAGGAAAAAAACAAGTTTTTGCAGCTATTAATGGTTTCAACATTCAAACAGACCAATCGCCCAGAGGTGGTGGGGATGGTGAATTTCCAGAACCTTTCACCTTGTTTTTAGCCTCACTTGGAACCTGTGCCGGTATTTACGTAAAAGGATTTTGCGATTCGCGGGAAATTTCAACTGACAACATCCGTTTAACACAAGAACAACATTACAATCATGAAAAGAAAATGATTGATCAAGTTGATATTCAAATACATGTTCCTGCAGATTTCCCCGAGAAATATGACAAAGCTGTCATTCAGTCGGCCAGTTTGTGTGCCGTAAAACGCCACCTAAAAGATGAAATTGAAATGAATGTTACAGTAGTGCGATCAAACTAACTAAGGATTTTTTTATTGAGCATATCTATTTTAAACCCAGATTATGCATTTAACAAAAGTCAAATTACATAAACGATTAAGATTCACTTCTCAAAGAGGTTTCACTCATTCACCTCTTCGGTGTTCATCTAAGTCGGGGTTAACCCTTAGTAAATGCACTAGTTCAATGCTATCGCATTTTCTATTGCATAACTCGGGTTTAAAATACTTACTTTACTATAGCTTTTATTGCATTTGACTATAGTTTGGTAAGTATTTTAGTTTTGCTCCTTCATCTTTTCAAAATTACGCTCAATTTTTTCAATGGAGTTTAAAATTCGCTCCATCATACTTCCAAAATATTTCATCCCTTCTTCATACGAAATAGTTGTTTTCATATTTATTTTTGTACCATCACTGGGCACATTAATAGGTTCTGTTTTGTTTATCATGGCTGTAATTATGCTTTTAAAATCTGTGTTTTTCATTTGCTGCTGGTAAAAAAAATCAAATAATTATGATAATTGTCTATTACTTTAATGTGTTCTCAATTAAAAGATGTAGTTTTTCATCAATTCCATAAAAGATCCTATATCACATTTTAATTAGCATGCGAAAAGTAAAATAAACTCCTGTACCAAGAGAAAGCAGGCCAGTTGGAATTCCCCAGAAAAAATTCAGTATTTTTCGCGCAAATGATTCGGTAAGATAATTTGGATCAAGACTGAATAAATAGGGATCATCCAGCATTAAAAATCCAATAAAAACCATTGCAAAAATAAGCAACATGTTTTTTGCAACAAAATCATTTTTCGACTTAACTATCTTTCTTACTGACAGTTGCGAAGGCTTAAGTGCTCTTTTTTTACTTACAAATGTGGCAGCTTTAAAATCTAAGCACTTGCTGGTAAAGGTGGCATAACTGGATGTAACCGAACAAATAAATCCCTTTTTAAGGTCAAAATCAAGGTTTTTACACTTTTTACAAGTTCGTAATTGTTCTGTTCGGGTCATCTGCTTTATAGTTGATTTCAATTAAGTATAATTTTTAGGTTAACAATTAAACTTACTTTTTATTGGGGGATGATTTTTATTGCAACTGTAATTAAAAAAAGTTGTGGAAGATTCAATATTCCTGGAACTATTAAAACCTGCTTTGACAATGGCCTGGTTTAACCCCCACAGTAAACCGTCCGCATTTAGCGATTGTTCTACATTTTATGTAAATACAAACCTGTAAGACGTTCGGTACATGCAAAGCAACGAAGTTGTTCAAAACCAAAAGTTTTGTGTCGGCTTTGCACGTTTCAACCAGACCGAAATCATAAAATCCAAGAACTAAAGAATAATCCACAACAAATCTTTCAGAATGGGCAAGCTAATAACCCCCGTGCTACCATGTTTGCCCACTCTTTTAACCAAACTTTAAGACATCCATGACGCTTTGCCATCATTCATTTACAGAAACAAAAGTAAGGGGGCACTACGCCAAAACGTGTCGTAGTAAAATATTTTTTCACTTTTTTTCAATCATCCTGAAAAATGTTAACGATTGTTAGGTAATTTAAATTAAACATAATTTGACTTGCAGCACCTCCCTTATAGCAGCCTGGCCGCTTTTTGCAACGAATAATAGCGGCCGGGCGGCTTTTGACTCAGGATTTCTCGTATCTTTGTAAAAAGCATTGTTATGGATTCCATGACAGTGGATTTGGATGACGTTTTTTTCACGAAATGATTTTTGCCCCAAAGCGAGAAAACATCAATTGTTTTAAATTACCTTTGCGGCCAATATGAAAATGCCTTCTATCATCAATCCCAAAAGATCTCCTTTTTTTTATGGATATATTATCCTGATTGTTGGCGCAATTGGTGGCATTATGAGTGCCCCTGGTCAAACTGTTGGGGTTTCTGTTTTTACCGACCACCTGATTGATGCACTTGGACAAAGCCGTGTTAGCCTCAGCTGGACCTATATGATTGGAACAACAACCAGCGCATTTTTGCTCACTTTTGGTGGTAAAATGTACGACAAACACGGAGCAAGAGTTATTGCACCTATTGCCGGACTGGGTTTGGGTGCGTTTTTGGTTTTTCTTACTGTTGTTGACAAGATTGCTGATGGAATTTTCAGTCTTGTGTCATTACCCTTAACCTCAATTACTTTTGTACTGCTTGTTGTTGGTTTTTTAGGCATCCGCTTTTTCGGACAGGGATTGTTAACCATGGTATCCAGAAACATGGTGATGAAATGGTTTGATAAAAAACGAGGTTTGGCAAGCGCTGTTTTTGGTATTTCATTGGTGTTAGGTTTTTCAGTTGTTCCCAGGATTTTTTCCTCTCTTATTGACTCATACAATTGGCGAATTACCTGGCAATTAACAGCAATGGTTGCCGGTGTTATATTTGTGATTTTTGCATGGTCATTTTTCAGGGATAATCCACAAAAATATGGCCTAAAACCAGATGGAAGCCTGGTAAAAAAGAAGAATACAAAACAACCAAAACGAAAAAAAATAATTGCCACTGGCTACGATTTTGAATTAAAAGATGCCATAAAAACCTATTCTTTCTGGGTTTTTGCCCTTTCCATGACACTTTTTGCTCTCTGCATTACTGCTTTCACCTTTCATATTGAAGATATTTTTGTTTCAGCAGGGCTTTCAAAAGAACAAGCAGTTTCAGTATTTATTCCAACTGCTATTATAGCTGTAGGATTTCAATTAATTGGTGGCTGGGCCGCAGATTACATCAAATTGAAATACATCCTCTATTTTTCAACTTCCGGATTAATTATTTCAATGACTGGAGCAGCCTTTTTGAGCAATGGTTTAACACTTTGGATGGTAATTTTGGGCAACAGCATGGCACAAGGTGTTTTTGGGGTTTTATCATCGGTAACCTGGCCTCGTTTTTTTGGCATTAAAAATTTGGGCGCTATTTCAGGTTTTGCAGTTAGCTGGACAGTTGCCGGAAGCGCTATTGGACCACTGTTATTTAGCTACTCTAAAAATTTCACCAATAGTTATTTTGGAGCATTTTTTATTTGTGCCTTTGTTGGAATTGTTTTGTTGCTGATGGCCATAAAGGCGGATAATACAAGTGAGAAGATGATGGAAGAAAAGTCATGAACGTCACTGCGAGCACAGCAAAGCAGTCCACAATACGAACAGCGCCCATAGAGATGGCAGGTCTGTACACCCTGAATGCATCGGTTCCTATAAAGATTCCTTCACTTCGTTCGGAATGACTATCAATGCATTAATTTTGATATAAATAGCTGCAGAGCAGCGGCAATATTTGTAGTTTAATTTGCTATATCTGTTCCTAAGCTACAAAGTAGTGTAATTTAAAAAGTTTAGCAACGCTAATAACCTGATTTATAAGCTTTGTAAGATCACCTAAAAAACCAAATACTCATGGCCGACACCTTTACCCAATGCTATTTTCATATAATTTTTTCTCCCAAAAACAGGGAAGCTTTAATTAACAAAGAATGGCAAAATGGATATGGTGCTTTTACAAATTCAAAATCACAGGTTGAGGCGGTTGTTAAATATGTGTTAAACCAGGAAAACCACCATAGAAAATGTTCATTTAAGGAAGAATACCTTGATATTTTAAGATGAATATGTTTTTGATTTCTTTGAGGATATAAAATCTTGGTAAATCAGAAAACCTTGTCTATCAATATTTCGGTTCTCCGAACCTAAATTGCTATTATCAATTTCTCTACTACAAAGATTAACGCTGCTCTGCAGCTTTTTTAAGAAAATATGCAGGTACAGCGTACCGATAATATTTGTAGCTACAACATTATCACATAACCATAAGCTACGGAGTAGCGAAATATTGATAAAAGAAACAACCACTAATACAATTCTGCCGCAGCCCTCAAATCAGCAGCCACCTCATTGGCAAACCACTTAGGTTCAAGCACTTTCACCTTAGCTCCTTGCATTAACACCCGTTGCTTGAATTCAAAATTTGGAATAATCTTTAATTTCACCACACATTGCTTTTCATCTTCGCTTAAAACAACTTGCGAATGATGCAAGGGAAGTGTTTTGATGTATTTTGCCTGCTCAGAACTAAATGAAAGCACCACGTCGCATAATACATGTGTAGAGTACACTAAACCGATTACATTTTCAAAAAGTTTTTTGGGATTTATATTGTCATCCGGAACAAATTCTTTGCCTGTTTCCTGTAAATTAGTCATTCTATCCAAACCATAGGTTCTTATTGTCTTTTTTTTGTCAAGTGTTCCAACAACATACCATCTGTCCTGGTATTCTTTCAGCAAATACGGATAAAGCTTTATGGTTTTAAAAGTCTTTTTTTGAAAGTTTTCGTGGGTGAAACTAATTTCTTTATGATTTAAAATAGCAGAAAGTATGGGTTGTAGCATTTCGGTTCCTTTCGAAACCAGGTTTTCCGATTCAAAACTAATATAGTTGAGAATGTTCTTTTTTTTATTTAACCCTTCTGATAATAAATCGGCAACGCCAGCTATTTCTAAAAAACGATTAAAAGTTTCAAGGTTAACACTTTTATCTTTATCAATATAATAGGCATTGTTTGTGCGATTATAAATTATTTCAATGCCAAAGTCATTTCTAATGTTTTCAATATCCCTGTCAATGGTACGTTTGGAATACTCAAAGCCATTTTTTCGTAAATGTTCATCAATAGCTGCAAACGAAGGGGCATAATTGCTGTTAACTTTTTCAATTATCAGCATGTAGCGCTTTATCATTCCGTGTTTTGACATGGTAGTAACAAGATAAAAGACTAAAGGTTAAAGACCAAAAATAAGATTTTAAGCTAAAAAACAATAATTGATAATGGCTACAATTCAAAAAACCATATTATTAACTTTGCCAAACCATACATTAAAGCTAGAACAATTAAAACATTTTTTAATATCTTATTTTTTCCTTTTCCCACATCTTTAACAATCTCATTGTATCCACAAACAGCACATTCCTGATTTATATCAGTAGGCATTTCTGTTGAATATCGATTGTCATCCCACATTGCAACTTCTCTGGACATATTATCATGAATTGTCTCAAAATAAAAAAATTTATCTGAATGGCATCTTTGACAACCGCCGAGATTTAGCTCCTTTGCTTTCTGTGCTTTTTCCTCAATTAAATCATCAACAATTTCTTCAAAAACACCTTTTTT
>JBNKJW010000082.1:0-40511 GCA_050291445.1 Bacteroidales bacterium | reverse complement strand
CGAAGTAATCAAATATTTCTTGTGGTAAGATTAATCGAATTAAGCTATTGAAATGTTCATTATCTGAATGCATAAACCTTGTATAAAAAGTCCACTAAGTTCTATCTTTAGAATTAATTCCACAACTTTTTAAAGTGATCCATTATATTCCACGTAACCCTGGGAATAGTGAAAAAAGCTGAAAAAGCGGGATGTTAAGTAATTGATTATTTCATTAGTGTATTAAAATGGAAAAGGCGGTAACCAGCCGCCTTTTATTATTAACCCAATTAATTAACCTAAACCTATATATGAAAAAATTCCTTTTTTTTGTTGTAACAAATGTAGTTTGAATTGTTGTTAATCAAATGAAACAAAACTTAATAAGTGTTAAAAATAATTCAAAATTAAATTAGGTAAGAAATAACCAACACCACTAGGCCAATTATCATATTCATTTTATTTTTTGGCGGTTCCAGAGCCATCATCAACCTGAAAAGGAAAATTGCACCCCAATAGAGTTCAATTAAAGATGATTCATAAGTAATACCAAATTCATCGGTCGAAATAAGCTGATTATCACTAACATAATACCAGGCTGCAAATGATATTGCAGACAAAACAGCAAATGTATTGGTTAAAAACTTCTGTACGTTCCTGCTTTTTTCGGACTGTCTAACCAGTTTCCTTGGTAAATAAATAAACACAAAAAAGCCTGCAATAACGGAGCTCCCCAAAGCAATTAAACTAAACGAATCTTTGTACAATCGTTCGGCAAGCATATAAATTCCTATAATCACAATTCCGCTTAAAAGAAAAATAATCCCCGAAACAGTAACTGCTTTAAGGAAACTTTTAGTTTTGCTTAAAAAACCAAGTAAAACTGCTGGTAGAAATGCGACTAAGAGTACTACTGGGGCAATATCATCTAAAAAATAGTCATAATAGTCATCCAGAACACTCATAATTGCAAAGGCAACCAAAAAAATTGTCAGAATAGACAATGCCCCTAGTAAAAACCCACTTTTATGCTGTCTGTAATTACCAGCCATTTTTCCAACATTTATTAAAATAATTAAAGGAAAAAGAAAAAGAACCAGCAGCAAAATTGTATCATACAAATCTCCTGAAATATTGGTGTTTGCTATAACCGGAAACAGCTTTTGAAGAATTATAAGTAAAAGGGCTACAAAAAAGTCAAACAGCAGTTCATTGATATTTAATGTCTTAATGTATTTTTCGACATTTTTCATAGGATTTTGATTTTTATTCTAAAAATAACAATATTCTGATAAAATCTCACCTGAAGATACAAGAATACTTATCTTTGAACTCGAACTTAGTAAATTTAAATATTGATTTGAAAAAACAATCTAACATATATCCATGCATATACAAAGACCAATCAGGCCAGCTAAAATGTACAATTGAAAATAGCTTTGATGAGGAAAAAAGATTTCCCTTATTTATGGAGCTGGGTGGAATAAAATTTCTAGGTTCTTCGTTTGATGATTTTGAATTAGCTGAACCCCAGAAGTACGCTGATAAACAACTAAATAGATTCACCTTTAATAAAATTAAGGTATGGGGATCGGAAAAACATATTTTCGAACTATGTAATTGCGAATTAAATTTAGAAATACCAATTGAACTTATTGATAGAGAAGCCAATACAATAATCGATGCCAAGTTATTGGTAAATTTAAAACTGGGTAAACCTGCCTCAAATGGAGGTATTGATTACGAGAATGCCATTTTCGAGATAAACCTAAAAGGTGAAAATTACAGCTCAGAAGGCGACTTATTTGAAGTTGCATTAGTTAAACTTCAAAATCAATTTGACGATAAATATCATTTTAAAAACTGTTTTGGGTGTCTTTATTCGGATTACAGCCCATTGGGAAATGGTTTTTTCGGTGATTTAATATGTTTTAGAAACCATAAAAAGGAATATCTCAGCGTAAACTCAAAAGAAAAGCTATTTGAGTTAATCGAAAAAAATAGTATTGATGTTCAGGAAACTTATTGTTGCGATAAGTTTGAAAAAAGAGCAAAAAACATTGGTTACAGAAGTTGAAACAACTACAATATGAATGGAAAGGAATAAAAAAAGCTGCCTTAAAAAAGCAGCTTTTGTACCCAGGGCCGGGGTCGAACCGGCACTCCCGTGAAGGAACTGGTGTTTGAGACCAGCGCGTCTACCAATTCCGCCACCTGGGCAACTTTGAATTGGACTGCGAAAGTAATTAATTGTTTGTTATTGGCAAAATTTTTAATCGATTAAATAATCAAAATCCCATTCTTCTATGAGCTGATGCAACTTTTTACTAAGGTTTAACGTCTAAAAGTTAATGATTTCATTGAATAACTATTATAGTATATTGAAAAATATCTTCTACTTTTGTAAGTATTTATTACAGCATGGTACTTAATTTGACAGGGTATTTACTATCAGTCAATTTTATTTGCAGTTTTATCAAAAAGTTGTCAAAAATAAGCAAACTTATTGAAACTTTTACTGTTTGTTTGCGTATTATAAGTTAGAATAGGTTTTTGGCATATGGTAAAACTCATATTGTGTTGTAACCATTTATTTAAAAACATTAAAATTAATCTAACCATTAGACCATTAGTTAATTATTTTCTGAACTTACTCTTAAAATTTAAATAAGAAACAAATGAAAAGTGGACTTCAAATTTTCGTTCTTTTTGTGTTATTATTTGTATATAACAATTTACTTCGTGCTCAATCTGGCCCTGGTGGTGTAGGGAATAGCGATGGAAGTATTGGACAACCAGAAAACATTATCTGGTTAGACGCATCCTTACTTCCAACCTTTGGAGATGGTTCAGTATGGTCCGACATCTCTGGAAATGGATATGATGCAACCCATATTCCAAGTGGAGGCAATGCACCTGGACTAGGTACTCTTAACGGATTTAATACGTTGAATTTCGATGGCACAGCTTCATATTTACGAATTCCAGATGATGATGCTGGGGCAAATAAGCTCGATGGCATGACCAATCTAACAATAATGGCTGTTGTTAATCCTGGTTCAACAGACACAAGATGTGTTATTTCCAAAAGGCTAAATGCTACGAATCGTTCCTGGACTCTTTTTCACAATAATGGCTTTCAGCTAAACGGTTATGTTGGAACAACTGCAGTTGGAGGAGGAGTAAACACATCAGGCTCGTATGGTTTTGCGTCTTATATTGTTAACGGAAACCTTAGCTTATACCATAATGGTGATTTACAGGCCTCTGGTGGAACAGGTTTAAGTATACCCGACCGAACCGAAAATGTAACTATTGGAAGATTTGACGAAGGCGCAGGAGAGACAAGATGGTTTGATGGTGAAATTGCAGAAATTGTTGTATTTGCAGACGGATTAAATACTGCTCAGCGAACAATTATTGAAAACTATTTTAGTACAAAGTATAATTTAGCATTTACAACTGCTTCTAATGATAAAATGACAGGTAATGATCCTACCTACATTTATGGTGTTGCAGGAATTGGACAAGAACCTGATGGGAACCACCTTTTAGCTGCTAGTGGTTCAACCGGTTTTTATGTAGAATCATCTGGTTCTCTTGATAATGGTGATTACATAATGTTTGCGCATAATAACTCCGCCAATTCTGTTTCGACCAGCGACATTACTGGAGGTGTTCAGGAACGTTGGGCAAAAGATTGGTACATTGAACAAACCGGTTCTCAAAATGCCCGAATCATTTTCGATTTACCTGAAGGTATTACAGGTGGCCAATATCCTCAGAATATTTCTAATTATGTATTATTATACCGAAATGGAACCTCAGGAAACTATTCCATTGCAACTTCAAGTGTAGATTATGCCGATGCAGATCAGGTTTCATTTAATATTTTGGGCACAAATCTAGCTGATGGTTATTACACATTAGGTACGTTGGATCAAACCAACAGCCCGGTTCTTGGTCAAGCTGGAACTACATGGTACTCACTTGTTTCAGGAAACTGGTCCGATCCCACTATCTGGACATTGGATCCATCTGGAGCTTTACCAAATAATCCAGCAAATTCATATCCTCAGTTTAATACTGATAAAGTGGTGATAAAGTCGGGTAAAACTGTGGTCATGGATTTACCGAATCCTACTTACACCTTTGCCTCAGTTACAGTAAATGGCCGATTAGATTTACAATCAAAAACAGGACTTACTTTTTCTGTGATAAAAGGTACTGGCCGCATTTTAATGTCAGATGATGTATTTCCTTCCTATTCAAATGCTGATGACTTTATCAAAGCCGGACAAGGTGAGGGAACTGTTGCTTTATATGGGAGCAGCTTTACATTAAACACTGCTCATGAATTTTACAACCTTGAGGTAAAGATGAGTGTTGGCCAAACAATCACATTAACCAAGGATTTAGCGCTCAATGGCTATTTTAGGGTCGAATCGGGCACATTTAAAATAAACGATGATGCAACTGATATTGGCCTTAATATAACTGTAAAAGGCGATGTAGATATATTAAGCGGGGCTTATATTGCCACAGGAACTGGCTCCGGAACGGCTGAAGTACGTCACCAATTTAACTTTTATGGAGGTTTGACAAATAATGGAGAGCTACGTTTCACAAACAGATCGAGTGCTGACTATAATAACGAAGCCTTAAATGGTATTGTAGATGCTAATTTCATTAGTTCTACATCAAACCAGGACGTGATATGTAATGGAATATCCAATTTCTACAGAATAGAAATTGACAAAGGAACAGATAAAACATACATGCTTGCAATTGAAGCAAGTGCAGTGTCAAATTTTAATCTTTTTGGCTATGCAAACGAAGGACATGCAAGTGTTGCTCAATTAACTGATAATAATAATGCCCTAGGCCTTTTACGAGGTACAGTAAAGATTGGGAATAATGTAAATATTCCGGTTTTAAACAATACTGGAAATTACAATATCTCAGAAGCTGCACAACTTTGGGTTGATGGTGGTACTGTTACTAAATCAGCAGGTACTGCAATTGTTCCTTACGGTACAGCAAGGATATCGGCTGGAACGTTTGAAGCACTGGTTGCCAGTGGCTTCACACTTAGAGATAATGGATTGATAAAAATAGATGGTGGGACTTTGAATGCCAATCAGGTTAGGACATCAGTTTTAGGTATTGGTAATGTTGGTGGTTATATTCAAAGTGGCGGAACCGTAAACATAGTTAATCCAGGCAATACAAATACTAATTATTACCATTTCTCGCTAACCTACACAGGCAATGTGTTTAACATGTCTGGTGGAACCCTACATGTATATGACGCTAATGGGACTGCCACTAACCAAGGAGGTATTTTTATTGCTTCCGACCCTAAAAATATAAACATAACCGGAGGTACCGTTATTGCTGAGATTGCTGGTGTTGCAAACACATTTAAAATAACATCAAAAGCTCCTTTTTGGGATCTTATTTTAAGAAACACTAACGACGCTTCCACCGATCACTTATTAGATGCTGGAACAAATATAAACGGCACATCAGATGCAGATTTAGTAGCACAACCATTGGTCGTTTTAAATGATTTAACTATTGAGGATAATTGTTTCCTTAATCATAATGGACAGGATATCACAATTGGTGCAGGGCTTTCGATTTCTTCAAATAGCCAAAATCAAGGTACTAACAATGATGGCTTATTATATGATGCAGGTTTACCAAACACCTTAACTTTTAATGGCAGTACAAGTGATACACTCTACATAGGCCACACAGTTGATGACCCTTATGAGCTTTATGTCTGGAACCTGGTAATAAACAAAAGTAATAATGCAGAACTAGTTGTAAAAGGAGATGCTGCCAAAGAAGCTGGTAATGCAAGCCCAGAATCTCATAATAGACTACTTAGGGTTAATGGTACCATTGATGTACAAAATGGTACTCTCAACCAAGGCAAACAATCAATTAGCCTGTTTGGGGTAGTTAATGTTGGGGCAAATGGTATTTTGGGAGTTTATGAGCCAGGTGTTACCGATATTACTTCATACATTATGCTTGATGATACTGGTGGTAATATTACCTTAAATACTGAAGATGGCGCCCAGCTTGGGAATTTTAAACTGGATCCTGGAAACGGAAACGCAGTTGCAATTTCAAGTGATATTTACATAAAGAGGATAGGGATGTTTAATGGTTCTTTAAACATAGGCAGCTATAAATTGAAACTTGATTATTTACACAATCAGTCAACAACCACTATTTTTACAGGTGGAAGTAGTAATGGGATGATATATAGCACAGCGAATGCGTCCGATGGTGGAATTGAATTATACATCCCTGCAGGTACTGCTGATGGAACACAATATGAATTCCCATTGGGAACAAATACTGGTACTACTCGTTTTACCCCAGCACTTGTTGATCTTAGTGGAGTTGTTGATGATGGTTATATACAAATTAGACCAGTTATAGGAGAACTTCAAACAACAAATTTAACTGGTGGAGATCTTTTAGGATATTATTGGCGTGTAGGTTATTCTGATTTTACAACACTTCCTACTGTGACCTACAAATTTACTTATGAAAATACTGATGTTGTTGGCAATGAAAACAATTATGTGCCTGGTAAAGTCCTTGATGAAACGCCATTTACCCGTTCAGCACCAGGAGGAAGTGTAAGTACAGGCCAAAACGAAATAAATTTTCCTGCAACAACACTCGAAAAAACAAATTATACCGCAGGGGAAACAAACCGTTTTACCGGAACTGTTCAGGTTTTTTATACAAGGCGATTGCTTGATGCTGCCGGTGCAAATTGGGAAGATGGTAATTTATGGACTTTTGCACCTAATGATATTGACGGAAACAGCACTGTTGATTCTTACGAACTTCATGATAGTCGTCAACCAGCAGCAGGAGACTGGCCGCAGGCAGGTGATATTGCTGTAGTTGGCTGGGTTCCTTTTGGAGATCCAACATACACAGATGGTTACCCACATGGTGTTGAAGTTGACAATGCTGTAAACTTTGCAGAATTACGGTTTACTCAAATGCTGGATGCAAATGATGGAAATCCAACATCAAGACAATATGCTTATAATTTTCAGTTTAGACCAACAGTTTGTGTAAACCCAGGAGGTGTTATTAATGGTAGCATAATTGCAGGAGAGGGAATGTTTTGGCTCCGTTCTACAGGAGGAAGCCAGGTCGATCCAGATTTTAGTTCGATTGATATTGGAGATTTTATTAGTCAGGATTCTTCTTATCTTGTTTACGAATCCACCAATAATGGTTTTATCTATAATAATATTCCTTCAATTGTTCCCAATTTAATGATCGCTAGTGATGGATGGGGAGCACAAGATAGGGATTTTGAAATTTCTACTGATGTTGAAATCAAACAAGACTTTGAGCTTCTTGGAGATGTAAATCTAATGCTTAGTAGTGGCACCGCAGGAGATTTCATTGTTGGTAACGATCTTCGAATCTTTAGGAATAATGCTAATGGGAATGATAGCGGTGGGGATGGTGAAATTGCATTCCCAAATGATGCATCAAGATCAATTGAGGTATTTGGAGATTTGGAACTGATAAATAACCAGGCAATTATTCATGTGGAAATCCCAAACACCACTGTGTTTGAGGGTAATTTAATTGTACATGGAAATATTATTCAGGATAATACAACAGGAGGAGGATTGCAACTATATTCTGCAGCAGATGAAGATTACATAAAGCTTACTCTTAACGGAACTGGAAATCATTCTTATTCTATAAGTTCTGGTGCAACAGCAAATTTATATAACATTGTATTTAATAAAGGCACTGACCAAACATCAAGCTTTAGTTTTGATAGCAATTTTCTATTGAATGGCCCAACCAGTGGCGTTGGAGTTACCAAAGCTTTGGATTTACAAAGTGGGACATGTATCCTTAATAACGCTTCTATTAATATTAATTTAACCACGGGAGACGATGATTTTGAAATTCCATCCACAGCTTGTTTGGAAGTAAGGCAAGGCCAAGCTAATGCTAATGGAGAAAGTGGGATCCTTTTAGATGGTAAGTTACTGGTTAGTGGCGGAACAGTTGACATGTCTGGTGGAGATAATTACATTGAGTATTCAGCAACAGGTAATGCAACTATTGAAATTACTGATGGAACCTTAAATGTTGGTTCCCAGATTCGTAGAGCGTTAAGCTCTGATCAGGGAATCCTAACATTCAATCAAAGCGGTGGAACAGTAAATGTTGGCATTAGCGCAGCTGGTCAAAATTCCCGGGGTATATTTGAAATATTAAATGCAGGAAGTTCGTTTACCCATTCTGCAGGTGATTTTTACCTGGTTAACGATTATAGGAGTAATCCTTCTATTCAGTCATTTTATTTTGATCCGGAAATAGTTAATTTAAGTTCAGGTACAGCTATTACCTTCGGTAATGCTAATACAGTTGCTACAGAAAGGTTTTTCACCTTGTATGCAGGTCAAAACTTAATGAATTTGGCTATAGATAATACAAGCACTTTTAACCCATCCTTAACATTAAATATTGTACCATTAACGTTAGACGAAAGCCTTACCATAGGCAATGGCTCAATACTTAACGCTAATGGTCTTGATATTAACATTAGTGGTAATTTTACTAATGCAGGAACATTTACTGCAAATGAAAACACTACTATTTTTGAAGGAACTGATGCCCAAATCATCACTGGAGCAACTACTTTTTATAATCTCACAAAAAATACTGCTAATGATTTAAGTTTGGCTGCAAGTTCAGAAATCACTATTGACAATATTCTTTCTTTGGAAGCTGGAACATTTAATGACAACGATAACAACGTTAATGTAAAAGGAAATCTACATAGTGTCATTACAACCACTTCTGCCGGAACCAGTGATGGAATTATCTTAAATGGTACTGTAGAACAGGAAGTTTCTGGTGATGGAACCTATGCAAAACTAATGATTAATAACCCAAATGGCATTTTGGTTCCTACAGGTAATACTATTACCATTGAAGGAAATCTAAAAATGCAGAACGGAATTTTTGATATTGGTAGAAACTTACTGATTCTTAACGAAAATACAAGTATTGTTGAAGCCTCGCCATTTTCAGAAAGCAACATGATTCAAACAAATATCTCGTTTACAGATGCAGGTGTAAGAAAATATTTCCCAGCAATAACAAGTGCTACACAATTTATTTACCCAATGGGATCCGCTGGTAAATACACACCTGTACAATTTGATATCACAGCTTGTGACGCAGGCGGTTCAATCAGGGTACGTGCGGCTGATGAGATGCATATTAGTATTATAGAAGACTCCGAAGCCCCAAACCCAGAGATTACTGATGCAGATAATGTTTTACAATACCACTGGACCTTAGATGCAAGTGGAATAGCTGGGTTCTCAGCTACTGCCACCATGGAAGCTTATCCGGATGATATTGCGGTAACATCACCATATACTGTAGCTGATTACATTACAGCAAGTTTAATTGATGCAGATTTAGGAACATGGTCAAAATACGATGCTGCAGATTTTAATGAGGCGACAAATGAATTGTATTTCTACTTTGCAGGTACAAATGATTTGGGTATTGATGGTGATTATACTGCAGGTATTGATGATGCGATACCTGCTCAAGTACCAAGTTATATTTCAATTACTGATGGTCCTTGGAACGATGCAGCTACCTGGGATACATATCCTATCGCTGGAGGTTCAGTTCCAGCAGGTGGCCCTCGTGGTGCAATTATGTATATTGAGCATAATGTTACCATGCCTGTTAATTTTATGGCTGCTTACATTACCAATATCAGAAGCACTGGTGTTGTTAATGTTGGAACAACATTTGGCCATCGATTAGGTATTGTAAATGGTACAGGAGAAATATATTTGCAGAGAGGAGATATGCCTGCCGGGGTTTATGATGGTTTTTTCGCTCCTGATAGTGGGACTATTGTCTTTAATGGCTCAACCAATTATGATATCCTTAGTGAATTTACCTATGTAAATAACTTGACCTTAATTGGAACAGGAGAAAGAAGATTTCCAAATCTTTCATTAACAATTTATGGAGATTTAGTAATTGGAGATGGAGGCGATACTCCAGAAGTTATTAATGAACATTATCAAACAATTAGTGTGTATAAAGATGTTCATTTCAATTCAGGTACATTCACAGCAGGTTTTGGAAATGATGCTACTTTTAGATTAGCAGGGGATATCCATCAAACAATATATGGAAACTTTACGGGAACTAATTCGTTTTGGAATTTTGAAATCAATAATTCAACAGGTGCCTCATTGTCTTCAAGTGATATCGAAATTGACAATGAATTGCTTCTTACTTCCGGGGTTATTTCTTCAAGCAGTACAAATACCATTACCCTTGATAGTCAGTCAGAAAATATTGTTACAGGAGGAAGCAGTAGTTCTTATGTAAATGGTTCATTATTCAAAAACATTATTAACGGGCAGTCCTTCTATTTCCCTGTTGGTAATAGCGGACGTTATGGCGAAGTTTATGTCCAGTCTGATAATTCGAATGCTACAGGTTACTGGCAGGCACAATACTACAATCAAAACCCAGGTTCTGCAGGATACGACCCAACAAATCCAACTTTGCCACTTACAATGGTTAGCAACAATGAATATTGGAGAATTCAGAGTCCAACAGGTTCGGATAATGGAAGTGTTGGTTTAAGATGGGATAGCCAGAGCGGCATGCCAACAAGTGATGCCTCAGACAGAAGTCAGTTAGGAATTGTAGAATGGCGAGATCCAAATAATAATCCTGCCGATGGCAACCTTGCTGACGATTTATGGGAAGATATTGGAGGCGCTTACACAACAAGTGCCCCAGGAACCTCAGGGACTATTTCTTCGGATGCAGTAATTACTTTTGATGAATTCACCGGAACAGGAAATATCTTCACATTGAGTTCTGAGGCTACAGCAAGTTCACCAATTTGGCAAGGTGATGTTTCATCCGATTGGCATACACCTGGGAACTGGTCAACGAATTCTGTTCCAAACAGCATTGATGTGGTGTCTATTCCAAATACCGGAGTATCAAATGAACCTGTAATAAGTTCAGGAGCTGTTGCTGGAGCAACCACCATTGAATCAGCCCGAACACTAACAATTGCAGCTAATGGTTCTCTAACCCTTAGTGGGAATTTAACCATGGATGGAAATATAACTATTGAGTCAAGTGCAAGTGGAACTGGCTCGTTATTGGATAATGGTAACATTTCAGGAGGAGGAACAGCAACTGTTCAAAGATTTATTAGTGGTGGCGACCCACTTCAGTATCACTATTTCTCCAGTCCTTTAAGTGCAGTACCAAGCTCCTTGTATAGGCTTGTTCCTGGAGAGTCACCAAACCCAAACTTTTATTGGTATAACGAAAATTTTGATAATATAGATCTTTTATACGGATGGCAGCTTGTGGGAGCAAGTTATGGAAACTTGCAGGTTGGGCTCGGATACACTTATGCTTTTAGTCGTGATTATACTTTCAATATGACCGGTGGTGGATTTAATACTGGTAATCAGTCAATTGCAATTACCCACAACTCTAATAATGGAGCATTACTTGACGGATGGAACCTGGTTGGAAATCCTTATCCTTCTGCATTAAGCGCAGAGGATTTACTTACAGCCAATGCATCGGTTATTGATGGAACAGTTTATTTTTGGGATGACGACGGAACTGAAGGGACTGGCTACAGCTCAGATGATTATGCAACATGGAACCTTGCTGGTGCAATAGGTTCATCAAGTGGTTCTGGTTCAAAAGTTCCTGATGGTTTTATCGCAAACGGACAAGGTTTTTTTGTTCATAAAACCAGTGGTACACCGGCTTCTGAAAATCTTAACTTCACTAATTCCATGCGAAGGATTGGAAACGGTCAGTTTTTCAAGAATGCACCTACAGATGATGTAATGCGCATTCGGTTAAGCTTGACAAATGATGCTGAAAAATTATATAATGAAGCCCTCATAGTATTTATTAATGAAGCGACTGATGGACATGATCATTTCTTTGATGGAAGAAAAAACAAGGGTAATCCTGACATTGCATTTTATAGTTTGCTTGATAATAACGAATATGCAATTCAATCATTTAAACCTTTAAGCAACAAAACTAACAATGTTAAAGAAGTTCCTATGGGGTATTCTGTCAGTAAAGATGGTACTTACTCATTCAATTCTGTTCAGTTTGAAAATATAGCTTCAGACTTTGATGTTTATTTAGAAGATAAACTGGAAAAGAAAACAATAAACTTAAAAGTTCAAAATTATTCCTTTGCAACTGTGAAGGGAACTTACAATGACAGGTTTGTTTTAAGATTCAATTACAAAAATGAAAATACCAACTCAGCTCCAATATTAAGGGAAAAACTTGCTAACATATCTACCTTAGAAGATGAGAGCTTCGGATACAAAGTAAGTGAAAATGCTTTTGGTGATGTGGATGTAAACGATGAACTGAGCTATACAGCCAGATTAGTTGGTGGAGGCAATTTACCTTCGTGGTTAAACTTTAATAATCAAACACTTGGATTTTCAGGAACTCCAACAAATGATGATATTGAATTGCTCACAATTGAACTTACCGCTACCGATTTATTTGGAGAATCAGTATCAGACATCTTTACTTTAGAAGTTATTAATGTAAACGATGCACCAGAGTTGATTAATGCAATTGCAGATCAGGAAGTTGTTGAAAACACAAACTATTCATTTACAATCCCAGTTAATACTTTTGCTGATGTTGATAAAGATGACGAAATTACATTATCAGTAGGGCTTGCAAATGGTGAAGATTTACCGGCATGGTTGCAATTCAATAATGCAAATAATACATTAAGTGGTACAGCAATAAACTCAGGAGAGATTAATATTAAAGTTACTGCAATAGACAAAGCTGGAGCATTGGCAAGTGATGACTTTAAATTAACTGTGAAAAGTACAACGAATATTAATGAGTACGAATTTGCCAAAAATGTGAGAATTTACCCGAACCCAACTAAAGGAAGACTTGTCATTATATCAGAAAGCTTTGAGGTAGGAACAAGGTTTATTGTTAGAGATTATCATGGTAAAACAGTGCTTGAAAAACAGGGCGAAGGTTCAAAAACCGATATTGATCTGTCTGAATTTGCCGCTGGTGTTTATTTTATTGAAATAAGAAATAACGAAAAGAGCAAGATATTTAAAGTTATTCTAAACAAATAACTTTAGCAAACACAGTAATGTGAAATGGAGGCTGCAATAGTGGCCTCCATTTTTGTTATTAACCTGAATTTGATATGAATTTTGTGCTCAGACCACTTATAAATTGGGAGCTTCAACTATAAATAATGAAGACATATCTGGATATTTCGAATAATATATAGGAAAAAGATTGTTATTAGTCAAACTGAATAGTTTTGAAACAAAAGACTGATTTCCTGTGTTCTATTTTTTCAATTTATCCTGATACTATTCAAAAATATGCCTTGTAAACCAGCCTTTTATTTCAACCGAGGACAAAGGGCGAGCTCAGCGTAGCTAATCTGAGCTATAAAATTTATGTCGAACTTAGGTTTAGGACATTGCCAAAAGCGAGAAACTAAAGCTGGTCAGTCCGCCAACATTTGACGAAACAGTAATGGCTGATTCATGAATGTCTAATATTTTTTTTGTAATTGCCAGTCCTAACCCAGAACCTTCTATATTGCTTTGTTCTTTATTGGTTTTATAATACCTGTCAAACAGGTTAGGGATATCTTCCTTTGGAATTCCCTGGCCTGTATTCTCAACAAATACATCAACTTTGTTTGCGTTTGAATTTACCTTTAATTTCACCTTGCCGTTCTGTGGGGTATATTTAATTGCATTGTCAAGCAGGTTTTGTATCACCCTGTCTATTAGCGCGATATCCGCTTTCACAAAAGGTATACTTGCCGAGATATCCTTTTCAATGGTAATATTTTTTTGTTCAGCAAGTATTTCAAAACTTTGCGATGCATCCTGCATCAGCTCATTAATCAGTAAAGGCTCCTTTTTAACAACTATTTGATTTGCCTCCAATTTTGATAGTTCAAACAAATCGGCCACCAGTTTTTTTAATTTGTCACTTACGTTCAAAATAATTTGAAGGTATTTTTTTCTTTCTTCAGGGCTCAATGTATCATCTTTCATGTAAATGGTTTCGATGTAGCCATGAATCACCGCCAAAGGGTTACGCAAATCGTGCGACACATTGGCTATCAATTCCCTGCGTAATGCATCCACTTTTTTCAGGCTTTCGATATTATCCAGTATTTTATCAGCCATGGAGTTAAAGGTTCTCGAAAGTACCACCAATTCGCCTTTGACTTTTTCTTCGGGGATACGTACATTTAAATCGCCACCTTCAAATTGTTTAAAAGCTTTTATAATACTCCTTAGGTTACGGGTCAACAGCCAAATTAAGCTCAAACCAATAATTACTGCTGCTAAAAAAGTCACAGTCAGTAATTTAATACTCAGCGTGATAGCATAGCTACCTAGCAAGGTCGAAGAAATATTTTCGTATTTTTCGCTCACCAAAACGATATAAACGTAGCCCATCAAAACATCATTTTCATGCACAGGAGTTGCTGAAAAAATTGTTGTCCCTTTTGGATGCCTTGGATCATCACCTAATATTAAATTATCACTTTTGTGGTCAATAAAATCCAAAACAGGATCAAGGGAAACGCTTTTCAGTTTCACTTTTTTATCAAACACTACATAAGAAAGAATTTGTCCTTCGGTATCCAAAAGATACACTTCAAGTGAAGGGTTCACTGCCATCATTGAATGCATAATTTTACCCAGGGCCTCTTCGTTTACCTTTCCATCAACAAAAGGTTTAACTTCCATTAATAAACTTTGGGCAACATTGGCATTTAGTTTTTGTGTGGTTTCCTGAAAGTAGTTTTTGGCCGTAATGGCTACAAAATAACTGTAAGTAAGCCCCAGTAGCAGCAAAACAATGACAAATATTAGTGATAACCTGATAAAAAAGCTATTTCTCATAGTAAAAAATTAAAGTTCATCGTTAAATCTGTAGCCAATCCCCCAAGCAGTAATAATGTATTTAGGCTTGTCAGGATTGCTTTCAAGTTTTCCGCGCAGGCGGTTAATGTGTGAATTCACAGTATGTTCGTATCCACTAAATTCATATCCCCAAATAAGCTTCAACAACTCATCCCTGTTGTAACTTTTACCAGGATGATTTGCCATTAAAGCCAGTAAATCAAACTCCTTAGGGGTTAAATCTATTCTGGTTCCGTCAAGTTCCACTTTCCTTTTTGAAACATCAATCGTTAAGCCGTTAAAAACCAGGATGTCTTTATTTTCAATAGCACTGGTTTTCAGGTTTTGTTCCTGTCTTCTAAAAATGGCTTTTACCCTTGCTATAAATTCCCTAATTCCAAAAGGCTTTGTTAAATAATCATCAGCCCCCGACTCAAGGCCAAGTACTTTGTCTATTTCCTCGTTTTTTGCCGTGAGCATTAAAATTGCAGTGTAATTTTCAAGTGCCCTCAATTTTTGACAAACAGCAATACCATCCATTTTTGGCAGCATTACATCCAGAATAATTAAATCGTAATTAGCAGCCATAGCCTTGTCAAAACCTGTTTGCCCATCAATAGCGCTTTCAATTTGGCACTCTAAATCATTCAAATGAATAGAAACTAAATCAATAAGGTTGGTATCGTCTTCAATGATTAATACTTTTTTCACTTGTTTGTTTTTTTAATTATTTTATTGGTTATGCGGAACTTTCCATTGAGAAATATTAATTTTCAATTGAAAACAATTTTCGTAATGGATATTTCACAGCTTTAGGTTGAGATTTTGAAAACTAACACGATTTTTAATAATTATGTTACAATATAATAATCAAAATAACATAAAAAGTATCACAAATTTATCACAACGCTAATGCATGCTTTAAATTTACTAATGTTTAGGGTTAAAACAAAGTTGACAAGTTAAATACTTTCTATAAACTAATTTTAACTTGTTGTATCCGTTTTAAGAAAAATACATAGTTTTGTCATAGTATAATCATTGATTGGTCTTTTCAATAAGATGTCCAACCTATTGATTGCTAAAAATCACACTATTTAGATTAATTTGTAAATTAAAAATAAAAAAAGTGGTGCCGATAAAAACTTATAAAGAATTTTGGGATTGGTTTTTAACTAACGAGAAGAAATTTTATACTGTTCTAAAAGAAGCAGAGAATATTGAAAAAGATTTTTTTGATAAGTTATCTCAAAAACTAAATGAACTAAAAGAAGGATTTTGGTTTTTGGCAGGCATGCACAATGAAACAACGGCAGAATTAATTTTAACTCCAGATGGAGAGATAAAGAACATTGTTTTTGTTGAAGAACTTGTTAGTATTGCCCCAAAACTTGGAAACTGGAAATTTACTGCATTGAAACCCGCTTTGGATGTAAATGACACAAATATAGAAATGGCTGGTTATAAGTTTAACCAAAATAATTTGCATTTTTATTCGAATGAAATTAATGAATACCCTGACGAGATTGACATTTGTGTAGTTTATGATGATTTCAAAAAGGATGATCAGGCAATAATTAATGGAGTGTATATATTTCTGGATAACTTTTTGGGTGAATTAAACTCAGTAACAACAATTGACAACCTTAAAATTACATCAAGACAAGAAGCTGAGAAAGAGCTAATTCCAATTGCTAAGCTGAAAAGTTTCCTGATTTGGAGAGAGAAAGAATTTATTGATAAATATAAAGGCACCAGATACAAAACAGAAAATGACTCTTATTCCACTTTTGAAGCCACAATGGAAAATGGAGAGCCAATGTTTGCAGTTGTCAACACAGATTTACTTAAATGGGATCGTAAAGCTTCTCATCCATGGATTCTTGAGGTCATAATTAAATTTGATGGGAATGAACATAGAATGCCTGATAGCGAAACCTACAAAAAACTTGATGCAATCGAAGATTCTATTATGCTGAAATTGAAAGATTCTGATGGTTACTTAAACATTGGACGACAGACTGCTGATAATGAAAGGGTGATTTATTTTGCATGTAAAGATTTCAGGTTACCATCAAAAGTTATTTATGATTTAAAACAATCTGCAGAACATTCGGTTGAAATTGAATATTATATTTTTAAAGATAAGTATTGGAGAACTTTCAATAGATTTAATGTAAACTAAATCCCTAAAGGGGCTAAAATAACGAACTCCTCCACCATCACCATCAAGTATTAGCCTGTCATTACCTGTGTGACCAAATATTTCAATCCCCCTTGTATTATTAGCCCTTACAACCAAAAGGTTCTGTTAGCAATAAAGGAAGACAATCACAATTTTAATTAAATATTCCAAAACTTCGGTAACTTCTTTTTACATTTCCATGACAACTCATGACATCGTTTTACTTTACGATGACACGCGCCAGCCATGACTCCTGTACTTTTGTAGAGTAGTTATTAATTAAAACCCGTAGAACGATGAAATCAAATAAAAAACTTATCATGTTGCTTATTGCAATATTTACTTTTGCCGGACTTGGTCAGCCAGTTGTGGCAAAAATAACCGACAATGCAAAACTGGGTGTTATCAATGGTAAAGTAATTGATGCCGAAACCCAAAAACCTATCGAATATGCAAATGTAAGGCTATTCAGCATGAGTGATTCTAGTTTAGTGACCGGTACTATTACCTCCGTAGATGGTGTTTTCACCTTAAAGAAAATTCCGGTTGGCGAATATTATGTAGAAATTAGCTTTATTGGTTTTGAAAAACTGGTAAAAACTATTTCAATAACTAAAGAAAGGCTTGAGTTTTCGCTAAATGATATTGTTTTATCAGCTCAGAGCCAACAACTTGAAGGTGTTACAGTGGTTGGAGAGAAAACACATATTAAATACGAGATTGACAAGCAAGTAATTAATGTTGGTAAAGATGCAACTGCCGCAGGTGGCTCGGCAGTGGAAGTTTTAGAAAATACCCCTTCAGTTCAGGTTAATGTGGATGGAGATGTGTCTTTAAGGGGGAGCCAGGATTTTACAGTATTGATTAATGGTAAACCTACACAACTTAGTGGAACTGATGCCTTAAAGCAAATTCCGGCAAGTTCGATAGAGAAAATTGAGTTAATCACCAATCCTTCAGCCAAGTATGAAGCCGAGGGGCTTTCAGGAATTATCAACATAATCACCAAAAAGAACACAATGATGGGATTTAACGGCTTGGTAAATACCACAATTGGCACCGGTCATAAGTATTCAACTAATGGTACTTTTAATTTTCGTAAAAAAAGGTTAAACCTGTTTACAGGATTTGAACTTTCCGAAAACTACAACAGTACAGATATTGGCCAGGCTAGTGTTGTTTTCAACCCAACTAATAATTACTATCAAAATTCAAGTATTCATAATGTAGATATGCAAGATGCAATGGTGTTTACATTTGGCTTTGATTATGACATAAACGATAAAAATTCACTTTCGATTCAGGGTAAAGGTGGAAGAAGAGGTTATGATGATGAATCTGAATCTAATTCATACGATTACACAGATTTGGAACCAACTAAAAATAATAAATACAGCTATAGATACTTCGATGTTTATGGTGAGGTTATGGAATACACTCTTGATTATAAAAATAAAATTGGGGAAAATCATGAATTCACTATTACTGGCCATTATCAATCCTGGAATGGATTCGATGCAGAGGATCTAAGAGCAACAGTTGGAGGCTCGATTGATGAGATGCATTATTACAAAAAAAATGACTTTAACTATCAAACCAGGATAAACGCAGATTATAAAAGACCACTTGGCAAAAAAGGAATGTTGGAAGCTGGTTATCAATTTAAATTTAACGACAGAAACGAAGACTTTAATTTCGATAATTATGATGCAAACACTGGAGAAATGATTTATGATCCCACGTTTAGCAACGAATTGAAATACAGAAGATATATACACGCAAGTTATGCTACTTATGCCAGCGAATTTAAAGGTTTCAGATACAAGGTGGGTATCAGAGGAGAATACACTGATAGAAGAATAAATATCGACACTGAGTCAACCGAAGAGCAGGATTATGTAATGAATAATCAACCGGACTGGTTCCCTTCAATTCACGTTTCAAGAGACTTTAAAAACGGTCATTCATTGCAAGCAAGTTACAGCAGAAGAATAACAAGGCCAAATGCATGGTTGCTAAACAACAATCCCAAGTATTTTGATGCCAATAATATCTTCTATGGTTCTCCAAATTTACTTCCCCAGTATACCGATTCTTATGAATTAAACTATCGCAAACCATTCAAAAAGGTATTTGTATCAGTTCAAACATATTACAGATACACCACCAATGGGTTTACTCAGGAACGTAAACCAATTGAAGGTAGCACTAATAAATTTTCACACCAACTAATAAACAACAATAAACAACAAGCATTGGGCGCCGAATTAATGAACTCCATTGAAGTAACAAAATGGTTAAAAGTTAATATTGGTGGTAACCTGTTTAACCGAACTGAAGAAGGAATAATTGACGGAACTGAACAATCCGTTTCTGATTTTAGCTGGAATGCTTTTACCAATGCAAATTTTAATTTGAAACAAGGGACACGATTTCAGCTAACAGTTTATTATTCCGCCCCCGAGGAAGATTTATATGGCTACAGGACCCCCATTTACGTGTTGAACCTGGGAGCCAATAAATCTTTCTTTAAAGGTAAACTAACAGCAGGAATTTCTGCAAGGGATGTTTTAAATACCTTAAAATTTGATTATGAGGCTAAAGATGCATTAGGTAACAGCACCTACACTGTTGAGCCTGAAGGCCCAAAAGTCAGCCTGAATTTATCATACAGAATAAACAATTTTAAAAATAAACAACGTGGCAAAAAAGATGACAACGAATTTAGTGGTAGCGGGTTTTAATTAAATTGTGGTTGATTGGCTGTTAGCTGGAACCTGGTTTCTGGTTACTTGTAACTAGAAACCAGCAACCAGCAACTAGCCACCAGCAGCCAGAAATTTAAAACTAATGACAATTGATGACATACTTTTACTTTAATATGACACTATTGAAGTTGATACACTCTAACTTTGTTATTATATTTAGATTCTCAAAAAATGATACAGATAATGAATTTCAAAATTGCAGCACAAACGGTCATAACAACTATAATTTTGACCTTTCTTTGGGCATCATGTCAAAACAGCCAGGCTGAGGATTTAAGAAAAGTTGTTGACCTTTCGGGTTACTGGAGGTTTTCAATTGGTGATGATTCGAGCTGGGCACAACCTGATTATGACGATTCTGAATGGGACCAAATAAGAGTTTCAACCAGTTGGGAAAACGAAGGCTATAACGAATACAATGGCTATGCCTGGTACCGAAAAACATTCAGGGCTGGGAAACTTTCACAAAATGAGCCTGTATATCTAATGTTGGGCAATATTGATGATGCTGATGAAGTATATGTAAATGGGCATTTAATTGGCAAAAGCGGGAGCTTTCCCCCTAATTATCAAACTGCCTACAATATCCAAAGAAAATATGTGATACCTTACGATATTTTAAATTTTAATGATAAAAACACGATTGCTGTCAGAGTTTATGATTCGCATCAGGCAGGAGGGATTGTAAGTGGAAGAATAGGCATTTATCGCGATGAAGATATTGAATACCTTGACTATGTTTTTTCAGGAACCTGGAAATTCAAAACCGGAGACCTTGGGGCATGGCGAACAACCAGCTATAATGACCATGATTGGCAAATAGTAAATGTGCCAGGTAAATGGGCTGGTTATGGATATCCCGATTATGATGGTTATGCCTGGTATCGAAAAGAGTTTAAGCTGAACCGGAATTTTTCCGATGATGAATTGTATTTATGCTTAGGGCAAATAGATGATTATGACCAGGTGTTTTTAAATGGAAAATTTGTAGGGGATATTTTTAAACTAAAAAAACAACGGCGAATAAAAAAAGGCAGGGAGTACAGGGCCAAAAGAACTTATAAAATCCCCAAAGGATTATTAAAAACAAAGGGAACAAATATTCTTGCCATCAGAGTATATGATTACACACTTGATGGAGGAATTTATGAAGGACCATTGGGTATAATGACAAAATCAAACCATAAAAAATACACACGTAAATATTCGGGTTGGCGATACAATCACGACTCGTTCATTGAATATGTGTTTAATTTATAATTATCTATTAATCAGCCACATATTACATTGTTTTGAATTTTAAATATTGAAAAGATGAAGCTGAATTTAAAGAGACATAAATATTATTTACTTGTGTTGCTGATATTAATGGTAATAAATACCGGTCTACTGAATGCGCAAAACGGTCTAAAAAAAGTGATCCCTCTTGAAGGTAGGTGGAGCTTTACAATTGGCACTAATCCAGATTGGAGATATGCAAGTTATGATGATAGTGAATGGGATAAGATTCGGGTTCCTTCATCATGGGAAGACGAAGGTTTCCATGATTACAATGGTTTTGGGTATTACAGGAAAAAAATCCATATTCCAGAAAACTTTAAGGGGCAGATGCTTTACTTGCTTTTAGGTTATATTGATGATGTTGATGAAGTATATTTCAATGGGAAGAAGATAGGCTCAACGGGCACTTTCCCACCCACTTATCACACTGCATATAACGCTCACAGAAAGTATGTTATACCTAATGAATTGGTGAAATACAATAGCTTGAACATTATTGCAGTAAAGGTATATGATGCTGAGCAGGCAGGTGGAATTGTTAGTGGTGACATTGGTATTTATGCCAGCAATTTTGGGATTAAAATGGATGTAAACTTGCAGGGGAGCTGGAAATTTAGTTTGAGGGATGATTTTGACTGGAAAGATCCAAATTATGATCACTCCAGCTGGGACAATGTTTTTGTTCCTTCAAAATGGGAAGATCAAGGCTACAAAAGATACGATGGATATGCATGGTACCGTAAACAGTTCAGGTTCAATGGCGAATTACCACGCGGTAATATGGTGGTAATTATGGGGCGAATTGATGATGCAGACCAGGTTTTTATAAATGGGGTTTTGGTAGGTACTACCGGCAACATGCCTAAAGTTGAAGGAAAAAGGTTTAGAACGGATTCAGAATACAGGGCTTTGAGAGGTTATTATTTTTCCGCTAGTTTGTTGAAAAAAGGCGAATTAAATACTATTGCAGTTAGGGTTTTTGATAGTGGTGGCGAAGGAGGAATTTACGAAGGTCCAGTAGGTATTCTTTCACAAGCTAAATACATCGACTTTTGGCGAAAAAGAAAAAGATCAAATTACTAAATTTAATGCTGACATTTCTGAATAAGGCAGTTCTGAATAAAATAGGATGCTATAAAAAAAAGAACTGCTACTTCAATTATAAGGTTAAGGGTTGAAATTTGTCTATTGCTTTCCGTTTTAGTAGTTGGTTCAGTTTGTAATATTAGAATCTACTTTAGTCAAAATCACAGGAATAGCTTCAATTTACCCCTTAATTGGTAATAACATAGATTAGTCTTAAAACACCAAAAGTAGCTTCGTTTTCTTGTTGTGTTAGTTATTTTCTTACTTCTTCAGAGGTTTTAAGCCAAATTACATCCAATCTCAATTTTTCATAATTTTTAGTACCTTACAATTTTAATTGTGAATTGGCTAAACTATAAACCTTATGAAACAGATCCTTCTTTCTCTGGCTATTATTATCTCCTTACAGCTAAAAGCACAACTCACCTATGAATTAAAAGTGGTTGATAATCAGCAAAAAGCAATTAGAGGCCTGCAAATATTGTTAAAAGAAACAGCCACCAAAGAAAAAATAAAACTAAGGACTGATGGTGGTGGAAACGTGTTAATTGAGCTGAAATCGGGCAACAGGTGGGTGATAAGCATTGGCAAAATGTATAATTACAAAGTTTTAGAGGTGCCCCAATCTGGGTTTCGAAAATCAAAGGAGCTAATGACATATGATTTGGTACGCTGGGAAAGGGAAAATCGCCCAATGCCCGACCGATCTAAAATTGATTTTACTACGATTAAAAAAACGGTCTATAATTCAACCAGGCCAACCAAAACAGAATCGCTTATTAAACTACATATTAAACGAGCCAACAAAAAACCATTGGTTGATTATTCGGTAAATATGACCAGTTTAAAAAACAAGACTATATATATTGGAAAAACCGATGATCAGGGTACTGCAAGGTTTCTTTTGCCCATTGGTGATGAATACGAAATAGATATTGATGGCATAGAAAGTTTTAAATACCTGGAGGTTTATAATCAGCCAATGACCCAAAATTATGGCTTCACATACGAACCAACTGAATTAGTAGAAACTGCCACAAACGACACCATTGTTCAAATGTTACCTGACAATCCAACAGGAACATCAGCCCGCTTTCTTTACACCGTGCATGTTAAAAACAGGGCTGGGGATTTGCTTGAAGGGGAACAGGTTTATGTGAGAATGCTAAAATCAAAGAAAGTATATGTAGGCACAACTAATAAATTCGGACAAGTAAGTTTTTTATTACCCAAAAGGAAAAAATACCTGGTCGACCTTGATTATCAGAAAGATATAAACGTAATTAATCTTACTCAATCATTGGCAAGTGGTATTGGTTCCGGAAATATGCACATTACTTACAGGCCTAATCCAAAATTACAATATCCCGAACAATACATCCCTACAGTTGAAGATTTATTGATTAA
The DNA here is from genome assembly GCA_050291445.1 of Bacteroidales bacterium. Classification (GTDB taxonomy): domain Bacteria; phylum Bacteroidota; class Bacteroidia; order Bacteroidales; family NBLH01; genus NBLH01. The sequence goes on along the minus strand of JBNKJW010000082.1, from coordinate 16,752 downwards.
TGAGTTCAATAATTTTGTAAAAAAGCAAATTCCACCACCAGAAAAGGGCAAAGGGTTAAGGATGGTTTTAAAATGGGGGAATGAATTGATTAATGGGAAATCGAAAGAAGCTGTTTTAGAAATTGACTTTTCGGCAACTAAAGATGAAACAAATGCCTACGGCCCACCGATTAATTTGTCGTTTGTGGTAGATAAGAGTGGCTCCATGGCGGGTTACGACAGGATTGAAGAACTTCAGAAATCACTCATCAACTTTGTGGGTTCATTAAGACCAAGTGATATTGCCAGCCTGGTTATTTTTGATACCGAACCTGAATTATTAGAAACTGGTAAACTCCAGGGGCGGCAGGATGATTTTATATCCATGATTAGTAGCATTGTAGCAGGAGGTGGCACAAATATTTACAAAGGAATGGTACTTGGTTACGAAGAGGTTTTAAAAAACATGCAACCAAAAGGTACCAATCGGTTGGTTCTGCTCACTGATGGTTATGGCGAAACGGAAGTGAAGGTAATTGTTGATAAATCGAAAGAATACAACGCCAAAGGAATTGAATTATCTGCCATTGGGGTGGGTGAGGGATACAACCAGCCTTTACTAAAGCTCCTTTCGACCCACGGTGGTGGCCTTTTTCAGCATGTGGGGAGCGCTGGTAATTTACAGGAGACTTTTAGAAGAGAGCTTGCCGGCATGCTTTACCCAGTGGCCAAAGATGTAAAAGTAGAAATCCTGTACAATGATAAAATTGTATTTAAGCAGCTTTATGGATTTCCTTTTTCTCAGGGAAGTGGGCAGATAGTGAAAATGGAGCTAAACAATGTTTATCCGGGTTTAAATAAACTGGCACTGGTTAAATTTGATTTAAACAAGCCGGATAAAAGCATTGAAAATAAGCCATTAGTCGTAAAAATGAGTTATTTTGACTATCGTTTAAACAAAAATGTAACTACAGAAGAAAAAGCTTATTTAAAATGGCAGGAAGCTTCAGGAAAGCTGGAGCTGATTATGGAGCAGGAGCAAAAAATGCTTTATGCCATTGCCATCATGAACCAAAGCCTAAAAGTAATGGCCGATGCCTTTTCGGCTGATGATTTTACCAAAGCAGAAACAGCTGTAAAAAGAGCCATTGAACAAATTGATGAACTATACCCCGATGCCAGGCAAAAAGATGTTGAGAACCTCTACCGGACTTTGAAAGAATATGCAGATATTTTAAGGCAGTATAAGTTGAATAAATTTAAGAAAAAGTACAATTAACTTTTATGCCAGGATAAAAATGAGTAACCATGACTGGGCTTTGGCTCAAATTGTTGGGCTAAATCTCACAAAATAAGATGGTTGTCTGATACATCCGGCTAAATCAGAGGGTAACTTAACCCTTAATTCGCATAATTAATAGAATAGCAGGTAATTTATTCCATGAATGATATTGTTGCCATAGTAAAGTCATTTGACGAATAATATTACCTCTCTGCATTATTTTACAAATCGACTAAACCCCGTCATCAAAACAGCAACAAAAATACTTATCCAAAATGCCCATTCAATACCATATATAAAAGCAAATCCGGTTATTGCCGGCCCTACTGTTTGCCCAAGTCGAAGTACCATGCCGTTTAAGGACATAAACATGCCCCTTTCGTCAAGCGAAGCTTTACCAGCCAAACTGGTTTGCAAAACAGGCAACAACATGCCATTAGCAAAACCATATAACAAAAGAGGAATAAGCAAGAAATAAATAGAGGGGATTATCGGTATTAATATAAAAGCTGTAATATATAAAATACCAACACCAAAAATGATTTTTGAAGGTGCAAACATTTGGTTTATCCTTCCGGTTTGGGTAGCTGCAATACCCATTGCTATTGACATGGCCGAAAGTAACATCCCAATTTGGTGTGATGGGCTGTTGAATTTCTGCTTTAGAAGGATGGGGGTATAAGTTAAAATGCTACCATACAGGATAATGAAAAATAAAAAAGTAATTGCATAAATGGAAAGTACATCCTTTTTTAATATGCTATGTAGCGCATTGCTAAAATATTTTTTGAAATTGTTGTTTTTTTGAGGTTCAATGTTTTCCAATCCGAATATTGCAGCCAATCCAACAGGAATGGCCAGGGCAGAAAGAAAAAATGGATAGTTCCAGCTAAAACTGGCAAGTAAACCACCAATGGCTGGGTACGAAGCTGTACCAATGCTTGTTGCACTGGCATTATAACCCATTGCTTTTCCTCGCTCATTACCCGAAAACAAATCACCAATTAAGGTGATGTTTAAAGAACCAATTGATGCTGCCCCAACTCCCTGAAAAAATCGGGCAACAAGTAATAAATTAAAATCATCTATAAAAGCACAGGCTGTTCCTGCAATAGCAAAAATAACAAGCGAAGGAATCAGTACTTTTTTTCTGCCAATTCTATCAGAGAGAATTCCTAACAGTGGGGTTAAAACGATGCCTGGCAATGTGAAAATAGCAATCAGCCATCCTACTTTTTGTGTGCTAATATGAAAATGATCAATAATTTTAGGAAATGCAGGTGCCAGACTTGCCACTCCCAAAACTGCAATGAGCGTAATTGAATAAATTACCAATAAATTTTTGTTTCGATATAAGGGGGCAGTGCTTTTCATAAAATAAAGAAAGATATTAAAACAGTAGGCAAAAGTACAATAAAATAGCTTTTGCTAACTATTTGTAATTCTTTTGTTTTTGCTCATTTAAATCGTAAATTTGAACAATTTCATGATTTGGTCGAATTTTAGAATTAATATTTTAATTTGTTCAGCACTAATCAATGACAAAGCGAAGCCATTTTAAGCTGAAAATTATAGCTACAGCAGGAAAAATTTTTAATTCTCTGGGATTTAAAAAAACAACCATGGATGATATTGCCGTGGGGATAAAAAAACGAAAAAGTTCAATTTACTATTACTTCAAGAGCAAGGAGGAAATTTTTCAATCGGTTGTGCTGCAAGAAGCAAAAGTTTTTCGCCGAACAATTATTGATGCCATCAACAAAGAAAGCAATCCAAAAGACAAGCTAAAGGCCTACATCATTACTCGAATGAACATTATTGATACGCTGGGCAATTTCAATAAAGCACTACAAGACAGAAAGTTGATGCACCTGGAATTTGTTGAGAGACTAAAAAGACTTTATGACAAAGAGGAAATCCGCCTGTTTAAAAATATTTTAATTGAGGGAGTAGAATCTTCCTATTTTAAAATACATGATATTGACCTTGCAGCCATTGCTTTTGTTACCGCTATGCGTGGTATGGAAAGCACTTTTTTACTGAATAAGTCCGATCCACTTTTGTCAAGAAAAATTGATGCAGTTATCCATACTGTTTTTTACGGAATTGTAAGGAGGTAATTTACTTTGCTGTTAAAGTCAGGTTAAAGTCCTATTAACACTGTTATCTTATCACATTGAATTCATAGCTTTGTGGCTTAATTCAACTAAAACAAATTATGAAGTATCTATTTTTATTAATGGCAATTTTGACAAGCTTTTTGGCAGATGCTCAAAATAATGAGGGTGATACAGCCCTGCTGATTATTGACATTCAGTATTTCTATTATCCTGGAGGAAAAATGGAACTGGAAAATCCTAAACCGGCTGGCGAAAATGCAGCAAAGTTGCTGGCAGCTTTTCGTAAAAAGGGCAAAACAATTATCCATGTGAGGCACAATTTTGAACCTGGCGGAGACATTCACGAGGATGTTAAACCTATTGAAAATGAAAAAGTTATATCAAAAAACTATGCCAATAGCTTTAGAGAAACTGATTTACAGGAATTCCTAGAAAAAAACGAGATAGAAACTTTGATTATTTGTGGTATGCAAACTCACATGTGTGTTGAGGCCGCAACCAGGGCAGCTGCTGATTTAAACTATAATTGCCTTGTGGTGCATGATGCTTGTGCTACAAGAAACCTTAAGTTTGAGGAAAAAGAAATTGCAGCTGAAGATGTTCATTATTCAACCCTTAACAGTTTGCAAGGCTATGCAAAAATTCAAAGTACAGCAGAGTTTTTAAAAAGCTTTAATAAGTAGCAATAAGCTTTCTGCTATTTTTGTTCCCATTTTTTACATTAACAATTAAAAGTGCATTTTTTTTATTCAGGCTGTAGATGTTTTGCTTTTCCAATCTGTTATTTGTATACAGTAGTTTTCCATCAATAGAATAAATTTTCACTTCGCTGCCCAGTTCAGGAAATTCTTCAAAATCTATATGAACCTGATCATTAAAATAAGTAATTGAACAATTTCCTGAATTATCAAGGTCATTAATACCTGTGGTACCTGAACCTGTATAAGTAATGGAATTATCTGTATTGATAGAAGCATAATTGTAATTTCCTGCCAAATCATATATCATACCCTCAGGTATACTAATTGAGAAGGTTTGCTGGTTTTGCAGACCAGCGACTTCAACGGTATAAGACAATCCATATCCACTAACTCGCAATGTAGTCCCTGGGGAACCACCATAAACAATTTTAGAAGCATCAAATTGCTTAACATTTTCGGTAAATTCAACAATAAATCTCAGTGGCAATTCTGTGGTAGGATCTTGTTGATTTGGAGCCTGTTTAATTTCAACACCTGGATGAGTAATATCGTAAACAATTTTATTTTCAACATCTTGTGAGGATGAGTTTAAGTTTCCGGCCATGTCGGTACATTTATTTGATGGAATTGAAATAATCACATTGCCATCAGAATTCATCCCTTGCACTTCGATAAAATATTCGTTGCCAGATCCATCTACATTTACAATATTTGCTCCGGTGCTGCCAGATACCTGCACATCCTCTGCATTAAAATTGATTACTTCTTCAGAAAACAGTGCCCTGAATACCAAAACAGAGCTATTTGATGGGTTGTTTTGGTTCAATGGCAAAGTAATTTCAACCTGTGGTTGGGTTTTGTCAATGGTAACCTCATTGTCGTTTATTTGGGTTTCCTGGTTTACATTACCATATTGATCATGTATTGTTCCTGCTTCAATAGCTATTGCGACTGTACCATCAGCTGAAAAACCGGATAAACTAAGTTGATAATCTGTTCCTGCTCCATTCAAATCAACAACATTTGCTGATGTATTCCCGGAAACTAAGATATCAGTAACGTCAAAATCAGCGGGTTCTCTGTTAAAGTAAATGTCAAAAACTGCTACATCTTCATTGGTTGGGTCTGATTGAGAGGTGGCTTGTGAAATTGTTACTATAAACAGAATATTGGTATAAATTATTTCATTTTCAGTATTAATGCTCGCTGTATTTCCATTTCCGGCTATGTCGTTTACTGAATTCTCGTCAATTGTTATAATCACAGTTCCTTCCTGAGACATCCCACTCACAGCAACAAGGTATGTGTTATTGCCATTGTTTGTGATAACTGCATTGCTTGCTTGGGCCGTTCCAGTTATTTGAACGTCTGAAGATTTAAAACCTTCGATTTCTTCGGAAAAAGTGACAAGAAACTCTAATACTGATGAGGGGCTTGGGCTTGTTTGCCCATCTGCAAGGGTAATTTCTGCACCAGGACTGATAAAATCACAAGTGACTGAATTTTGAGTGTTTACTGAGGCCTGATTACCTGCCCCAAAGTTGTTATGTACCCTGTTTGCAGGAATATTTATAATTACTGTGCCATCTCCTGTCATTCCGGAAACAGCAACATCGTATGAGGCACCTGCTCCGCTTAGGTTAATATTACTAGCATTGGCCGTTCCCGATAACTGGATGTCATCACTTGTGAAGTCTGCAACTTCTTCAGAAAATTCAACTGAAAAATGAACTTCATTACTATTAGTTAGAATAGCCTGGTTTAAGGCCAAATTGATCTCGGCTGCTAGATTTAAGCCGGTGTAAATGACTGAATTATCCGTGCTGGAAGAGCTTAAATTAGGATTACCTACCGAGTTATGGGCACTTCCTGAAGGAATCTGAACAATGACTTTTCCATTTGCACTCATTCCGCTTAACTCAACCTGGTAATTGGTTCCGCTGCCTGTTACAACAATATTTTGAGGTGCTGCCGTACCAGTAACCTGCACATCTGTTTCATCAAAATCTGTAACTGCTTCGCTAAAGACAACTGTAAAAGAAACAGGTGCTGAATTGGTCGGATCTGACTGCCCAGCAGACTGGTTTACAGTCACATTAAGGTTATTGCCCTCAAAACCAACTGATGAAAAGCTAAATGTATTACTTGAATAATTACTGCCATCACCTTGCCCACCATGGAAAGCTTCGTTCTGTGAAAAAGCGTTTTCCAAGGTAAACAGTGAAATAATTAAAACGATAGGTCTGATTATATTATTAAACATGGTTGTTGATTTTTTCATCCTTACTATTAATCTGCAGTTCTTACACATCTAAATCCTGAACCTATATTTCCGCTCCCTGAGCTGACAAAATCAGTTCCTGGGCCAACATTTGCCGGAACATAAATATCTTCGGCTGCAAGTGATCTGTCTGAAACATGAAGTTTGTTTACTCCGTCGTTCCAGTCGCCACCACGCAAACCAGAGCCCAAGGCTGTTTGTATTGTATTGTCATTATATCCGGGCCAATCGGCATTAGTCGCATCGCCTGGGTTCGCGGGAGCTACAGAAAGGAGACCATCACCATGAGTTCCTTCAAAGCGTCTTCCTTCTATTTTGCCCAGTGTTACGCAACGTTCTGACATTGTTCCACTTAAGTCGAGTATACCATAATAAGATGCACCGGCATTAACCCTATCGGAACTTGCAGTAGCAAACATTCCTCCCCTGAGCGGAGCATCGTGCTGAGTGTCATGCCCTGTAGTAAATTGCCATTGCGCGTTAGCATCAGTGCCGGTTCCTGGATTGTTTGGATAAGAATTAACCGTTCCCACTCCATTTGAAGCATCAAAAGTGTATTCTCCGTCTCCATAAATATTTGTAGTGTGCCAGGCAAATTCAAGTGGAACTGAAACTTCTGGTCCACGACAAACTTTTTCATACTCCAGTTCTGTCATTGGCCTCAACCCTGCCCAGTCTGCATAGGCACATCCATCAGGCCAGCCAAGGTTGCAGAGGGCAATGTTCATACCATCATCTGCTTCATTTGGTACTCCATTGTTATTCAAATCGCAGAAAAAGTAGACAGGTTCTTCTGTTCCTCCGCTTGGATTAGAATAACGAATACTGTTTCTTGATTCAATTTGTGCACTACGGTTAATTGGAAATGGATACAAAACATCAGCAATTGAAATATTCCTGAAAGTTCTTGCTTGCTGTTGATCGCGAGTAAGGGTATTTAAAAAATCTGCGAATTGTTCATTTGAAATTTCATGTTTCATACAATAAAAGGCCTTGTATCCGGTTGGAAAAAGGTTGTTGTCAATAGCAGTTACACCATCTATGTCAATTCCTTCATCGCCATCTACCAAAATCCCATCTCCTTCAATTTGTGCATCATCTCTATTCGTATCCTCACATTTTACATTTATTCCTGTTTCGCTGATATATGCAGGATTGCTACTAACATCATTGGCATTCCAAAAGTGCCCAAATGCAGCCCCATCTCCTAAATAAAATGCCCCTTGATTCACATACACCATCTCAATACCAAACACCCTTACTTCAACGTTTGTGGCATCATCATTAACCCCATCCAAGCCATACAACCATTTAAACTGCACTGATGGCCATGAAACACTACCAGAACCATCAGCCGAGCGGTATAAAAACACCCCTTTACCATCGCTAGGTACATCTGCCGTTACGCCAGGAGGAACAGTGTATTCACCTCCCACAGTGCTTAGGCTGGCGTGTCTCCATTCTCCATTATCTACCCTAAATTTAATAAAAACCCAGGCTGCATCCCAGTTCTGGGCACCTGCGCTTATTCTCCAGGAGTTGTCCCAACTGATATCAAATTGCACATACAAGTAATCACTTACAGTATTTTTATTCAGAAGCGAAATATTTGAGATTTGAAGATCATTAGCCTTTACAATGCTTAAGCAAAATAAAGCAAGTATTGAAAAGAATACTCTTATTTTTTTAGGATCCATTTTTAATTAATCTATTTTAAAGAGGGCAAAGTTATATTATTGTCTTTTATATATTAATTAATTTGAGGAAGCAATATTATATTTTGATTAATGGAATTAATGAGGGATTTATACAAAGCAATTATGGAATATTGCAAAACGGAATTCCATAATGGCTTTGTATATGCCGATCGACTGGCAGTTTTGGTTTGAGAGCTTGCGAAGCAAACCAAATACGAACAGCGGTTCGGTATAAAAATATTAGCTTATAAAGTCAACTAATTCATCTATAATTTAGAAATGATTTTAGAAGCAAGCACAGATTTTTGGAAGTAGTAATTCGCTTATTTACAATGCATAAGAGATAATTAATTTGCTTTTTTTGAAAAAAGTACAGACCTTTGAAAATCAAGCTAATATTGATTAAACCAGAACTAACACAAACATTACATCATGGATTTAAAAGTTAATGATTATCTAATTTCTGATAACAAAGCACACATTTCCATCCCGACCATTCACAAATACTTATCAGAAGAATCCTACTGGGCCAAAGGAAGGCCTTACAATATTGTGGCACGCTCAATAGAAAACTCCATGTGCATTGGGGCTTATACAAAGGTAAGAAACCAGGCCGGTTTTGCCCGGGTGGTTACCGATCTTTCTACAACCTATTACATATGCGATCTTTTTGTACTTCCTGAATATCAGGGGAAAGGCTTAGGAAAAGCAATGGTTGAATTCATTATTGGTCACCCCTCATTAAAAAGTCTTCCAGGTTTGCTTTTAACCGCAGATACGCATGGTCTGTACGAAAAATATGGCTTTGATGGATCTGTTGAACTTCAAAAAAAGTTTATGATGAAGCCCCGGGTCCCGGAAGTAACAGATATTTAACCTTACTTATTGGTTTCAGGCTACTGCAGATTTTTTACTTGCATGCTTTTTTATACCTAATATTTCAACTGTAGTTTCGTATATGCTGTTCTGATCATACCCACATTCTTTGTATAATTCTTCTTGGGTGCCTTGTTCAATAAACTTATCTGGCACACCCAACCGTTTTATTTTGGCAGAGTAGCCATTTTCCGACATAAATTCAACTACAGCACTACCAAAACCACCAACAATAGTTCCATCTTCAATGGTAATTATTTTGTCGAATTTTTTGAAAACAGAATGAAGCAATTTCTCATCCAGAGGTTTTACAAAACGCATGTCGTAGTGAGCAATGCTTAATTCCTCATTATCAAACTGTTCGTAGAGGTTCCTAACAAGGTTTCCAATTGCACCAATGCTTAAGATGGCAACATCATCGCCTTTTTTTAGCATTCGTCCTTTTCCTACCTCAATTTCTTTAAAGGGTGTTTTCCAGTCCGGCATTACTCCATTTCCTCTTGGGTAGCGGATAACAAAAGTTCCCTTATCGGCTAATTGTCCGGTATACATTAGGTTCCTAAGTTCTTCTTCATCTATTGGTGAGGAAACAGTAATGTTTGGAATACAACGCATGTAGGCCAAATCGTATGCCCCATGATGGGTTGCTCCATCGGCACCAACCAAACCACCTCTATCTAAACAAAAAACAACATTTAAGTTTTGCAGGGCTGTATCATGAATTACCTGATCGTAGGCCCTTTGCATAAATGAGGAGTAGATGTTGCAGAAAGGCATCATCCCATCAGCAGCCAAACCAGCGGAAAAAGTAACCGCGTGTTGCTCTGCAATTCCTACATCAAAAGCCCTGTCTGGCATTTTTTCCATCATAATGTTTAATGATGAGCCTGTGGGCATAGCAGGGGTAATCCCAACAATTTTCTCGTTCATTTCGGCTAGCTCAACTAGGGTATGGCCAAAAACATCCTGAAACTTTGGAGGTTGCTTGTCTTTTAACTGAACTTTTAGTATTTCACCGGTGTTTTTGTTAAACTTGCCAGGTGCATGCCATTTGGTCTGATTCAACTCGGCCAGTTTAAAGCCTTTCCCTTTTTTAGTCTGGCAGTGTAATAATTTTGGCCCGGGAATATTTTTTAAATCAGATAAAACACTTACCAAATGTTTTACATCATGGCCATCAACTGGCCCAAAATACCTGAAATTTAAGGCTTCAAACAGGTTGCTTTGACGTAAAATAATGGATTTAATACCATTTTCAACTTTTTGGATAAATGATTGAGTGTTAGGGCCAAACTTTTTAAGTTTCCCTAAAATATTCCATACTTCTTCTTTAACCTTATTGTATGTTTTTGAGGTGGTAATATCCAATAAATATTCGTTCAATGCCCCTACATTGGGGTCAATTGACATGTGGTTATCGTTAAGTATTACCAGAATGTTTGAATTTTCAATGCCGGCGTTGTTAAGGCCTTCAAAAGCCAATCCGGCTGTCATGGATCCATCGCCAATTACAGCCACAATGTTCCTATCTTCTTCGCCTTTGCTTTTGGCTGCCATGGCCATGCCCAAAGCGGCTGATATTGAGGTAGATGAGTGACCCACCCCAAAGGTGTCGTATTCACTTTCGAACCTGTTTGGGAAACCACTAATCCCTTTATATTTTCGGTTGGTATGGAAAACATCCCGTCTTCCTGTAAGTATTTTATGGCCATAGGCCTGATGACCAACGTCCCAAACTAGTCGGTCATAAGGAGTATTGTACACATAATGTAGGGCAACAGTTAATTCAACAACACCTAAACTAGCACCAAAATGACCTGGATTGGTCGATACCACATCAATAATAAACTGTCTTAATTCTTCGCTTACCTTTGGTAGATCTTCGCGGGCTATTTTTTTAAGATCCTCTGGAGAATTAATCATACTCAATAATTTTCCTGCTTCTGTTTTCATGATAAGTAGTTTTCTGATTAACCAATATTGCCCGTATTTTGTTCAAGCAAATATATTAATAATTAACAGGATACGAAAAGCATTTTGATTAGATTAAGGTTTGTTAACGGTATTGAAGTGATTTTGATCTTGCTTAAATAATTTTAACTAACTTCGTGTTAAATTTAACTAATGAGTTATGATTCGGTCAATTATAGATAACGATTTGTATAAATTCACCATGCAAAATGCGGTGATTAAAATATTTCCACGTTCCAGGGTAAGGTTTCAATTCATCAACAGGGCAAATACTCCTTTCCCTGATGGGTTTGGTGAAATTTTGAGGAAAGAAATTGCCAAAATGGGCAAATTGGCTCTTACAAAAGAAGAAAAAGAGTACCTGCAAACGAAATGTTTCTATCTTGATCCTACTTATCTTGACTTTTTAATGGGGTATCGCTACGATCCAAGTGAAGTAGGTGTGATACAAAAAGGTGGTGAATTGCAGGTTTTGGTTGAAGGGTATTGGTACCGTACCATTTTATGGGAAGTACCTTTAATGGCAATGATTTCGGAATTGTATTTTAAAATGACCAAACAGCCTGTTTATGAGGAACATAAAATTATTGAAATTGCTAAAGAAAAAGCTACTCGTTTTAACATGCTAGGTGTAGTTGTGGCTGATTTTGGAACACGAAGAAGGTATTCGTTTGAAAACCACGATAGAATTGTTAATACGCTTAAAACATACGGAAACCCTTCCTTTATTGGAACAAGTAATGTGTATTTTGCTAAAAAGTATAATTTAATTCCAATTGGGACACATGCACACGAATGGTTTATGTTTCACGCAGCAAAATACGGCTATAAAATGGCTAATAAACTGGCTTTGGAGCATTGGGTAAGGGTTTATCGAGGCGATTTGGGTATTGCGCTTTCAGATACTTTTACCACTGATGTTTTTTTCAGGGCATTTGACACCAAATTTGCAAAACTTTTTGATGGGGTAAGGCAAGATTCCGGTGACCCAATTGAGTTTGCAAAAAAAACAATTAACCACTACAAAAGCCTTAGAATAGATCCGACAGCTAAAACCATTATTTTTTCTGATGGATTAAACCCGGAATCGGTTGAAGAAATTGCTAAATTTTGTCGAAATAAAATAAAAATATCGTTTGGTATTGGCACTAATTTCACTAATGATGTGGGCGTTACACCATTAAACATTGTGATAAAAATAATTGAAGCAAAACCTGAAGGCCAGGATTGGATACATACTATAAAACTATCAGACTCTAAAGGGAAATATACCGGTGATGAAGAGTCGATTAAACTTTGCAAGGGCGTGTTGGATATTGAGTAATTAAGATAATCATGAAATTTTGGAACTTTATAAAAATTAAACTTGAAGAAACCAAAAAGTTAATGTTGCTTGTGGTTATCGATAGCCAGGGAAGTAGCCCTGGCAGGCAGGGCTTTAAAATGGCAGTTTGCGAAGATGGTGAGTTGGAAGGCTCGGTTGGTGGAGGTGTTATGGAATACAATATTGCTGAGCTGGGCAAAGCGATGTTGCAACTGGGTAGGCCGGGGCCACTTTTAAAAAGGCAAATACATAATTCATCGGCAAGCGAAGATCATTCTGGGATGATTTGTGCTGGTGAGCAAACAATTATACTTTATGAACTAAATAAGAGTCATTTAGATGCTGTAAATCAGATTGTTAAAAACCTCCATAGTGACGAAAAAGGTGTGCTTACTCTTTCACCTGAAGGTTTGTTTTTTTCGGAAAGTGAAAAAATTGATAAACCAATAAAGACGAAGATTGTAAGTGAAGCAAATTGGGAATACCGACAATTGATTGGTTACAAAAACCGAATCTGTATCATTGGGGCAGGGCATGTTGGCCTGGCGCTTTCAAAATTAATGAAGGATCTTGATTTTATTGTTGAGATATTTGATGATCGTAAAGATTTAAATACCTTCTGCGATAATAATTATGCCGATAAAAAACATATTGTTGACTACGAAAAAATTGCCGAAGTGCTACCCCAGGGAAAAAGTATTTATGTGGTGATTATGACCTTTAGCCACAAATCTGACCAGGATGTTTTGGCAAGCTTGATTGGCAAAAATTTCAAATATCTTGGGTTGATGGGCAGTAAAACCAAAGTGGCAAAAATCTATCAATCAATTGGATACAAACCAGGAGCCCACAATTCTCCAAAGGTTTATTCACCAATTGGGATTCAAATAAAAAGCAAAACACCAATGGAAATTGCCATAAGTATTGCTGCTGAGATTATTAGTGTAAAGAATTCCTAAAAGCGGTGTAATATTGCATCCGCCAGATGTCGTTACTTCACGAACTAGTTTTGATACAGTATTTTAGAAGGTGAACAGAATATTATCAATCTATTTTGCTATTTCTTTTTGAGACAAGCAATAACCCCAAAAACATAATTAGTCCATTAACCAAAAGTAGTTCATTACCAAATTGATAGCCTCCCAGAAGTTCTTCTGAAAATAAATTAATCAGGTAGGTGATGATAGGAGAAGCAATGGCAACCAACGGGACAAATTTATCCTTTACCTTTATTTTAGTGAACAAGCCAAAAGCATACAAGCCTAGCAAGGGGCCATAAGTGTAACCTGCTACCCTGAATACCTGGTTTATCACACTATCATTATTTATCCATTTAAAAATAAGGATGACCAGGAAAATAAGGGCTGAAAAACCCAGGTGGATATATCTTTTTTTCCTTTGTGTTTCTTTTGACTCTTTGTTTACATCAATGCCTAAAATATCGACTGTAAATGAGGTGGTTAAAGAAGTTAGTGCAGAATCAGCACTTGAAAAAGCTGCAGCAATAATTCCCAGTAAAAAAGTAACTCCGGCGGCCATACCAAAATGATTAATTGCCAATTCGGGGTAAAGCTTATCAGTATTTTCAAATGTTCCGGTTTCTTGTACAAACTTGAAAACTTCCTCTCCTGAAAAACTCAATCCTGCTGAATTAAAATAACTGTAAAGCAGTGCGCCCAGCGATAAAAACAGCAGGTTGACGGGAACTAAGGTAATGCTGAACCAAAACATGTTCTTTTGGGCATCTTTCAGGTTTTTGCAGGTAAGGTTTTTTTGCATCATATCCTGATCAAGGCCTGTCATTACAATGGCAATAAAAGCTCCAGCGAAAAATTGCTTAAAAAAGTTTAGCCTGGGTTGCCAGTCCCATTCAGCTACTTTTGAAAATTCACTGGAGCGAATTTCAGCAACCAAACCAGAAAAGGTAAGGTTCATTTCATCACTAATGAGGTAAATACTAATTATTACAGCAACCAGCATAAAAGTGGTTTGTAAAGTATCCGTCCATACAATTGTCTTAATTCCGGCCCGAAAGGTATAAAGCCATATCAGCAATATGGTGACAATTACTGTTAACCAAAAAGGGATACCGAAGCTATCGAAAAAGGCAAGTTGCAGCACTGTGGCTACTAAAAACAGGCGAAAAGATGCTCCAATGACTCTTGAAAGCAGAAAAAAAGCAGCACCAGTTTTATACGATGCAAAACCAAACCTTTTTTCAAGATAAGTGTAAATGGAAACCAGGTTGAGCCGATAATAAATAGGCATAAGCACCGTGGCAATAACAAAATAGCCCAACAGGTAGCCAATTACCATCTGAAAATAATAGAAATTACTGTTCCCCACTTCGCCTGGCACTGAAATGAAAGTTACCCCGGATAGGGAGGCGCCAATCATACCAAAAGCAACCAGGTACCATGGCGATTGCCTGTTAGCTGTGAAAAATGTAGCAGTATTTGCTTTTCTTGATGTGAGATACGAAATAAAAATCAGCAATGAGAAATAAGAAGTAATTACTGTAAAAACTAAAATAGGGCTCATATTGTCAATTCAAAAAATGATAGAAAAGCTGCTAAAGTGCAAAAAACAATTTTAATAAAAAAAACAAACTTGTAACCCAATTTCATCTGTTTAGCATGCAACGAGATGTACCAATTGACGATGAGCGTAATTATGATAAAAAGCTCGGATTGGAAATTGACTTAACCTACACCTACAAAATAAACAAATCAATATAAAAGCTGGTTATCATGTAGCTTTTCCTTCAAAAACACTGAAAGCGTTTAAAAATGTTGCTGTAGGAGAATCAGAAACTCCTCAGTGGTTTTGGCTGATGTTTACATATGCACCCACTTTTTTCGAAAAATAGGTGAAATCAAAAAAGGATATGGTTTTCAATTTCACAAAAAAATAGGTTCTTTTGCACAAAAAAATGAACATGCTAAAAAGAGATATTTCACCAAAAGCCAAAGGACTTATTTTTGATTTAGACGGCACCCTTGTCGATACCATGCCTTTTCATTTTAAAGCCTGGCAAACTTCTGCTAATGAGCATGGTATGAATATGAGTAAGGAGTTTTTGCAATCGTTAATGGGGGCACCTGCCGCAAAAATTGCTGAGCAGCTTTGTTTGCTGCATGGTATTAGCACAGATATGCCGGTGGAGTCGCTGGTAAATAAAAAAGCCGAAAACTTCATGGCTCAGTTGAATAATGCAAAACCTATTGATGAGGTTTTTGATATTGTGAAAGAGTATCACGGAAAGCTACCTATGGCAATTGGTACCGGTGGAAATAAAAAAACAGTAACTCAAACTCTTAAACATACCGGAATTGGAGAATACTTTGAGGTGGTAATCACTGCAAATGATGTTGAGAACCATAAACCTGCCCCGGATACTTTTCTTTGCTGTGCTGAGTTGATTAATGTTGAACCTCAATTTTGTGAGGTTTTCGAGGACGGTGATCCTGGACTTAAAGCTGCTAAAGCTGCAGGAATGATTGCTACAGATATAAGAGAGTGGATAGAACTTAGCTGGTAAAATTGAGATTTAAAAATATAGAATTCGTATTAACTTTATTGTGGAACTAGAACCCTAACTAATGAAAAAAGCTGTTTATACCTTGTTTGTTATTTCCTTTGTCGCTTGCAACCTATTCAAGCCGGCATCAATAACCATTTATCAACAAAATGATGATTTAGATGCCTTTTGGGAAATACTAAGTCAAAATTGGAAGATGGAAAATGGTATGTTGCAAGGTGAAGGCGAAAACATGAATTGGGGTGTATTGCTTTCAAGGGATTCACTACCAAGTAATTACGAGATTGAGTTGGATGTAAATATGGTAGCGGGATCGCTGTTTGAACTAATGTTAAACATTGATGGTGATAAATATGTAAGGGCTTATTTATACGAAATTGAACAAAATGTAAACTTTGGCAGGGGTGAATTTTCATACAGTGCTGAAGGAAGGCCTGGAGGCGGAATAACAGTTAAAAGTGCAGCGGTTGAAATACTCAACAATACTTGGTACCATATAAAAATTAAATCTTTAAACAATCGTTTAGTACTTAAAATAAACGATAATAAACTATTGGAACTATCAATCATTGAAGAGAAACTAAGCACAAAAGGCAGGTTGGGCTTATTGACAAATGGTCAGGCATTAATAAAGAATCTTACAATCAAGAGTTTAAGATAAGATGAAAAGGTGGGTTATTGCTTTAGGGGCAATGTAATTTTTACTTAGGTATATTCATTTTCTACAGACTCAAAATCAAGTATGCCATTATGTTACTAAATAGGGCTCGCTGAAAAACGCCTAAGCCTATTAAAATTAAATATTTACATAAAAAAAGTTGTGGAAAAGTGCAAAGAGTTTAAAAAATACAGTAATTTTTCCTTGCATTAACTTTACCTTCAAGTAACAAAAAACGAATGATTATTATGCTAGCCAGAGGCACATCATCTACTTCATTAGCTTCAGCTCGAAGTATTCTTATACATCTTCGCTTTGCTAA
>JBNKJW010000081.1:0-3028 GCA_050291445.1 Bacteroidales bacterium | reverse complement strand
AAGTAAAGCAATGAAGAAAGGTTGAGATGAATGAAATTGTTGAAATAATAGTAGCAAAACTGAATCCGAAGGATTCAAATGTTTATAGGTAGATTTTGAAAAGAAGAGATTTAACCCCATCTGGGTATACGTTTGCTGTTTTGTTTCTGCTATAAACAGCACAATTTTTAATCAAAAAACAATGAAAACATTAATTATAGGCGCACACGGAAAGATTGGGAAAATCATATCAGAAAAAATGTCAAAATCTGACAGTTTTCAACCCACCGCTTTTATACGAAACAAAGCACAAAAAGAGTTCTTTGATGCGCTAAAAATGCCCTCAATTGTTGCCAGTTTAGAAGGATCTGTAGACCAGCTTGCCCAAGCCTTTGAAGGTATGGACGCAATTGTTTTTACTGCCGGAAGCGGAGGCAAAACCGGTGCTGACAAAACCCTTGAAATTGACCTTGATGGGGCCGTTAAATCGATGATAGCAGCTGAAAAGGCAAAGGTAAAAAGGTACGTGATGGTAAGTGTAGCCAGGGCAGATTTAAGAAGTTGGTGGGATCAATCGCCCATTAAACCATATTTTATTGCCAAACACTTTGCTGATAATACCCTGAAAAACAGCGCACTGGATTACACCATTGTTCGCCCGGTAAGGCTTACGGATGAACCTGGTACCGGAAAAGCTACTATTATGCCCACCCCTGATGTATTGCAAAAGTCAGTCTCGAGAGAAGATGTTGCAGATGTGGTCATCAGTTGTTTGCAAAACCCTGAAACCATAAAAAAAGTACTGGAAATGAGTGCTGGAACCACACCTGTTGAGGTAGCAATTAAAAATTGTATAAGTGCATAATGGGCGGACAGGCGTTTGTTGTTCGGTCAGCTTTTTACTTGCAGTTATTTATTGGTTTCCATTCCCCCTTTTTGAAAAATACATTGTTAAACTTAGGTGAATAAAAAACCAAGTAGAAACTCCAAGCACTTCTATATATTGTTGGGTTACTGCTCAAAATATGAAAAACCGGCTTTTCCATATTTAAAATGAGTCGTTCAGATCTGTAATACTTTGTTGTTGCAACTATGCCTTTATAAGTTTTCAGTATTTTTTCTTTGTCGGTAATATAGAAATAGATAGAGTCATTGTCTTTTATTTCAAACCTAAAATTATTATACTGCCAATCAGCCTGTTTGCCTTTGAAGTACTCTCTATTAATTATGTATTCGCCGTAATAGTCTTCTTTGTCCAGTTCCGTCTTAGCTGTTAACCAACGAATAAGGCCTGAAAGTAAAACCAGTCCAAATATTCCAAGCCAAATATATCCAAGTATTTTTCCAATAAGCAATTTCCTTGAAAGTAACCAGGCGATCAAGAGGATGCCTGTTAACGGGATAAGAATGAACATGAAAAATAAATTAAAGCCAAATCCCATTTTATTTTTTTTTGATTCTTCTTTTAGCTGCTGCCAACGGCAAACTGAACAGCGCGCGCCATTCAACCGACACACTTCATGGCTGCAAGTAGCCAACTTCTCTCACGAGCTTGCGAGTAAATTTTTAATTTCATTTATCTAAAAGCCAACCTTTAGCCTCATGAGCGCCAGCGAATAAATTGAAAATTTGATGGTGTTTCACAATGCTTTGAGCTCTCAATCTTACTGATAGTCAGCATGATGTTTTTAGTTCTTGTTATCCAAGGTTTCTTTTAAATATTGGTATGCCTCCTCCAGATTATCCTTTGTTAATACTGATTTTAGAGGGACTCTCATTCCTAAAAAGCAGCCTTCACACGTACTAATGCTAATTGATTTGTTGGTAACAATTTCAATCAATAACTTATGTGTTCCTTTAAGAATAAACCCTTTCCTTTCCAAAATATACATCCCAAGGATTCCATAGGCTTGCGATAAAGGGGACAACGATTTTACCCAATTTAGAAGCTCTTCGCTGTCCTTTTTAGTAACCAGTGCCATCATTTCTTCACATTTTTCAGGCGGATAACCAGCTAGTCCACATGCAACTCCATAGTATCCCTTCTCGTAAAAGATCAGGTTGTCATAATTACTATTGATTTTCGTTCTGTATAGCTTTTCATAATTACTTATAAAACCTGATAATTGATTTTCGTTAAAGTAACACTTAACAAATTTTTCGTCCTTGTCCTTTATTCTCCTATAAAATATTGTATCATCTTTTGAAACGAATTCAATGAAATGTTCTTTTTGCCCCCACCAATCACGATTTCCTACTTTCACAGGTATAACTAAATTTAATGAAATTTTATGGTAGGTAATTTCATTCAGAATTTCACCTTTAAATATATCCTCTACCCAAACATTTCCAATAGTTGATGACTTATCCTTTTCAAGCTCCTTAAATTCTTTTTCTAATTGGCTAATCGAATTGGACATAAATATTTTCTCCAATTTTTCACTCTGAAGCTGTCCAAAAATAACTTGCTCAATTAGAACTAGAAATAATATTATAAGTAATCCTCTCATTTAATTTCTCTCTAACGACTTCATACATGAGACGTGTAGGGATTGAAATAGTCCGACCTCTCAAAAAACTCACTTAGCTCATTGCTTTTCAATAGGCTAAATTAATAAGAAAGTGTCGATTTAAAAACAATGAGCGGACAAATTGAAATCACCACCATTCGCGAATCACCTGTGCCTCACATGACTTATATGTATTGTTGTGTGCTGTACTTTTTATTTCTCTACTTCTATTTCGGTATTATGGTAAATTTCTTGATTATAAATTTTCGAAGGTTTTTTGTCTTTAAGTTCTATTTTTTTCCCATTACCATTTATAACCACTCTTAATGCAGTAGTGTCGTCTGTTATTATAAGTTGCATTATAACAGGAAGTTTCCCTTTATTACTAACCTGAGTCCGACATAAAATAATTGCACAGTTTAGGTTAATTTTTAGTAGAAATTGGCCTAAATTTTTGAAGGACTATCGGGATAGTTCAATAAAATTTGGGGCGATTTATGCGAAAATTAACTAAATCTAAAAAGAAAAGTCATAATCAT
>JBNKJW010000080.1:0-20657 GCA_050291445.1 Bacteroidales bacterium | reverse complement strand
TAGTGAATCGATTGTCGATTTTTCAAAAAAATCAGTAATTTTACTTGACAATTGTTTCGAAATTGTCCAAATGGATTTTATCCTTATACCTAGAATAGCAGGTTCTCATGCCTGCTTTTATCTTAAATTGACGCGGATGCCCCGATGGGGGCAAATGTTTACTTACCGCCATTTCTCCTATAAACATTTGAATCCCTTGGATTCAGTTTTACTACTATTTCAATAATTTTATTCATCTCAACCTTTCTTCACCTGTGCTTTGCAATGGACACCAAAAATCAAAATCATTTTATGTAACTATTTGATTGTGTAGTGTTTATGCTAGCATGTTTGAAGAAAGTGCGTAAGTAAGTAATAAGAAGGAAGAGATAAGTTTTAACTACAAATTTCACGAATTGGCACGAAAATAATTCGTGAAAATTAGTGTAATTCGCGGACTACCTCAATCAAAATACAACTTATATTATCATTTGCACCGGTTTTTAGTGCCTGGTTAAGGATAAATTTAGCCTTTTCGGGCAGTTGTTGATCGTTTGCTAAAACTGCTTTTACTTGTTTTGGATCAAGTGCATTTAATAAACCATCAGATGAAATTAAAATTAAGTCATCTGTGCGAATTTCACGAAGTGAGGAGCTAAGGGAAAGCTCCAGTCTGGCTTCTTCTCCTCCAAAATAACTGATAAGCGGACTCCTTGCATCCGAGTCATCAAAAACCTGCGATTCGGTAATTTGAAAGAATAAATTGTTTCGTAGCACCCATATTTCTGAATCTCCGGCTTGAATGGTTAAAAAAGTTTCATTTTCG
Source organism: Bacteroidales bacterium (assembly GCA_050291445.1). Taxonomy (GTDB): domain Bacteria; phylum Bacteroidota; class Bacteroidia; order Bacteroidales; family NBLH01; genus NBLH01. The sequence continues at coordinate 19,852 of JBNKJW010000080.1, read as the reverse complement.
AGCACTATTAAACCACTTAGAGTGGTGCCAGTACCATGGTATTCTGGTTTTGAACTGGTGTATTCAATGAGCTCATTATTAATTGAATACAGTCTTTTTTCAATGGCGGTTTCATCTAGCTGAAGAAAGTTTTCTTTTTGTTGCAAAATTGCATCCAATACAAATTGCGACGCGACTTCACCTGCTAGTCCACCGCCAATTCCATCGGCAACAAAGCAATAGCAGTTTGATTGATTTTTCAGGTGGTAAAAATCGTTGTCAAGAACTCTGTTGTTAACCAAAATTCTGTCCTGGTTTATTTGGCGCCGGGTGCCTATGTGGGTGAAGGAGGAGATGTTGAATTTCATGATTTTGAACTTAGTATATTAGAAATTAGAACTTAGTTTATTTGCGTATTAGAACCTTGTTATTTCTAATTTTCAGGTTCTAATTTCTAAGTTCTGGATTATTCATTCCATGTGCCGCAATCGGGGCAGGAGCAGGGCAACTGTTGTAAAACGCAGGAACATTCCGTGCATAAAATTTTCAATGGTTCGTTAACTTCTACTTCGTTTTCTATTGCCACTTGCTCTGTTCTGTCTTCTGCTTTAATCAGTTGAATTAAAAAAACTTCCTGACCAAGCACCAAAAAATCTTTGTCTTTAAGTGCCTGTGGTTCGCGGCAATTAATTTTATCATCGCCAAGGCCTGTAAATGTTCCGTTGGTTGAGCCTAAATCCTTAACAATGAATTGATTGCCTGTAAATTCAATGCTGCAATGGGCACGACTTACCTGTTTGATTTTTGAAAGTACCTGGCTGCCATAATTTTGCCTTCCCAGAATGATTTTTGCCTCCGTTTTTAAGGTTATTTCTTCTGAGGTTTTCTGATAAATTAATTTAAGACCAACAATCTTCATTGGCTGTTCCAGTTCTTCGTTATCTTCAATGCTTACAATTTCCAAATTTTCCAGTGAATTCTGGCATGCCAGATTTGAGCACTCTTTAGGGCGTTGCTCCAGAGTTGAAAATTTGTTTTCGTTGCCGCAAAAATCACATACTATTTTAAACATTATTTAAAAGTTATATTTATGCCCGTTTCGTTTAAAAAACTGCCTAACTGCTGTAATTCATTTTGTTTGGGTATCCCGCTTAAATAAACCTGCGAATCTTTATCTACATTTAGGCCAAACTTGCTGGATGCGAAATATTTTTCCTGCTTAACCGGCTCATTATTAATTATTTTATACAGGCTTTGGTTGTTTGAACCTCTTGCGTTTTCATTATCGTGCCTGGTGTTTATGAACCTTCCATCCATCAGATAATCAATGTATTTTAAAAATAATTTATCAGGATAAAGTTCATAGATTTCATCTAAATAATAGCCCGAAAATACATAAATTTCAAGACTGGTATGCTGTTTTAAATAGGCACAAAAAGCAATCAACTCCTTATATTGCTGAAAGGGTTCTCCACCTGTTATAGTTACACCGTCAAAAAGGTTTTTAACCCTTGCAATTTCGTTAACCAATGCATCTATTTTTATCATTTTTCCACCTTTGAAAGTTTGCAGGGTTTGACTAATACACTCTTTGCACCCTAAAGAGCAGCCCTGTACCCAAATACCAATACGCTTGCCTTTGCCCAGGTTGTAAACCGGGTATTGTATCCTGTTCAGTTTCCAGTGCATTAGCTTACATCTTTAGTGTCTGTTACCATTCTAAATCCCAATCTAAAATCTGAGTAGCCCGGACTTCGTTTTGATCGGACGTAAGTTTTGCATGGGGCAGCTCCCGATTTAACAGAACCTCCACGAATGCATTTTGCAGTCCCCTTAGCTGTGTTGCAAGGATTGTTAACCGGGCTAATCCTATAAAAATCAGCACTGTATGTGTCTTCACACCATTCTTCTTTATTTCCGCTCATATCATAAATACCTAGTTCGTTTGGTTTTTTTCTTCCACCAGGATGTGTTTTGTACAAGGCCATCATTTCTCCTGTTAGTTCATAGGTTCCAGTGTTGCTTTGTATTTGCTCTTCTAAAACAGGGTTGTACCAGGCCACTTCATTAATTGAATTGCTACCTGCATAAAGGTAGTTTTTTGATTTGGTACCGCCTTTTGCTGCAAATTCCCATTCGGCCTCGGTGGGCAACCTGCCACCTGCCCATTTACAGTATTCTTTTGCCCCATACCAGGTTACTGAATATACAGGTAAGCGCTTGTGTTCCTTTTTAACTGTCCATTTGTTTTTTCCAGAATCCCATTTTATTAAACTACTTACCGAAAACATTTTTTTTCCATGATATGGACCATCTTTAACTTCCTCGGAGCAATAGTTGTTTAAAAATTCGCAAAACTGCTCGTTAGTGATTTCGTATTTACTGATGTTGAAACTGTTTAATTTTACCTGGTGCTCATAATTTTCAGATGTTTTTCCCCTTCTATCGCCCATAATGAACATCCCTCCATTAACAAATACCATTGGCACATTTATTTTTTTAGAGGCTTCAATAAGTGTCTGTTTTTCTTCAGTTATAACGATGCTTTGATCTCCATTTTTAGTCTTTAATTCCTGAATTATGTCGTTTCTTTTCAGTTCTTTCTTTTCTTTCTTTTTTTCGGAAGTCTGTGTTTTGTTTTTTTGCTTATCTATCTGTATTTCAGTATTTTTACAGAGTCTAAATCCGTAGTTGCTGAAATGATCAGAAGGTGGATCATGGCTTCTGTTGCAAGGCAAACCACTCCCTGAAGGATTGTAATAAGACCCACCTCTGAGTACTTTTACACCTGTTTCATCATTATTTACGGGGTTTAATTTGGGGCTTTTCCTGTAGTACTCTTTATCATACCAATCCTGGCACCACTCATAAACGTTTCCGCTCATATCGTAAAGCCCAAGTTCATTAGGACTTTTTGTTCCAACTTCATGTGTATGAGTTTCAGAGTTTTCTTTATACCACGATACTTCATTAATGTTAGAACTTCCAGAATATTTATATTTTTGGGTTTTGTTTCCTCCAATGGCAGCAAAATTCCATTCAGCTTCGGAAGGCAATCGGCCTCCTGCCCATTTACAATATTTGTTTGCACCATACCAGGTAACGTAAACTACCGGGAATTTTTCATAGCCTTTACTTGGCAACCAACCTTTTTTGGTATAATTTACTCCCCATTCTCTGCTTTCTTCAGAGCTGGAGTAAATCATTCTATTTCCTGCATACGTACCTTCTTTTACTTTATCAGAGCCATAATCATTCAAAAAATCAGCAAATTGTTCATTGGTAATCTCGTATTTACTTAAAGCAAAGTCGTTAAGAGTTACTTTGTGTAGTGGTTTTTCATCATCAGGGCCATCGGGGTCTCCCATTTTATAAGTGCCACCTTTAATAGCTATCATTTCAATTTTTGATAATGCAGTACTTTTATCAACAGTTTCAATGTCAGTAAACATTAAAGAAAAATATTCAAGGACATCGCCACCGAAAAATATCGCACCAAAAACTAGAAAACCAAAAAAAGGTAATAAACAACCAACGTACCTTGAAAAAAACTCTTTTCGTCGTTTTTCTCTTGCAAGTGCTTTTTCCTGTTTCTTTTTTCTTATTAATTGTAGTTCGCTCTCAATTATGTTTCTGCAATTATCAATATACTGAAACGCTTCACCAATTTTGTGATAAAGCTCATTTTTAACAATGCTATTGATATTTTGCAAATTTTCTCTGATTAATCGGCTTCTTCGGGCTTCATCAGAGATTTCTTTGTTTAATTTATTAAAATCATGTTTCAGGTTATTAAAATAGGTTCTGTATACATTTGAATAATCCTTTTTTAAGTTTTCGTATGAGGTTTTGTCAATTAGATTAATATTAAGCTGGTGTTTTTCACAAATGACTTTGATATTTTCATCAACTAAAGTTTTAACAAAATCATCGAAGGTGTTATATTTTTTAGGAAATTTAGTGGTTATGTTTCCTTCATAATTTTGTTTTTCTATTGTGCTGTCAATCCCAATTTTCTTATAATAATTTGAAAGCGATTTTTCAAGTGAGTAATAAATGGTATTTTCTTTTGAAAGGTTTTTGAATTGTATATACCCAATTGCAGGTAAATATTGAAAAAGAAACTCTTCAAGGTTATCCTTTGAATCTTTTGTAACAGCAATAAAAGCATAAACTCTGTAACTGTAAAAGTCGCCCCTGATTTTACCTTTTGCCCCTAGATTTTTATATAGAAGCTTCATCAACCCAAGCTCATCATCCTGGTATTCTTTTAGTTGCCTTAATGCAAACTCTATCCGGAAAAGGTATAGTTTTAAATCTTTTTCAGAAGCACTAGTCCATACTTTATCAAGTAGATGAACAAACATTTCGGAAACGCTTTTTTTCAAGTCTTTTGATTCAGCCAAATTAAAGGTTTTAAGACCAATTAAAACTGGATAATCGGGAATAAAAAAGCGGATAATTGCATCAGCTATTAAATCAAGGCCTTCCTGGCTGTACTCTTTAACGATTCGGTTAAGTGCTGAACGTTTTCTTTTGTCCCCATCATAGAGGCCCAGCACCCAATTGATAAAATCGTTCCAGTTGTCTTTGTCCTCTACTAAATCGGTATACCAGTTGGGGTCGTTTAAAATATAATCCCGTAAATCAAAAGGAGTGTTAATTACATATTTTCCAAATTTAAGGGTGCCAGAAGATGAAACTTCGTTCCCTTTCGGCCTTATTCCTGAACGATTGTAAACAACATGAATATCCTCACCTTTTAACCACCGCTGAACCTCTTCTTTTCCCCATCTTAAGTTAAAATCGGCCAATGTTAAACCTTCAATTAACGAATTGATCTTTTTGTATTGTGGGTTAAAATCTATTATGGGCAGGCCTTCAAACTGTCGCTCAATAATTTGCTTTAATTTATTGTGACTGAGTATTTTAGGGTCGTTTTCCTGAGCTTGTACCGCTTCCGGATAAAGCAGGTGCAACAAAATCATTCCAAAGGAGTAATAATCATTTTTTTCAGAAATAAAGCCCCTTGCCTGTTCGGGTGGGAGATAAAAATCGGTTCCCTTAACAGTAGTTGTTTTTCTGGATTGCTTTTCCTCATCAAATTCGAATGTTTTGGCTGAGCCATAATCGCCAATTACAATATCGAGTTGTGCTTCGTCAAGAAAAAAGATGTTTTGTGGTTTCAGGTCGCAATGATAAATACGGTGTTGGTGCAAATGCATAATTCCCAGGAAAATCTGTGGAATTATTTCAGTTACAATAAATTCGGGATTGTATTTTTTTGTGAAATCCTTCACGTTTAAAAGATCCAATCCGCAGGCAAAATCAGAAATTTCAAAACAGAATTTGCCTAGGTATTTATTGGTTCCGGTTCCATAATCATGTAGGTTTAGTATGTCTACATCATTAATTGACCGGATTCGCTCAAGAGCGTTATTATTTGGTTCTTGCCCAGGGTCAGAAAATTCGTAATACAGTTTTAAGGCATAAATTTCCTGATTTTCATTTTTGATTTTATAAATAACCGCTTCGCCAGTGTTTACCGATATTATTTCAATGATTTGGTAATCCTTGCTATTCAGTGTAATACTATCCCCAACTTTAAGCTGGTGGACGGTTTCATTAGTTTGTTTACCCAAATCACAATAAATTCGGGTTTTGTCATTGTCTGAATAGCTGTTTGTTTTATCAGGGTCACTCATTGTTTTTATTTTAGCGCCAAAGGTGCATAGGCAATAAGCACTGGGCAAAGCCCGGTGTATTTATGCCTTTATCAACAAAGAAACAATCCACGTTGATATTCCGTGGGGAGGTCATTATTATTTGAACTAAACATTCATGCGCCCACGGTTTGATTGCTTCATTTTATACCCGGCGCTGCGCACCGGGCTATTGCTATTACGCCCTTTCAGGGCTGTGTAACTATGCAAAAAAATGTTTAATACCGATTTTACTTTCAAAGTAGTCCAATTTCGGCAAAGCCTCATTCGACTATTTTCAAGTAGCATCGGCATTTACCATTGCAATTTATATTTTGCTCTTGGACTAAAATATAAATGCAATTGGTATAATCTAATCCTTAAGTTTTTAACATCTTACCTTTCAGGTTTTCTCTCTCAACCCCTTGTTTTACAGACATATTAAATCGGTTTACTTCTGCCTCGGACATAATTATACCGAATTTAGTTTACTTAAAAATTGTTGAAGTCATTTGTCATCAGATGTTGGACTTTTAATTAATTAACCAATGACCAATATCTAATGACTTACTTACTTTTTATATTCATTCACCCAGCAAATGCGAAACCCAATTGTTGGTTGCATAGTTTCTGCCCCTTTTCCATCCCTAAAAAACGGGTTAGCTTCTTTTTTATGCGAATTGTAAGCGCCTCCCCTTATCGTCTTTATTCGTGTTTTATATGTTTTTCTTGTGTTGCATGGATTTTGCCTTGGGCTTCTTCTGTAGTATCTGGCATCGTAAAAATCATGGCACCATTCCCACACATTGCCATACATATCAAATACCTCGAGTTTGTTCGCGGTTTGGGTACCAACTTCTTCAGGGCGGCTTCCTGCGTTATCAATATACCAGGCAATACTATCCAGTTCCAGCTCTTTTAAGCCCATAAGTGGCTTCTCGTCTTTTCCGCCTTGTGCTACATATTCCCATTCGGCTTCGGTAGGCAGCCTTCCACCCGCCCATTTGGCAAACTCATTGGCTCCGTACCAGCTAACACTTTGTACTGGGTGGTTTTCCCAGCCATCAACCGGTTCCCATGTGTTTTTTTCATATCTGATGTTCCAGCCATTAGGTTGTATCATTTGCTGGCCCGAATCCTGACCTGATTTTACAAGTATGTTGCCATAATCGTTTAAAAAAATGGCAAACTGAGCATTTGTTACTTCGTATTTACCAATGAAAAAATCATCAAGTACTACAGTGTGCCGAGGGCTTTCATTTTGATTTCCATGGTTGCGCCCTATTCTAAAGGTACTTCCTTCAACTGGGACTAGTTCCACACCTTTCAGCAACATGCTTTTGTTTATTGTATTTTTATTTGCCTGATACAGAGGCCAAAAGAACATAATTGTAAACGCTAAAAATAAGGTTCGCCTAAGAATTCTGAGGTCACTTTTTATCCGAATTTTACGAAAAGCTTCTAATCGCTCATTTTCTTTAGCCTGTATTTTTTCAAGGCGTTTGCCTTCTTTTCTAATAGTGTCAATTAGTCTGTGATTGTAAGGAATTAGCTCATATTTTTTTGTAAGGCTTGTTTTTAGTTCATCAAAATAATTTTCCAGTCCTCTAATCCCTCGAAACTCTTTTTTCTGCTGGTTATACTCATCGCTCAGAGTTCCAATTTGTTTATTGTAATTGATTTTGAATTCCTTTGCAAATTTTTCCTGTGATGAGGTTGTAAGTAGTTCTTTATCAATACTATCTTGTATACAGATTTCATTAATCAAATGAGAAATTGTTATGTCTAAAAAATAGTCAAAGGACTTATAATCAGAAGGATAAGCTATGGTAGCTGTATTTTGTGAACTTTCTTGTTCCAGTTTGAGATTGATTCCAATTTCCTTAAAATAACCTGTTAACGATTTAGATAATGTATAATGCAACTCGTTAAATTTTTTTATATCAGAAAAATGGATATTTACCACACTTGGTAAATAATCAACTAAAAACTGTTCGATAAGATTGAGCGAATTTTTTGTTATGTTTTCCCACGAAAAATTTTTTTTCTTGTCTGAGTCCCAGCCTTTACTATTTTCAGCATTTAGTACATGAACAAGTTTATTTAAAGCAATTTTTGCTTCATCGTTTGTTGCCTGCAGCTGAGATAGTGCTGATTCATAGCTGAAAATGTAAAATCGTAGATCATTATCCGAAGAGCTGTTCCACAAATTCTGAATAAGGTAAGAAAACGCTTCGGCTGTGGTTTTTTGTAAATCAGAAGAGGTGGCCAAATCGAAGCTTTTAAAGCCAAACATGACAGGGTGTTGGGGAAGAAAAAATCGAATAAGGGCATCACTTACAAATTTAATTCCTTCGGGGCTGTAGTTTTTTATTATGCGGTTTAAAGCAGAGCGTTTGCTTTTGTCGCCGTTATATAAACCTAGCATCCAGTTAGTAAAATCTTCGCGGTTATCGGTGTCTTCAATCAGGTCGGCGTACCAGTTTTTGTCGGTCAGGATGTAATCGCGTAAATCTTCGGGAGTATTGATAGTGTATTCACCAAATACCAGCGCATCCAGATCAACTTTGTTCGATTGTGCACTGTTGTAAAATACTTCAACTGCTTCTCCATTTAACCATTTTTGGACTTCTTCCTGGCCCCATCGCAGGTTAAAATCGACTAGTGTAAGGCCTTCAATTAGTTGGTTAATGCGCTCATATTCAGGATTGAAATCAATAATGGGCTTGCTTTCGAACTGTCGCTCAATAATGGTTTTAAGTTTTTCGTGGCTCAGGCTTTTGGGCTCATTAATATTCAATAATATTTTTTCGGGATAAAAAAGATGCAACAAAATCATCCCAAAGGAATAATAGTCATTTTTTTCCGAAATAAATCCGCGTGCCTGCTCTGGTGGCAGATAAAAATCAGAGCCTTTTACGGTGGTTGTTTTTCTTGAATTTTTTGTTGCATCAAATTCAAAGGTTTTGGCCGATCCGTAATCACCAATAACAATATCAAGTTGCTGATTATCAATGTAAAAAACGTTTTGAGGTTTTAAATCGCAGTGGTAAATCCGGTTGTTGTGCAGCGTTAAAATACCTTTAAAAATTTGTGGGACCACTTCATCAATCAAAAAATCGGATAAGTATTTTTCTTTTATATTTTTGAGGCTTAAAAGATCAGAACCATTCGCAAAATCAGCTATTTCAAAGCAATATTTTCCTTTGTATTTACTGGTGCCTGTTCCAAAATCATGAAGGCGCAAAATATCAACATCCTTAATGTTTTTAATACGTTCTAAGGCTTCTGTATTTGGCTCATATTCAGGGTTTTTGAATTCAAAATAGAGTTTTAGTGCAAAGGGATTTTCTGCTTTGTTTTTTATTTTGTAAATGACTGCTTCGCCAGTATTTTCAGAGATGATATCAAGAATTTCATAGGATTTGTTGTTCAATACAATCTTATCTCCAGGATGAAGGTTGTGAACAGAGGGCTTGGTCCGTTTTTCTGCTTCCTGGTAAACGGTAGTTTTATTATTATTGGAGTATATTTGGGTTTTATCGTCCATTATTTTAATCATAGTATTTTTGAATGCAAATAATACTGATGCAAGGCAACGTTTATTTAAACAGATGATAAAAATATCTGCATTTTTTTACCTGATGGCTTTCTCAAGTAAAGATTTCCGTGTTTTTTTTACCTGATACTCATTATAAAAATGAGTTATACAATTGTTCATTAATATAATAATTTGTCTTCCAGTGTTATCGTCTCCTATTTTGGATTCCAGTAAATATAGTTTAAAAAGTGGTCAACTTGTCCAAGTGTTTTAAATCCAAACCCATTCATAACTCCTGATAGAAGAATTGTAAAATCATTATAGTCTTTAGGTTTAAAGTTTTGAGAATGAGGGAATTCTTCGAAGCCCAAATGTTTTAGACTGGTTAGTGGATTTTGGTTTAGAACTGCAAATTTATTAGGGGCATATGTGTTTAGTATTTCGGTTATAATATTGGGCCCAATTTGATTGATTTTTTCCAAGTTACCTTTACGATAATATTTTCCAAGCTTCATAAACATTTCTCCTGGCATATTATTTAAGTTTTCAATTATTTCATTAAGCATCACTTTAAATTCTTTATGAAATTCTTTAACTTTTTCTTTACCTCTAAATATTGAGCCTGAATGCCATAATGATTTCACACCAGCTTTCCCAACTAACTTCTCATAATTATTAAAAAACTCTTCCTTACTTAAATTCTCAGTACGTATTAGTTCTAATACTTTCTTGGCTTCTTGATAATTTTTTGTTCTACGTTTAAAATCATTCTGTTGGGAAGAATTACTTTTATATTTGTCAAGGTATTCTTTTAATTTTTCGCTACTTAGTGGGAGAAGAGATTTTATTTCAACAATTGACTTTTGAATTGATTCTTTTTCATTCCTTTTATGAATCTGGTATTTTCTTGCATAATTACTGATTTCAATATTGGAAAATACAGTGCTGCTGTTTTTGATCTTGTCAATCAAAGAAGTAATTTCTTTGTTTTCTTTTGATGCCAGTTCAAAGGTAGAAGAAATAGATAATTCGAAGTTACTTTCAAAACCGCCTTTTGTAAAATTTGCAGAGCCTATTATTAATGTTGCTTTTTTCTCGTTCTTGAAATAGTATATTTTGGGGTGAAAAGTACTTTTGACATCTTGTTTTTTAATCATTAGTTTGCAATTATTGTACTTTTGGCTTAAGGAGTAAACTTCTTTTAAGGCCTCAGGTTCGGTTTGGTAAAAATCTAATCCACATACAAGAGTTATTTTATTCCCTTTCTCCAGTGATTGATTAAAAGCCTTTGATATTATGTTGAATCCTGTTTTTTTAAAAAAAGCTACTGCAATGAAAACCTCATTTGATGAGTAAAGAAGTTCATTAAAACTTTTAGCATGGTTATCATATACACTATTTGTAATCAGTTTCATATTGAGACCCTTAAGCAATTTTAGATATGTAATTGTCAAACCTTAAAATCAGTCTAATCAGTCCAATCAGTTTCCCAACAATTCGAAGTTCACTTCTTTATCATCATCAATCATTACCCTAAAATTCAAATTCTCCGACTGTTCCTGCTCGTACATAAAGTTGGTAATTCCATTTTTTATTTCGGTTTCAATTTTATTGATTATTCCACGGCCTCCCATGTGCAGGTTTTGGGCCACATAATGTTTTAAAAATAAATCAGCAAATTGCTCATCGTATTCAAAGTTGCAGTTTTTTTGTTTTAACAGGTTCTTTTTGATAACCTCCAGGTTTTTCATCAAAATCAATTTGTCTACGGGGGGACGAATAAAATCAAAAACCACAAAATTATCGCCAAAGCGGTTTAGAATTTCAGGACGGTTAAGGTTAGTGGTGAAAAAGCGTACAATCTCCTTCATGATTTTTTCCGACATCACAGCATATTCATCAGAGTAGTTGATATTCAGTACTCTATGGCCATCGTTGTCGAGTTTATAAACCCCAAGGTTACTGGTGAAAATAATTAATGATTCAGTAAAATAAACTGTTTCGCCTTTTCCGTCTGTTAAACGGCCATCATCCAATATTTGCAGAAATTTATCGAAAATAACCGGGTGTGCCTTTTCAATTTCGTCAAACAATACAATTGAGAAGGGTTTGGCTTTCATTTTGGTAGTCAGTTGGCCGCCTTCTTCATACCCTACGTATCCGGGAGGGGCGCCAATTAGTTTTACATCCGAATTTCCATCGTTGTATTCGCTCATATCAAAACGGACAATGGCATCTTCGTCGCTGAAAATAAGCTCTGCCAATGATTTTGCTAATTCTGTTTTACCAACCCCTGTGGGGCCTGCAAAGAATAACACACCTTTAGGCTTGTTTTTAGGGTTTTTCTGGTCGATAGAATGCAAGCCCAGCTTTGCACGGCGAATTATTTCAACACTTTTTTGAATGGCATAATCCTGTCCTAAAACTCTTTTTTTTAGCTCTTTATCTGCATTGTTGATTTTTTCTTTGGGTAAATCCTGCCAGAAATTTTCCTTTAATCCGTACTTAAATAAATCAACAATCTGGCTGATGTTGTTAACGTGTATTTTTTCCTCATTAGAGATGATGATTAAATCTTCCAATTCACTGTTAGTCAGGCTGTCTGTTAAGTTAACAAATCTGTCAGGAACTTCCTTTTGGTCGATTTCAGCTCCTTCGGAATAAAAAAACTGACTTTGTACATTGAAAAAGCGCAATCTTTCTTGTTTATTTGGCTTTTGAATATCAATACCCTGGGTTAATGGGTTTTCTAATAACAACCAACTAGGAATATCATTTAATTTATCGCAAATAAAAATAAGGATGTTGTTTTTTTTGCCTCCTGGAGTTCGGATAGTTCTGGCTTCTTGTGCCGATTTTAATAGCTTCAAGAATATTTTTCGCTCGTTTTCGGCCAGGGAGTTAGGATTCATGCTAAAACGTGAAGAATAGTTCACTATTCCGGCACTTAACTTTGTTTTATTGCCTACCAGGTAACGCATAAAACTTAAAACATTATCCAAATTGTTTTCTACCTGCCTGATATCCGCATTTCTATATTCGGCATTGGCCTTTTTATTATCTTCGGCCAGGAATTTTAAAATAGTGTCTTTATTAATTTCTTCTTCGTTTGATGAATAAACTTCCAGTCCGTCAATAACATCGTAGTAGGTAACAATTTGATAGTTTTCGTTCAACAGGTACCTGCGCATTAGTGTTTCAATATTTGGAAACTTGGCCCATTTTAGTTCATCTTCGGTTTGCGCTTCGTGATGATTTACAGGGAAATAGTAACAATCGTATACATTCCCGTATAGAAAAAGTTCAGATTTTAGGTTTTGAAAACGCCTGAATTCAGACATCCAGCGGGGGAAGGTTTTTTGCAGGTCCATGTTTTGAAATTAGAAATTAGACATTAGAACTTCGGTTTAGATTGCCAGCTACTGATAACTTGTATTATTTCCTGGAAATTATTAGTAACTAACAATGCAATTTATAAAAAAAGAAGGAATGATTGGATATAATGCAATAATATATGGTGATTTTTTGATAAAAAAAGAGCCTATTGGTTGCCAATAGACTCCTTTTTATTGTAGTTATATATCTTATACCAATTGCATTTATATTTTAGTCCAAAGGCAAAATATAAATTGCAATGGTAAATGCCCATGCTACTTGAAAATAGTCGAATGAGGCTTTGCAGAAATTGGACTATTTTGAAAGTAAAATCGGTATTACGCATCATAAACCACCATAAACTTACGTTTATCCTTTTTTATAGAGATATCTATTTCAGCATTGGCCAATAAATCTTTGCAGCCTTTTGATAGGTTTACAAAAGAGACTTTTTTATTGATTCCTGTGTATTTTTCATTTAATTTTCGAATAGCCTCAACACCACTTTGGTCAACAACTCTACTTTCTTCAAAATCTACAATTATATGTTCCGGATCGGTAGGGGCATTAAATTTTTCAAGGAAAGTAGTGGTTGAACCAAAGAACAAGGGGCCATAAATATCATAATGTTTGATGCCTTTTTCATCAAAACGTTCTTTGGCACGTATACGAAGTGCACTATCCCAGGCAAACCACAATGTAGATTGCACAACACCAATAGCAACTGCAAGTGCAAGGTTATGGAAAATAACGGTAACTGTTGCCACTGTAATCATGATAAACGAAGCAGCACGTGGTTTCTGGTTAAGTCTTTTTAACGAGGACCAATCGAAAGTACCATAAGCTACCATAAACATCACCCCAATTAGAGCTGCTACCGGAATTAGTTCTATGATTGGGGATAAAAACAAAATAAAGCTTAGCAATGTTAATGCAGCTACCAGTCCGGATAAGCGACCTCGTGCGCCAGAGTTAATGTTTATCATACTTTGACCTATCATTGCACATCCGCCCATGCTGCCAAAGGCGCCGGCTATAAAATTGGCTATTCCCTGAGCCACACTTTCTTTGTTGCCGCTTCCACGGGTATCGGTTTTTTCATCAATTATTGTTAATGTTAAAAGGCTTTCTATTAGGCCAACTCCGGCAACACTAATAGCCGGCATAATAATTATTTTCAACGTTTCCAGTGAGAAAAAACCTTCGGGGTAAGCTGTAAATAATGAAGGTAAACCACCACTCATTGATTTACCTTGTAACAAATCTTTAACTGTAGGAGTATCTATTCCGGGGATAAATGAAACTCCGGCAATAACTAAAATTGCGACTAATGCAGCTGGAATAGCCTTGGTTATTTTAGGAAAAAGGGAAATAATTACAATGGTAAATGCAACCAAAGCAGCCATTATTCCTAATTTTGAACCTGTGTAGTACGAAAATGTGCCATCAATCTTTTGCCCAAACATAGGAAATTGAGCTAAAAAGATAGCAATAGCCAATCCATTTACAAAACCTATCATTACCGAATGGGGTACCAGGCGAATAAATTTACCTAAACGCAACATCCCAACCAGCATTTGAATTGTACCAGCTAAAATGACTATTGGAAATAAATATTCTGTTCCATGATCTTTTACAGTGCTGGCCACAACAAGTGCAATGGCTCCGGTTGCCCCTGATATCATGCCAGGCCTACCACCCAAAAGGGAAGTAAAGAAACCCATGATGCAAGCTGCGTACAACCCAACCAGAGGATCTACTTTTGCCAGAAAAGAAAATGCAATGGCTTCGGGAACCAATGCAATTGCTACAGTTAAACCAGAAAGTATTTCATTTTTAGGACCCGCCCCTAATAAACTAACAATGTATTTTGCAAACATACTTTTATTTCAAAAAAAGCTGCAAAAGTAATGTTTTGGTAGGAAATTATGGTGTTTTTTTAAGGATTTATTGTTTTAGCGAAAAAGAAAAAGGTTAAGGTTGAGATCCATGATGAGCAGAGGAAACTCAACCTTAATCTTGAACTCAGACTATCTTTTTACCCATCCAGGTATCTTTTCTTCAACTCTTGTTCTCTTATCCTTTCTTGTTCTTTCTCTGCTTTTTCTATTTTAGCTCTATACTTTTTAGGTATTTGCATCAGCTTTTCCATGTCAGCAGCACTGGCTTTTGTCATTTCAATGTCCAGGCCCATTTCTTCTAATTCTTTCAACACTTCTTTGAATGATTTGCAAGTGTGTTCCATTTCCACCACTTTTTCTTTTTTTTCATCAAAGCTGAGTTGGTTTTGATCTTCTTCAATTAAAAAGTTGTAAGCAATATCATTGTCCTTATCAATTCTCAGGTTGACATAATTATTTTGATTTGGTACTTTAAACAGAAAGTCTGATTGTTTCTCAAAATCAATCACTTGCATGTTGTCCATTACCTGGTAGTTCATGTTTTGAAGGCCATTGACAAGTTGCTGTTTCAGGAATTCGTTTTCTCTCTTTTTTACAAATTCGGCTTCGAGTACCTTTTGGTTTTCTTCCTTTAAAAAATGGCACTGGCTTTCGAAATTTTCAATCTGGTAGTTTTTAATATTTTCGGCTTCCAGTAATTCAATGGCATATTGTTGCAACTGGTTTTTCTTTTCTGCAACTGTTTTGGCAAACTCCTTTGTATTTAATTCAAACAGGGCTTCTTTGATTTTCTTTTTATAGTTCTCTGTTTTTTCCGATTGCGATAAATTATCAATGAACTCTTTGTAGAAGTAGATATCTTTAAAGACTTCACTTTTTTTCAGCTTTTCAAGGTTGGTTTTAAACTTTTGTCTTTGTTTATTATCCTCAACTGCATCTATCTTGTTTTCAATGGCATTGACCAGTTTTTTTATTTCTTCATTTTCGTCTGTTTCATTTACAACTTGGTCATTTTTGCCTTGAGACAACGATTGCAACAATGCCTTTTTAGCAATTTCGTTTCTTATACTGCTTGCTTTTTCTTCCTGTTCATCAATGTGCCTGGTTACTTTCTCTTTTACATTTTGCCCTTTTTCTCTAAAACCAAACTCAAATTCTTCTTTTTTTATGTTGGGTTTTATTTTTTCAATCTTGTCTTTCGATTTCTCGTATACCTCTGGCTGTTTTTCCTTTATGTTTTCCTGAATATAGCTTGTTAAATTCGTTTTAAACTGATTGAATGACTCGTGGGCGTTTTTGTAATAATTTTCATACGAAACATAACTCAGGTAATCTTGTCTTTTATTCATGAAATCTGTTTTCTCAGCATTCACTTTCTTCAGAAAACTTTTGAGTTTTTCAGTTTTATCCTGAACCCGGCTTTTGAGCTGGTTGTATTTATCGTTTTCTACCTGGCCTTTGTATCCAAGACTATAACTTTTGAGTTGCTTATTAATTTCCTTTTCATAATTATTCAAAAAATCAGAGCAATCAAACTGAATGTTTAAAGCGTCATCTTTTACTGCAAATTTTTCAAGTTCTTTAATTTGCTGATTTATTTGCGATTGAAGACAAAATATTTCTTTTAAATTGGCATCAAATATATGAACAGAAAAACTTTTGGGGCCACTCATTTATCTAGAAATTAGTATATTGGTGTATTTGAAATTTGTATATTGTTTATTATAATTAACTGATACACAAATATACCAATATACCATCCTATTTTCCAAACTCCATTTCCCCAATATCAACAACACTTGCTTTTTGGGTTAACTGCATGGTAATGACCTCTTTTTTCTCGTTTGCTTTGCCATAATTGGTGTAAATCTCCAAATAAATGGTAGTGGGGCCAGTAATTCGCTGGGCACTTGACCCGTAATAGTTGGCTTGTATTTTGTATTTTCCGGTAAGGGCTTCTTTAATTAAAAACTCTTCAGGCCCATAGCCACCTGTAAAGTCGCGCGACATTCTCCCACCTGTGTAGGTTAGTGGATGCGAATAAAAACATTTTACATCGTACGGATCGCTTACCCAAAGATCCATATCGGAATTGTCTGTATCCCAGTTTAATACAATACGAATATCAACAGGCATGTTTTTGATTAATCGTTTATCGATGTTTTTTGTATCGATTTTTTTGCCTGCTTTGCTAATGATTCGGTTCATTTCAACAGCCATAATTCCTTCAATTTCGGGAAAGCGGTTGTCCCAAGGTTTTTTAATAGCATTGTAGATAATGTTAAGGGCTTTTTGGTAGTCTTTTTTTGCAGCCAGGCAAAGTGATAAATCACGATAAGATTGAGGCTCCTCTGAACGAATTTTAACCACTTCTTCATAAACAGCAATGGCTAAATCGTAGTATTCCAATTGCTCTAATCGATGCGCCAAAATACGCATTAATTCATGGTTCTGCACTTCCATTTCGGCAATGTTGGAAAGAATGCGAAGCGCCAGTTTTTTGTTGCCTTCTTTTACAAAATAGTTAGCTACATCTAGATAAAATGATGGGGTAGAAGCATATGTTTGCTTCAAGTTCAAGTAGGTTTTATATTTATCTTCAGCCTTTTTAATTTCAGCCATGTATGGGGTTTGTGGATCCCAGGCATTTAATTTGATGCTCGAAACACGTTCTTTTTCCTCTTTGGTCTTGTCTTTTTTCTCCACAATATTTCCATGCAAATACTCACTCTTTTGTTCTGTTACCACATCTTCAACCATAACAACTGATTCAACAACAGCTTCTTCTGAGATTTCCCTTTCATCTTCAACAATACTTAGTGAATCGGCTTCATTTCCATTGTCGTGGCCATTTTTATTGGTTTTTTGGTTAACAATTTTCTTTTCTTTGGTAAATTCGGTTTCCCACCATTTTACCCTTGCATTAAAATACTGAACTACCTTTTCAATTTGTTCCTGCTCAAAGCGTTGTTTTTCTTTGTTTTGTTTTTCAACTATTTCAAAATATTCTTTTTGCAGTTCTTTGGGCGGAACTATCTCATATTGAACATAATCTTCAATCCTGTCGAGCACAATTAATGAAGTACCTCTGGTAATTATGGAATGTTTTTTTCCTAAAGCCCTTATTTCTTCTTTGTTTTTCTCGTAGCGCATATCCAATTCCGAAATTTTCTTTTGTGCCCAAATTCGGCTTACCAGGTTATTGTCATTTATCAGGCCTTTTTTATCTATTTTCACCTTAATGGACTCAACAATTTTTCTTCCAAAACCAAAGTTCAGCGTGATTTCGGCATTTTCTGCCTTTAACTGACCAGCTAATGAGAAATTAGTGGAGAAAGAGCTTGGGATAGAAGGATAGACCTCTTTGATGGCATTTTTATCAAAAGTGGCCGAAATAAATTGGTAAGGTTGCGAAGTTAATTTTTTAAAAGCCTGCTCAACAGTCAGGTTTTTAAGGTTTATGAACTGTCCGCCAGTTGCTGTTGCAATGTATTTTAAGTACGAGAAATCAGCCGATTGGCATGAGTTCATTACCATAACAGGCACTTTGCCAGTTTTTATTTCTGATTTTCCAAAGTTAGAGATACCATCAGAGATAAGGATAAATTCATCGCAATCAAATTTTGTTAAATCCAATGATCCAAGTTGGGTGGCACCATCGAATGATGGGTTTTTAAGCTTGTTTTTTAATTCATTCCAGTTGCCTTTTTTTAGCTGGAGCTGGTCATTGCCATGAACTTCGTTACTGAATGTAATTAATTGAATATTAGCGTTTTTAATCGATGAAAAATACTTTTCCAAAACAGCAATTTCTTTTAGTGTATCTTTTTTTTGTGCCGACGAAGAAACATCATACAAAACGCAGATTTTAGAAGGGACGGTTTTTGCCAGCCATTGCTTTTCTGGTTTTAAATTGATGTAAAAATAATCATCATCGACCTGTTTGGCAGCTTTTTCCACATATGTTTGGTAAATGTTGTTAGTTGGCGGAATAGCAAAACCCAGCTGCTTATCGGCTACATAATCTGTAAATTCTTTTTCGGCAATAAATGATTCATTCCATTTTGAAAACTCAAGGTTGGTCAGCTCATTTTTTTCGAGTATTGGTTTTATCTGTTGCTTAAAAACCTCCACACGAATGCCAAATTTGTCCATTTTATCTTTAAACTGTAGCGGAAGCAGGTATAAATTCCCTGTTGCAGTACCAACCAGTTCCTGCTCGTAGGCAATTACTACCCGTTTGTTGCCTTTTGCAGGGATGGGATAAATGCGTGCCTTAAAGTTGTTGCCTTTGGTTTTTTCCAATAATCCGGGGTCAATATTTTTGCGCACAATGGCCTCAAACACCTGCTGGCCTTTTTCTTTTTCTACCGGAACTCCTTCGCGCAATTTACCGTTTACATCCATGGCAAAACGGGTGACTGACTGGCCTTCGCCCAAAGGGAAATTCAACTCACCTTCAAGTATTCTGTCCGTTTTATTTTCGAAGTTCATTTCCATGGTGGTGCGGGCAATGTTGCCTAAAACTTCCACATTTACCATTAATTCGTTCATGCGGAGACTTCCTGTTTCTCCTTTTATTTTTAAAACGGGAATGGTATCTGGTGGGGTAGGGAGCGAATCAAAAATTGCTTCTTGGGAACTATGTTCAAATGTGGCGGATTTTGCTTCCTGGTAACAACTCTGATTAAATAACCCTATTGATATTAGGCTGATTGTAAGCGAGATAAAGTAAACAAGGTGTTTCATGGTTTTTATTTTAAAAATTGTTTTATAAATGTAGTAATAAGATTCGTTTTTGGAGGGATTCCATAAAGTTGGGCTGTCTTTTTATATTACAAATATTAATATTTTACATTTCATGGAGCTATTAGCTTAATTGAAATCTTTTTGTATGAAGTTTTTGGATTTAAATAACTTCAGCAAAAAGGTTTGTTTTTGCTAAAAAAAAGCAATGAATTTGTTCAGATAAGTTTGCATTAGGCAAAAACAAACAGCTGAGTGGTGAAAAAGTGTTTGAATTTAGAGGGAATCTATTTTGAGCCCTTGTAATATAGTATTTGTCTATAGAAAATAAGTAGCGAAGTGGTGGCAATTTGTTTATGGGTAGTAGAAATGAACTACTAACCTACTATATAACTAAACACAGATATCTTGGTAATTCAGAGAATTTTCTAATCTGTTTTTAAGTTTGATTACTTGTTTTAGTTTGGTTGGATCTGTCTCAACAAGTGTGTAAGCGGAAAAAGTTATTCTGAAACATTTTTGCCAACAAAAGCAAAAAATGTTTCGGAAATAACTTTTTTTTGTAACTAAACATATTTAAGATGAAAAAAGACGATTTTTTGAAAGAA